>NZ_JAPSKZ010000125.1 GCF_031181185.1 Phenylobacterium sp. | reverse complement strand
CCGCAGGCGCCGGCCTTCGTGCGGGGCGTGATCAACCTGCGCGGCGCCGTGCTGCCGATCCTGGACCTGGGCGCCCGCCTGGGCCTGGGCGCGGCTGACCCGACGGCGCGGCACGTCATCATCGTGGCCCAGGTCGAGAAGCAGATCGTGGGTCTGCTGGTGGACGCGGTCTCGGACATCCTGACCATCACCGACGACATGATCCAGCCGACGCCCGACGTGGGCTCCGATCTCGCCCGCTCGTCGGTGCGGGGCCTGCTCGCCATCGACGGCCGGATGGTCAGCTTCCTGTCGCTGACCGGCCTGTTCCCGCAGGAAGACCTGGAGGCCGCTGCGTGACCCAGGTCTCGCCGGCAGGCGCGGACGGCAAGCGGCTGGTCGACGGCGAGTTCGTCTTCCAGGCCGAGGACTTCCGGCGCATCGCCGCCATCCTCCACGACTGCGCCGGAATCGCGCTTTCGGAATCGAAGGCGACGCTGGTCTATTCGCGGCTCGCCAAGCGGCTGCGTAGCCTGGGGCTGGAAAGCTTCCGCGAGTACTGCGCCCTGGTCGCCGACGCACGCAACGTGGACGAGCGCCAGCGTATGATCGCGGCGCTGACCACCAACGTGACCCGCTTCTTCCGCGAGCCGCACCACTTCGACCACCTGAAGACACGGCTTCAGCCCCTGCTGGAGGCCGCCCGCCGCGGCGGGTCGGTGCGCATCTGGTCCGCCGGCTGCTCCAGCGGCGAGGAGCCCTACTCGATCGCGCTGACCATCCTCTCGCTCATGCCCGACGCGCCCGACCACGACATCCGCGTGCTGGCCACCGACATCGACACCAACGTCCTCGCCCATGCGCGGGCGGGCGTCTATGGCGCCTCCAGCATGCTGCAGATCCCCGGTGATCTGCGGAGCCGTTGGTTCGAGAAGGACGGCGAGCGCTGGGCCGCATCCGAGACGCTGCGCCGGCTGATCGTCTTCAACGAGCTGAACCTGATGGCCGACTGGCCGATGCGGCGGAAGTTCGACGCCATCTTCTGCCGCAACGTGGTGATCTACTTCGAAGAGGCGACGCAAGCCCGCGTCTTCAGCCGCTTCCTGCCGCTGATGAACCCGGCCGCCCGCCTCTACCTCGGCCATTCCGAACGCATCTCGGGGCCTGCCGCCGCAGCCGTCGAGTCCGACGGTGTGACCATCTATCGCTTGAAGGAGCAGGCCCGATGATCCGGGTCCTCGTCGTCGACGATTCCGCGACCATGCGCAGCCTGATCTCGGCGGTGCTGTCCCGCGACCCGGAGATCCAGGTCGTCGGCCAGGCCGGCGACCCCTACGAGGCGCGCGAGGCCATCAAGGCCCTCAATCCCGACGTGCTGACGCTGGACGTCGAGATGCCGAACATGAACGGCATCGAGTTCCTGGAGAAGATCATGCGTCTGCGGCCGATGCCGGTGGTCATGGTCTCGACCCTGACGACCCGCGGCGCCGAGGTCACCCTGGAGGCCCTGGAGATCGGCGCGGTGGACTGCGTCGCCAAGCCGTCGACCGGGGGCCTCGAGGGCTTCCGCGAATTGCCCGAGAAGGTGAAGGCCGCCGCGCGCGCCCGGGTCCGCCCGCTCGACCGCGTGGCCGGCGCGCCCGCGCCGACGCGCATCGACCATGCCCCGGACGGCCGGCTGATCGCGATAGGCTCGTCGACCGGCGGCGTCGAGGCGCTGATCACCGTCCTCTCGCGCTTCCCGGCCAACTGCCCGCCGACGGTCATCACCCAGCACATGCCCGAGAGCTTCACCAAGAGCTTCTCCGAGCGGCTGGACCGCCTCTGCGCCCCGCGCGTGGAGGAGGCCGCCGACGGGGCGCCGCTCGAGATCGGCCGCGTCTATGTGGCGCCCGGCGGCGACCGGCACCTGGAAGTGGTCGGGGGCGCACGCCCCCGCTGTCGCGTCGCCGAGGGCGAGCGCGTCAACGGCCACCGGCCGTCCGTGGACGTCCTGTTCTCGTCCGCAGCCAAGACCGTGGGCGCCCGGGCGGTCGGCGCCATCCTCACCGGCATGGGCCGGGACGGCGCCCGCGGCTTGCTCGAGATGCGCCAGGCCGGCGCCCGCACCATCGGCCAGGACGAGGCCACCTGCGTCGTCTACGGCATGCCCAAGGCCGCCTTCGAGATCGGAGCCGTCGAGCGCCAGGCGCCGCTCGACAAGATCGCCGCCGAACTCCTCAAGGCGGTCAGTCCCCAGATTGTGGAGAAAGCCTGATGCCCGCTGCGGCTTCCATGCACGTCGTCGTGGTCGACGACCAACAGACCATGCGCTCGCTCGTTCGCACAGGCCTTCAGGAACTGGGATTCCGCGAGATCCGCGAGGCCCCGGACGGCGAGGCCGGCCTGCGGGCCGTGCTGACTGGCAAGGCCGACCTGGTGATCTCGGACTACAACATGCCTAAGCTGGACGGCCTCGGCCTGCTGCGCGCCATCCGCGGCCATGAGCCGATCCGCACCACGCCCTTCATCATGCTGACCGGCCGCGCCGACAAGGAGCTGGTGCAGCGGGCCGTGCAGTTCGGCGTCAACAACTACCTCGTGAAGCCCTTCACCGTCGGCACGCTGAAGGGGAAGATCGAGGCGGTCTTCGGCCCAATCACATGACCGCCTCCGCCCGGTACGAGGCCCTCGCGCAACGCCCGACCCACGTGGTGCAGGGCGAGTTCTGTGTCGCCGACCATCCCGACGCGGTGCTGACCACCGTGCTCGGCAGCTGCGTGGCGGCCTGCATGCGCGATCCGGTCCTCGGCCTGGGCGGGATGAACCACTTCCTGCTGCCGGGCGCCCAGGAGGCCGACGCCACCGGCGACGCCCAGCGCTACGGGGCGCACGCCATGGAGCTGCTGGTCAACGCGCTGCTGGCGCGAGGCGCTCAGCGCAGCCGCCTCGAGGTGAAGCTGTTCGGCGGCGCCCGGATGCTGAAAGCCCTGACCGACGTGGGCGCCGCAAACGCCGAGTTCGCCGAAGCCTACCTGAGGCTGGAGGGCCTGACCTATGTCGGCGGCAGCTTGCGCGGCGACCAGGCCCGCCGGGTCCAATATTGGCCGGGCTCGGGCCGCGCCCGCCAGATCCTCCTGCCGCACCAGGTCGTCACGCCGTTCGAAGCCGAGCGCGAGCGGGTCCGCCGCCCGCCGCCGGCGCCGGCCGCCGCGGGCGAGCTGGAACTGTTCTGATCCGAAGGAGCCGGAAGATGAGCGCCATGCAACCCGCTGCCCTTTCCGACGTGCTGACCGCCGCCGCGGGCGTGCTTCAGGACCTGGAAAGCCGCTGCGCCGGCCTGCAGGACGCGCTCAGTCCGACGGTGGCGTGCGGTCTGAACGGTGAGGCGGTCCAGGACCTCGACCACGTGACCCAGAGCCTCGCCAGCCTTTCCTACTTCCTGGCCGCGCTCGCCGACGGCCTGCCGGCCGAGTGGCGCGCCGACGCCGCGGCCGCCGCCCGCGACCTGCCGCTGGAAGGCGTCGCCGCCGCGCTCAGCCTCGCGCGCCTGGAGCCCCGCGCCGCCGCCGGCGACCTGGAGCTGTTCGAATGACCGGCCGCGTCCCCGGCGCCGACCCGCGCCTCAATCTTTCCAAGACCGTCGTCCTGATCGTCCAGAACAGCCAGGCCGAGCTCGACATCCTGGGCCAGGTGTTCATCGGCTTCGGGGTGAAGGCGATCCGCAAGCACATCTCGCTGCAGGACGCCGAGGAGGTCGCCCGCCGCGTCGACTTCGATCTGATCGTGATCGACGGGGACTACGAGGACGACGGCGGCTATGAGTTCGTGAAGCGCCTGCGTCGCGAGCGCGAGGGCCGCAACCGCCTGGCCCCGGTGCTGCTGGTCGCCGGCCACACCCCGTCCAGCCAGGTCTTCAAGGCCCGCGACTGTGGCGCCAACTTCGTCGTCGCCAAGCCCATCACGCCCAAGGTCCTGTTCGATCGCATCCTTTGGTTGGTCCAGGACCAGCGGGAGTTCGTCGAGTGCGAGACCTACGTTGGCCCCGATCGTCGCCACAAGGCGTTCGGCCCGCCGCCCGGCATGCAGGGCCGCCGCAAGGACGACCTGTCGCCCGAGGTCG
This sequence comes from Phenylobacterium sp., assembly GCF_031181185.1. GTDB lineage: Bacteria > Pseudomonadota > Alphaproteobacteria > Caulobacterales > Caulobacteraceae > Phenylobacterium. The sequence continues at coordinate 6,803 of NZ_JAPSKZ010000125.1, read as the reverse complement.
GCTTCCCCGCCGGCCCGGATCTCGCCCAGTCCGAGATCGACGCTTTGCTCAATCCCCGAAAGGCGGTCGCGTGATGACAGCCAAGACGTTCAAGTACGAGAACCGCCTGGCCAAGGCCCTCAACTACAAGACCGGCCTGACCTTGAAGGAGGCGGTGACCGCCGCCGATGGCCGGCTGGTCGAGCTGCGCGAACGGACGCTGGACGAGATCGACCAGACCGTCTGCCACATCCTGGAGCTCGCCAAGCAGGTCACCCGCCTGGACGATCCGCAGGTGCAGGAGATCTATGTCTCGGCCAACCGCATCATCGCCATGGCCGGCGTCTTCGAGCGCACCGAACTGGGCGAGGCGGCCTACAGCTTGTGTGAGCTGATCACCCGCTTCCGGGCGGCGGACCGCTGGAGCACCGCCATGGTGGCCGTTCACGTGGACGCGTTGCAGGTGATGCGTCTGGTGCAGGCGCACGATCCGGGCCACTGCAAGGCCCTGCGCGAAGGCCTCCGGAAGGTGGTGGACTCGGTCGCCTGATCGCCAAGCGGCGCCGGTCGTGGCACACGGAGGCTCATGACCGACGTTCTCGTGATCGGGGCCGGGCACAACGGCCTGACCTGCGCAGCCTACCTCGCCGCCGCGGGCTTGAAGGTGACCGTGCTTGAACGGCGCCACGTCGTCGGCGGCGCCGCCGTCACCGAGGAGTTCCACCCGGGCTTCCGCAACTCGGTGGCCAGCTACACGGTCAGCCTGCTCAATCCGAAGGTTATTCGCGACCTGGACCTGGCGCGCCACGGCCTCAAGGTGGTGGAGCGTCGGGCGGCCAACTTTCTGCCCTTCGATGGGGACTACCTGCTGACCGGCGAAGGCCGCACCAAGGCCGAGGTGGCCCGCTTCTCGCCGCGCGACGCCGAGCGGCTCGACGCCTACAACGAGCGGCTCGACGCCATCGCGGATGTCCTGCGCGAGCTCGTCCTGCAGACGCCGCCGAACCTGGTCGAAGGCGGCTTCGCCCAGGCGGTCCCCGAACTCCTGAAGAGCGCCAGCCTCGGGCGCCGGCTGTCGAAGCTGGACCTCGCCGCCAAGCGCGACCTGCTTGCGCTGTTCGCCCAGTCGGCCGGCGACTGGCTGGACGGCTGGTTCGAGAGCGAGCCGATCAAGGCGGTCCTGGGCTTCGACGGCGTCGTCGGCAACTATGCGAGCCCCTATACGCCCGGCTCGGCCTACGTCCTCCTGCACCACGTCTTCGGCGAGGTGAACGGCAAGAAGGGGGCCTGGGGCCACGCCATCGGGGGCATGGGCGCCATCACCCAGGCCATGGCCGCCTGCTGCCGCGAGCGCAGGGTCGAGATCCGCACCGGCTGCGGCGTGGCCGAGGTGCTGACCGAGAAGGGTCGGGCGACCGGCGTGGTCACCGAGGCCGGGGAGGTCCTGAAGGCCCGGCTGGTGGTCTCCAACCTGCATCCCCAGCGGCTGTTCTCGAAGGTCGATCCGGCGGTCCTCCCAGCCGACTTCCGGGAGCGCGTGGACCGCTACCGTTCGGGCTCGGGCACGTTCCGGATGAACGTGGCCTTGTCCGAGCTGCCGCGCTTCACCGTGCTGCCCGAGCTGGGCGACCACCTGACCGCGGGCATCATCGTCGCGCCGACGCTGGAGTACATGGACCGCGCCTACATGGACGCGCGCGTCCACGGCTGGTCGCGGGAGCCGATCGTCGAGATGCTGATCCCGTCCACCCTGGACGACAGCCTGGCCCCCGAAGGGCGGCATGTCGCCAGCCTGTTCTGCCAGCATGTGGCGCCAGAACTGCCGGGCGGCCGCTCGTGGGACGACCATGGTGACGAGGTCGCCGACCTGATGATCGCCACCGTGGACAGGCATGCGCCGGGCTTCGCCCGTTCGGTCATCGGCCGCCAAGTCCTCTCGCCGCTGGACCTGGAGCGCACCTTCGGCCTGGTCGGCGGCGACATCATGCACGGCCGCCTGAGCCTCGATCAGCTGTTCTCGGCCCGTCCGGTGCTGGGCGCGGGGGACTACCGGACGCCGCTGGCCGGCCTCTACCAGTGCGGATCGGGAACCCACCCCGGGGGCGGCGTCACGGGCGCGCCCGGCCACAACGCGGCCCGTGAGGTGCTGCGCGACGTGAAGAGGCGGCGAGTCTAGGGTCTAGCGGCCGGCCGCCGCCTTCACTTCGGCCGCGAGGGTCATCGGGTCGAAGGGCTTGGCGATGACGGCGATGGCGCCCAGCGACATCAAGCGCTCGGACTCCTGCCGCTGGGCGCGGGCGGTGATGAACACCGCCGGCACGGCGTCGAACTGCGGGCGCTGGCGGATCCAGCCCAGCAGCGTGGGCCCGTCGACGCCCGGCATCATCACGTCCAGGAGGAACAGGTCGGGCGTCCAGCCCCCGGCGTCCAGCACCTCCAGCGCTTCCTCCGCCGACCCCGCCGCCCGGACCTCCAAGTCGGAGTCCATCTCCAGCGACATGGTCGCCACTTCGCGGATGTCGGGTTCGTCGTCGACGTAGAGGATCTTCAGCACGCTCGTCCTCGCTCAGGTTTCTGCCGGCTCTGCGGCGGTGGCGGCGCACAGGCGCCGCACGGTGGCGACCAGTTGGCCGAGGGATGTGCGCGACTTGACCAGCACCGCGTCCACGGCGTCGGCGATCTTGCCCTCGTCGAACGCCTGGGCCGAGAAGACCACCACGGGGATCGGGCGGCCGTCCTTGTCCACCAACTCGCCGAGCAGGTCGAGGCCCGACCCGTCCGGCAGACCGACGTCGAGGATCACCAGGTCGGGCGTCGCCTCGGCCAGTCTCGAGCGCGCCGCCGCCAGGCTCTCGGCCGAAACGAGGCGGCAGCGACCCGACAGCGCTTCCTCGACCAGATGGCGCAGGTCCGGGTCGTCGTCCACGTGCAGCACCAGGGGGCCGTCGTCGTCGCTGGTGTCGATCGCCTGGCCCAGCGCCGCCTGCAGGCGGCTCATGTCCACCGGCTTCTCGATCCAGTCCACCAGGCCCAGCCCGGCCATGGCCTCGCGATCGGCCCGGTCGCCCGAGATGATGATCGTCGGCAGGTGGCGCATGGCAGGATCGGCGCGCATCCGCCGCAGCAGATCGAGACCGGAGCCGTCCGGCAGGCGGATGTCCAGCAGCAGGACATCGAAGGCCCGCCCGCTCGCCAGCGCCGTCTGGGTCTCCTTCAAGGTCGCAGTGGCCTCAACCGCAAACCCCTGGGCCCGCAGGGCCTCGGCCAACACGTGGCTGACGTCCGGATCGTCCTCGCACAGCAGCACGCGCGGCTCGTTCCCGGTGCGCGCGGCTGGTGCGCCGGCGGCGGGTCGCTGGGCCGCGAGCTCGAAGAAGAACGTGGCGCCCTGGCCAGGCGTGCTCTCGAACCAGATGCGGCCGCCGTGCCGCTCGACGATCTCCTTGCTGATCGCCAGGCCCAGGCCGGTGCCGCCTTTCTGCCGGGTGTCGGAGGAATCGGCCTGGGCGAAGCGGCCGAAGATCCGCTCGCGGAATTCCGCTGGAATGCCCGGCCCCTGGTCGCTGACGCGCAGGCGCGCATGGCGGCCGGCGACTTCGACCTTCACCTGCACCTTGCCACCGCGCGGCGAGAACTTCAGGGCGTTGGAGATCAGGTTGGTCACCACTTGCGTCAGCCGATCGGCGTCGCCGTGGACGGTCACCGGCGCGTCAGGCGGCACGTAGGCGATGGCCACGCCGGTCTCGCTCGACAGGCCGCTCATGCCGTCGATGGCCCGCTGCGCCAGGTCGCCCAGATCCAATGGGCGCAGGGTGAAGGTCAGCTTGCCGGACTGGATCTTCTCCATGTCCAGGATGTCGTTGATCAGCCGCACCAGCCGACGGCTGTTGCTCTCGGCGATGGCGATCAGCCGTCCGGCCTTCTCGGGGAGCGTCCCGCCGGCGCCGCCGACAAGCAGGCCCAGCGACCCGGCGATGGAGGTCAGCGGCGTCCGCAGTTCGTGGCTCACCGTGGAGACGAACTCGGACTTGGCGAGCTCGGCCTTCCGCCGCTCGGTGCAGTCGCGCATCACGGCCACGGCGTGCACGCCGTCGGGCTGGTGCATCTCGCCGAAGTTGATGTCGACGGGGAAGGTCGCGCCGTCCCTGCGGCGGGCCTCGAACTCGCAGGCGGAGCCCTGGCGCAGGTTCCGCTCGTTGCGCAGCCGGTCGAGGAAGAGGGCGTCGCCGCCCATGGCGTCCGGCACCAGGGTGGAGATGTCGCGGCCGACCAGTTCGGTCACCGAGTAGCCGAACATCTCCTCGGCCGCCCGGTTCATGGTTTCGATCCCCCCGCTGGGGTTGAAGATGACGATGGCGTCCATCGCGGAGTCGAAGATCGCCTGCCGCCGCTCGGCCTCCGCCCGGGCCCGGGTGATCAGCTTTGTGCGCAGATTGGTGTAGCGGAAGGCCATGACCGCCGCGGCAACGATAGCGGCCAGCACCAGCATGAAGCTGATCGAGGCCACGCGGCGGGCCTGCAGGGTTTGCCGGTTCGACTGCTCAAGCCGCTGCGACAGGTTGCGCGCCTCCGCGGCGGTGATCTCGTCAGTGACGGCGCGCAGCTGCTCCATCAGGTTCTCGCCGCGGCGGGTGGCGACGATCGCGCTGGCCGCCTCCAGGCCTTGCACGTCGCGCGCGCGGCGCGTCGCTTCCATCACCTCCATCCGCTGCGAGGCGAGTTCGCGGGCCCGGAACACCCGCGCCTGCTGGTCCGGCTGGTCCGCGAAGGCCAGGTGGAGCTGGGCGAAGCGGTCGTCCAGGTCCGGAGCGGCGGCGTGGTAGCGGCGCAGGAAGCTGGGATCGCCCGCCAGGAGATAGCCGCGGTGGCTGCTCTCCACGTCCTTGAGCGCCAGGGCGAGCGCCTGCACCTGCGCCCGGCGCTCGGCCGAACGCACCATGGCGGCATGCGCGGCGTCCTGCTGGGCCTGCTCCAGCGTGGTGGCCCGCCAGGCGACGACCAGGAGGATCGGGACCAGCAGGATCACGGTGGCGGCGCACGCCCAGAACAGACCGTCCTGCGAAAAGCGCCGGCGTACGACGGCGACCCAGCTGCCGATCATGGAGGCTCCCGTTGGGGACGGACGCTTTATCAACGTACGCGCGTCCTGCAAGCTCCCACAACCGCGGGCGCTCGGAAGGTCTTGCCCCGCTTAATGTTCGCCGCGGCAATGAATTCCCGCCTTGCGCCATGCTTTAGCCTGATGTCTACCTGCCTTTGCTGAACTCGAAGCAATCCGGTTCCGTTTGCAGGCCGTGCGCTTCCGCAAACCAGAGGCATCTTCGTGACCACCCTGCCCCTGCCGCCGCTCGCGGCCTCCGCCCTCGACCTGATCGGGCGCACTCCCATGGTCGAGCTGACCGGCTTCGAGGCCGGCCCCTGCCGCCTGTTCGTGAAGCTGGAGAACGCCAACCCCGGCGGCTCCATCAAGGACCGCATCGCCCGCTCGATGATCGAGGCGGCCGAGAAGGACGGTCGGCTGAAGCCGGGCGGCACGATCGTGGAGGCGACGGCCGGCAACACGGGGCTCGGCCTGGCGCAGGTGGGCCTGCTGAAGGGCTACAAGCTGCTGCTGGTGGTGCCCGACAAGATGGCGCGGGAGAAGATCCAGCACCTGCGGGCGATGGGCGTCGACGTGCGCATCACCCGCTCGGACGTCGGCAAGGGCCACCCTGAGTACTATCAGGACATGGCGGCCGCGATCGCCGCGAAGCTGAACAACGCCGTCTACATCAACCAGTTCGAGAACCCCGCGAACCCGCTCGCCCACGAGACCACCACGGGCCCTGAGATCTTCGAGCAGATGGACGGCGACATCGACGCGGTGGTCGTGGGCGTGGGCTCCGGCGGCACGCTCACGGGCCTGGGCCGCTTCTTCAAGAAGGCCTCGCCCAAGACCCGCATGGTCCTGGCCGATCCCGTCGGCTCGATCCTGGCTCCGCTCGTCAACGAGGGGAAGAAGGTCGAGGCCGGCTCGTGGATCGTCGAGGGCATCGGCGAGGACTTCGTGCCCGACATCTGCGACCTCGGCCTGGTCGAGAAGGCCTACGCCATCACCGACCAGGAGAGCATCGCTACGGCCCGTGAGCTGCTGATGAAAGCCGGCATCCTCGCTGGCTCCTCGTCGGGCACCCTGCTGGCGGCGGCCCTGAAGTACTGCCGCGAACAGACCGAGCCGAAGCGCGTGGTCACCCTCGTCTGCGACACCGGCTCCCGCTACCTGTCCAAGATGTACAACGACAGCTGGGTGGCCGAGCAGGGCCTGGCCGAGCGCCAGCTGCACGGCGACCTCCGCGACCTGATCGCCCGCTCGGAGGGGGAGGCGGTGACGGTCGGTCCCGAAGACACGCTGCTCACGGCCTACAACCGCATGCGCCAGGCCGACGTCAGCCAGCTGCCGGTGATGGACGACGGCCGGCTGATCGGGCTGATCGACGAGAGCGATCTGCTTGAAGCCGTCGAGCGCCGCACCGCCGAGGGCCGTTTCAAGCAGCCGGTCTCCACGGCCATGACCGCCAAGCTCACGACTTTGCAGGCCAGCCAGCCGCTGGACGCCCTGCTGCCCGTGTTCGAGATGGACCAGGTGGCGATCGTGATGGACGGCAAGGAGTTCCTGGGGCTCATCACCCGGATCGACCTGATCAACTACCTGAGGCGAAAGGCGTGACCGACAACATCCCCGGCAAGAACCGGCTCGACTTCGCCACCCGGGCGATACACGGCGGGCAGGAGCACGATCCCACGACCGGCGCGGTCATGCCGCCGATCTACGCCACCTCGACCTA
>NZ_JAPSKZ010000124.1 GCF_031181185.1 Phenylobacterium sp. | reverse complement strand
CAGCATCCGGTACTCGGGCCGGATGCTGGGGCGGCTGGCCGAGCTGTTCCCCGACGTGCCGCGGCTGGCGGTCACGGCCACCGCAGACGCGCGGACCCGCGAGGACATCCGGGGCGAACTGCGCCTGGAGGCGGCCCGCGAGTTCGTCGCCAGCTTCGCGCGGCCCGAGCTGATCCTGTCCGCCGAGCGCAAGAAGGGCTCCAAGGAGAAGCGAGTCGTCGAGCTGGTGACCGCGCGTCCCGACCGCTCGGGCGTCATCTATGCGGGCTCTCGCGACGGGACCGAGAAGCTGGCGGAAGCCCTCAGGCAGGCGGGCGTGCCGGCCCTGGCCTACCACGCCGGCCTTGACCGGAACCTTCGGACCCAACGGCTGGAGCAGTTCCTGGAGGCCGACGCGGCCGTGATGGTGGCGACGATCGCCTTCGGCATGGGCGTGGACAAGCCGGACGTCCGCTTCGTGATCCACGCCGACCCGCCGGGCTCCATCGAGGCCTACTGGCAGGAGATCGGCCGCGCCGGGCGCGACGGCGATCCGGCCGAAGGCATCACCCTCTATGGCGCATCCGACCTCGCCTGGGCGCTGCGCCGGATCGGCGAGCGGGAGGTCGACGACAGCGTCAAGCAGGTCCAGACCCGCAAGCTGCGCCAGCTGTACGCCATGCTGGACGGTGTCGCTTGCCGGGCCGCCAGCGTGCGCCGCTACTTCGGCGAGGAGGGCGTGAAGCCCTGCGGGCAGTGCGACCTCTGCACCGGCCAGGTCGAGACGACCGACGCCACCGAGGCGGCCCAGAAGGCGCTCTCGGCCGCCCACCGGCTGGGCGGCCGCTTCGGCCGCGGCCGCGTGGTGGACCACCTGCTGGGCAAGACCAAGGACGTCACCGACTGGGAAGCCGGGCTTTCCACCTGGGGCATCGGCCAGGAGCTGTCGGCCGTGCAGTGGCGCGACCTCCTGGAGCAGCTGCTGTTCGAGGGCCTGTTGCGCGAGGACCCGAACGACGGCCGCCCGCTCGTGGGCATCGGCGACGCGGAAGGCGCGCGGGCGGTGTTCCGCGGCGAGCGGCGGGTGGTGGTGCGCAAGATCGAGGACGAACCTGCCCGGCGGCCGCGCCGCAAGTCCAAGGAGCCGCCGCTGTCGCCGGCCGACGCGCCGCTGTTCCAGGCGCTGAAGGCGTGGCGCGCGCGGGAGGCCAAGGCCCAGCACGTGCCGCCCTACGTCATCTTCCACGACCGGACCCTGGCCGAGATCGCCCAGGCCAGGCCCGGCAGCCGCGCGGCGCTGGAGCGGATCAACGGCGTCGGCGAGGCCAAGCTCGCGCACTACGGCCAGGCCGTGCTCGAGGTGGTCGGCGGGTTCGAGGGCTGAGCGTCGATGAACTTCGACCTGATGCGGCTGATCGCGGCCCTGCTGGTGGTCGTCAGCCACACCTTCCCGCTCTCGGGGCAGCCGCCGCTGACCATTCGCGGCGTCGAGGACTTGGGCGCCCTGGGCGTCTCGATCTTCTTCGTGATCAGCGGCTATCTGGTCACCGCCAGCTATGAGCGGGATCCGAAGAGCTATCTCCTCAAGCGCATCCTGCGGATCGAGCCCGGCCTGATCGTCTCGCTGGTCGTGACGGTGATCCTGCTGTCGTTCGTCACGACGGCGGCTGCGTCCGAATACTGGCGGGAAGCGGGCCTGTATGTGCTGCGCAACGCCCTGCTCTATCCGGCCACCTACGACCTGCCCGGCGTATTCCAGGACGCGCCGATGGCGGGGGTGGTCAATGGCGTGCTGTGGACGCTGAGGCTCGAGTTCACCTTCTACCTGGTGCTGATGCTGGTGCGGGCGAACCTGAAGGCGGTGCTGGCCCTGGCCGCCGCCTGCGCGGCGCTGTGGCTGGCGCTCGCCTTCACCACACCCGGCTGGGCCGACGAGCGCGTCACGCGCATCGGGTTCCTCGTGGGCCGCAACGGGTTCCTGTTCTTCGCGGGTGCGGCGCTTTGGCTGACCCGGGCCAAGATCCCGATGTGGCTGGGCGGGCTGTCGGCCGTCGCCTTCCCGTTCGCGGGGCCGCTGGTCCTGCCGGCCGCGGTGATCGGCCTGTCGCGACCGGGCCGCCTGCCCGCGGACCTGAGCTATGGCGTCTACATCTACGCCTTCCCGATCCAGCAGCAGCTGGCGATCGCGGGGAAGCTGAACGTGGTGACGGCGATCCTGGCGGTGCTGCCGTTCGCGGCGGCGAGCTGGTTCCTGGTCGAAAAGCCGGCGATGCGGCTCAAACCGCGCGACGCCGCCGGAGATGGCCGAGCCTGGTGACGTCGGCCTGGACGCGGCGCCAGGCCAGCCAGACGCCGATCGCTACACTGAAGCCCGCGAACAGCAGGAGGCCGGTCATGGCCGCCGCCCAGCCGGCGCCGCGGTCGAAGCCGGGGATGACGTCCAGGCGGTGCAACGCCAGATGCCACCAGCGGAAGCCCTGGGCGGCCCCGTCGACCGAGCGCAGCAGCTCGCCCGTGCCAGGGTCGATGTAGTCGCGCGTCCCGTCGGCCCGGACCACCCGCCAAACCGGCAGCTTCACGGTGTCGTGGTGGCCGTACCAGTAGGCGTCCTCGGTCCGCATCAGGCCCTGGCCGCCGATGGGGCCCAGCGCCCGGGACGCCCGGGCGAGGTCGGCGGGCGTGAGCGGCGCGCCCGGTCGGCGGCCGTCGATGACAAGCGACAGGCGACCTTCGAACGGGACCAGCCGCACCTGGCGGGCGACCAAGCCTTCCGCCCGCATGGCTTCGAGGGCTCGGCCGAACTCGGCGACCGTCACCCGGCTGGCGGCATAGCGGGCGGCGGCGGGATCTTGCGGGCTTTCCAGCAGACCCCAGGGCTGCATCGAGAGCAGGCCCGAAAGGGTCCACGTCAGGGTCAGGAGGCCGGCGGCGAGGCCCGTCAGGTGGTGCCAGAGCATCGCCCCCTTGAACGGCGAGAGCCGCGCGTCGCGCCAGGGCCGCCAGGCGATCAGGCCGAGGTAGAGGCCTGTCACGGTCAGGAAGAGGCCGGCCAGCGAGGTCCAGATCACCACCTGCGCCCAGAGCTTGGCGTCGTGGCGCAGGACCTTGGGATAGAGCCAGTGCGGGATCGGGCCCAGCCACGCCAGCACCCGGTCCGCGCGGGTGGTCGCCTGGGCGACCTCGCCGGTGCGGGCCGAGACGTGGACCACGGTGCGGGCAGGATCGCCCATCTCCACCCGCCAGAAGGGCCGGCGGGCGTTGAAGTCGCCGGTGACGGTCCACTGGTCGCGCGCCAGCAGGCGGGCCGAGACGGGCGGGCGGCCGGAGTAGGCCTGGGCCACGGCCATGGCCTCCGAGCGGCTGAGCGGGGCGAGGACGCCGCCGTGTTCGAGGTCGAAGGTCTCGCCGCCGGTGCGCAGCACAGGCCGGCCGGCGACGGACTCCACGACGCCGCCCTCGAGCACCTGGGCCGGGCCGAAGCTGGAGAAGTCGCAGCAGCGAGCCCACTCGATCGGCTGCAGGCGGGCGGCGCGCTCGGCCGGCGTCACCTCGGGCCAGCGGACGAACAGCATGACCACGCCGCTCAGGAACCAGAGCAGCATGAGCAAGCCCACGGCCACGCCCAGGTAGCGGTGGGTGAGCACCAGCCAGCGCGGCGCCCAGGGTTTCCTGAGGTTGGCGGACCTAGAAGTTATGGGCGTAGCTCACATGCAGGGTGCGCGGCACGCCGCGGAAGCCGTAGAGGAACCGCGCGGTCGTCGAGCCGTCCACCAGGGCCGAGTTCACGCGGGTGGCGTATGCCTCGTCGAACGCGTTTTCCAGTCGGGCGGTGAGGCGCTGGCGCCGATCCCGGTCGAGGTGGAGGTGCGCCGCAAGGTCGACGACGACGTAGTTCCCATAGTTCACCCGCCCGAAGCCGCTCACCGTCTGCCAGACGTCGCCGGCCCACAGCAGGCTGGCCGAGGCGCCGAACGGCCGGTCGGCGGGGGCGTAGTCGAGGCCGGCCTTCGCCTGGACGGTCGGGATACGGTCGAACTGGCGACCGACGCCGGCCTCCCGGGCGCGGGTGTAGGCGAAGGAGGCGCGCGCCGACACGGCCTCCGCCACCTGCAGGGCGGCCTGGGCCTCGAGGCCGCGGACGCGGACCTTCCCCGCCGTGTTGAGATAGATCCCGTCGGGGAAGCCGGGCTGGTCGTAGTCGTCGACGATCAGGTCTGACGCCCGCCGCGCGAAGCCGGTGACCTGCCAGCTGAGGCCCGCGGCCTGGCCGCCGATGGAGGCGTTGGCGTTGAGGCTGCGCTCGGGCTTCAGGGCGGGGTTGCCGGCGGCGCAGCAGGGATCGACGGCGTAGAGCTGTTCGGCGCTGGGCAGGATGAAGGCCGTGCCGACCATCCCTTCCACGTAGAGGCCGGGCGCTGCGTCCCATCGGCCGGAGGCGTTCCAGATGGTCGTCTCGGTGTCACCGGTGCGGTTGTGGCGCAGGCCGGCGGCCAGGCGCAGGTTCTCGATCAGGTCGTCGGTCGTGCGCGCCTGGGCGACGAAGGCGTGAACCGTCTCGGTCCGGTCGGCGATCCGCAGCACCTCGTCGCGGCCGCGGAAGTTCTGGAAATCGTAGCCCAGCTGGTACTCGAACCCCCGGTGCAGGTTGAGCTTGGCCAGGGCCTGGACGCCATAGTCGCGGTAACCCCAGTAGGCGAGGTCGTCGACGATCTCGATGCCGCCGTCGGGCCGGTTGTTGACCGTCGAATAGACGCTGTCCCAGTCGTGGAAGTAGCCCTTCACCGAAAGCTGGACGTCGGCTCGGGCGGTCCAGTCGAGGCTGGCGCTGGCGATCTCCTCGTCGCGGTCGTTGAAGGCGAGGCGGGTGAGGCGCGGGCCGGGATACTCCAGGTGGGCGTCGGTGTGCTGGACATAGAGGTTCAGCGCCAGGCCGTCGGCCAGGTCCGTCCCGTACTTGCCGCCGAAACTGACCACGTCGTAACCGCGCCGGCGGTCGGTGGCGCTGGGCTGGAAGACGTCGAAGGTGCGATGGCCGCGCGCCTCGTCCTTGGACGCCCAGGCCACGTAGCGGTGCGGCCCTACCGTATCGCGGAGGTAGAGGTCGGCGTGGACTCCGCCGTTGGTGTGGCCGCCGAGGGTGAGGGCGCCGCCGAAATCCTCGGCATAGCCGCGGGTGACGACGTTGATGGCGCCGGCCACGGCTTGCGTCCCGTAGAACAGGCTTTGGCCGCCCTTCAGCACCTCGATCCGCTCGACCATGCTGGCCGGCAGGGTGTCGGCGGGACTGGTCGAGGCGTAGAGGCGGTTGTTGATCCGCACGCCGTCGACCAGCCACAGCACGTCGCCGGTGCGCGAACCCTGCAGCGAAAGGTCGACGTACGAGAACGGCCCGTTACGGGGGCTGAGGAACAGGCCGGGCGTCTGCATCTGCAGCGCCTGGGAGACGTCGAGGTAGAGGTTGTCGCGAAGCGCCGCCTCGCCGACGATCGAGAGGTCCGAACCGTATCGGGCGAGATCCTGCGGCAGGGTCTCCTCGAGGCGGGCGGTGACCACCAGCTCCTCGACCGGCGCGGTCTCGGCCTTCACGGCGGCGGCCAGCGTCGCCATCGCAGCCCCCAGCAGCAAAGCCTGCTTCATCCCGCCCCCAGAACCGAATATGCGGTATGGCGGTAAGGCCCTCGCCGCGCGAGCGCCCGTACTTTACGGTTCAAGGGGCGTTACACGGGGGTTACAGCCGAGCCGATGGAAGGCTTCGAGGCGGAGGTCGCGCGGGTGCGCGAGAGCGGCGTGCTGGGCCGCTCGCAGGGGCTTGCGCGGCTGTTTGACTACCTGGCCGAGCAGGCGGTGGCGGGCCGGACGGTGCGCGAGGCCGACATCGCCGTCGACGTGTTCGGCCGCGAGGTGGACCTGGCGGGCGACGCCTCGGTGCGGGTCTATGTGCACCGGCTGCGCAAGAAGCTGGACGAGTTCTACCGCGGACGCACGCCGAGGCTGGCGCTGCCCCTGGGCGAGTATCGGCTGGCGCTGGTGGACGCGGCCGAGCCTGCCGCCGCGCCACCGTCGAGACGCCGCTGGATCGCCGTGGTCGCCGGGCTGCTGCTGGTCACGGCCGCCGGGCTGGCGGCCGCCTGGATCGTCCGGGCCACGGCGCCGGCGCGGGCGCTGGACCGGGTCGCCGGAGCGCCGCTGTGGGCCGGCTTTGGCAGGGCGCGGCCGGTGCTGGTGGTGGTGGGCGACTACTACATCTTCGGCGACACCGAGGGGACCGAGACGCCGCGACGCATGATCCGGGCGTTCGACGTCAATTCGCCCGCCGACCTGGACATGCTGCTGGCCGAGCGCCCTGAGCTGCAGGGCCGCTACGTGGACCTCGACACCTATTACACGCCGGTGGGCGCGACCGTGGCGCTGCGCCAGGTGATGCCGCTGGCCCGGCGGCTGGCAGGCGACGACGAGCGGCTGCGGCTGGCGACGTCGTCGCACGTCACGGCCGAGATGCTGAAAGGCTCGGACGTCATCTATGTCGGCTACCTTTCGGCCCTGAGGCTGCTGCAGCCGGTGGTGTTCGACCGCTCTCGTTTCCAGGTGGGCGAGACCTATGACGAGCTGATCGACCGGCGGACGGGTCGGATCTACGTCAGCGGCGCCGGGACCGCTCATCCGGACCGGCCGAACCAGGACTACGGCTACCTGGCCGCCTTCGACGGCCCGGCGGGCAACCGCATTGTGGTGATCGCCGGCAATCGCGACATCGGGGTGATGCAGGCGGCCGAGCTCGCCGCCAGTCCGGCGACCCTTAAGGGCCTGAAGACGCCGCCCGTCGAGGCGCTGTACCGCGTCGAGGGCGTGGGCCGGACGAACCTCTCGGCCACGCCGGTTGCGGTCGAACCCTAAGCTTCACATCACATCCGCGGGAGCCGGGAACGGCGCCACTCTCGGGCCAGTTAGTCCCTATGCGGGGGTGCGCCCGCGCGCGTCCGTACACAGCGGAGGACCCGGTCATGGCCGATCAGGACAGATGGACCAGCGAGCGTGAACGCGGCGGCTATCGCCAGGAGGAGCGTTTCCGGCAGGGCTTCGACCACGATCGCCGCGGCGGCCGCCAGGCCGACGAGGGCTACGGCGACTACGGCCGCTCATTCGAGCCGGACCGGGGCGACGACCGGGCCTATGCGGCCGGCTACGGCATCGACGAGGATCGCTACGGCGGCCGCTGGGGCCGCGGCCCCGAGGACTTCGGCGGCGAGCCGCACCCGCCGGGACGGTTCGGCCAGCCCGAGCCCCACCGCCCCGACCGCACCTGGATGGAGCGGGCCGGCGAGCGGGTGGCGTCCTTCTTCGGCGGCGGCGAGGTGGAACGTTCCCACCGCGGGCGCGGGCCCCGGAACTACACCCGCTCGGACGAGCGCATCCACGAGGACGTGAGCGAACGGCTGGCGGACGATCCGTTCGTGGACGCCTCCGAGATCGAGGTGCAGGTGGCCTCGGGCGAGGTGACGCTGTCGGGCTTCGTCGCGCGCCGCGAGGAGCGCCGGCGCGCCGAGGACCTGGTCGAGCAGGTGCTGGGCGTCCGGCACGTCCAGAACAACATCCGGGTCCAGCCGCCGACCGGAAACGAGCCCCTTCCGTTTCCGCTGGCCTGACCGGCGACCGAGTTCGTTAGCGCGCGCCGCCTCTCCAGGACGCGGGCTGAACGGGCGGCGGGCGCTTCGCCCCCGAGGACGGAGCGCCCGTTGCATTTCGAGGGTGCGCTCAGGCGCCGGGATTGACCGGCCCGGGCGGCATCGACTTGTCGTCCGGCGGCTGGGCCGGATCCTCGGGCAGGGTCGGCGGGGTCGACGGCAGGGCCTGGCCGCCCGAGGCCTTGGGCGGCGCCGGGTTCACCGTCATCGGCGAATTGGCCGACGTGTCGGACGCCTGGCCGCCGGGGGCGGCGTTGGTGGTCTCGTCCGGAGTTTCCGCGCAGGCGGCGAGCGACAGGCCCGCCAGCACGGCCGCGGCGGCGGCGGCACGGATCATCTTCAGTCCTCCTTGAAGCTTCGCCGCTCGCCGGCAGGCCGGCGCGGGGCGAGCGACAGCGTTTCGGGTCGCGGCGCTTCGCGGCTCGGGTTCAGGCACTGGCCGGCGATGTAGAGCCAGGTCTCCGCCTCCTTGTAGTAGGCGGCGACGGCGTCCTCGCTGCGCGCCCGCTCGGCGGCGGCGATCGCCTCCTGGGCGCGTTTCATGAAGAAGCCGGCGGCCTCCACATGGTCAGCGCGTTTGCGGACGGCTCTGGCCATGCCACGGCAACGGAGCCGCCGCCCGCCCGGTTCCGCATCTACTCGCGCAGGCTGCGGGCGAGGATCTGCAGGGTCAGTTGGGCCGCCTGGCGGGTGGCGTCCTGCTCGCCGCGCTCGAAGGTGACGAGGCCGGCCTCGAAGATCTGGTCGATCTCGTCCGGCGTCAGCAGACCCTTGCGTTTCAGCGTCGACAGCGTGCCCACGATGACGGCGTGCAGGGCCGCCAACATGCCCGCCCGTTCGGCGTCCGGCGAAATGGCGTCGTCGTCCATGGTGCGTTCCTCGAGGGCGAAGCTGGTCAGGTTCAGTTCACGTGAACCGGGCCAGGAGTCCAGCCCAGCCCGGCGCTTGGCGCCGATCCTTCAGGTTCTGCGTTCGAGTCCGTCATGCGCTCAAGACCCGCCGCCCTGAACTTCGTCCGCGTCTCGGCCGCCGCGTACGCCCTCTTCCTCGGCCTGAACGCGCAGGCCGCAAGCCCCGCCTCGTCCGAACCCCGCGGCGTCGCCGCCGCCTTCGGCAACACGGTCAAGGCGCTGTATCCGGACGGCAAGCACCAGCGGATCTGGCTGAGGGCGGACGGCAGCTGGGAGGCCATCGGCCGGCGGGGCAAGCATTCGTCCGGCAAATGGACGGTCAAGGGCGAGAAGGTCTGCCTGAAGCAGTCGAAGCCCTTCCCCGTGCCGATCAGCTACTGCACCGACTTCCCCAGCGACGGCGGCGTCGGCGCGGTCTGGGCCAGCAAGGACATGACCGGCCAGCCCATCAAGCTCACCGTCGTGGAAGGCATAGAACGGCCCTAGTCGGCCTCGACCGCCTCCGCCTGGCGGCTGCGGGCCCATTCGGCCGCGACCGCGCGGGTGACCGCCTGCATGAGCGCCAGCCGCTGCGGCACCGGCTTGTGGGTGCGGCGCATCATCACCGCCACGGCGTAGGTCCGCCCGTCGGGCGCGGTCAACAGGCCCACGTCGTTGATGCCCACCGAAGCGCCTCGGTAGTCCTGTCCGGTGCCGGTCTTGTGGCCGATGGTCCAGCCGGGCGGCAGGCCGCCCTTCAGCCGGCGGGGACCGGTGCGGACGTCCTGCAGGAGGTCCAGAAGACGCTGGGTCGAGGCCGGCGACAGGAGCTCGCCCTTGTGCAGACGGGCCAGCGCCCGGGTGATCGCTGCCGGCTGGGCGCCGTCCAGCGGGTCTTCGAGGTACGCCTTGAGCGCGGCCTCTCGCACCTGGGCCGGGAGCTGTTCGCGGGCGGCCTGGAAATTCCAGCCGACGCCGTAGTGCGGCTGCCACGTGAGCCCGGCGACCTGGGCCTGCAGGTCGCGCTCGTACGCTCCGACGGTGACGCCCTCGAGCGCCAGGCGGTCCAGCGTCGCGCCGACGGCGTCGGGGCCGCCTGCCTCGCGGATCAGCTTGTCGTTGGCGGCGTTGTCGCTCTCGACGATCGCACGGCGCAGCAGCCCCGAAATCTCGGTCGAGAAGCCGCCCGGGCGGATGTTGTAGGACACCGGCTGGTAGAAGACGGAGCGATCCGCCTCGGTCATGAGCACCGGCTGGTCCACCGAGAGGCGTCCCTCGTCGACCGCCTTCAGCACGGCGATGGCGACCCACAGCTTCGACACGCTCTGCTGGGGGTAGAAACCCTCGGCGTCGACGCCGGCGGTCCAGCCTTCGGAAACCTCGGTGACGGCGACGCCCACCTCCTCGCCATAGTCGCGGACCAGCTCGTCGAGCTCGTCCTGCAGGGCCTTGGGCGCGGGCGGCGCGACGGGGATCGCCACCGGCAGCGGGCCTCCGGTCAGGCGCACCTGCGGCCCGGGTACGGCGTGCTGCGAGGCCACGAAGCCGCCGGCGCCGCCGGCCACCACCACCAGCGCGGCGGCGCAGGCCAGCGTCCGCGGCCGGCGCAGGACGGCCCAGAAGCTGCGGCGGCTGCGAAAACGGCGACGGCTCATACGCATGGCAACGCTCAACTCACTCAGGCGTGGCTGTGGCCATGGTCACAATCGTGCGCGTGGCCGCTCCGGACTTCCACCGTGACATGGGAGACCCCGGCAAGGCCAGCCAGCCGGGCGCGGTAAATCTCCGCAGGCTGGGGATGGTCGGCGGCGACGACGGCGATCACCGCATGGTGTCCGGGCCCCAGGCGCCAGAGGTGCAGGTCCAGCACCCGCTCGCCGCCGCTGGCCAGCCGGCGGCGGACTTCCGCGGTGAGCTCGGGCGAGGGGTTGATGTCGAGCAGGGCCGCGCCGGCGCGCTTCAGCAGCCGCACCGCGAACTGGGCGACAAGGCCAGCCGCGAGCAGGCCCGCCAGCGGGTCGGCGAAGCCCCAGCCAAATTGTCTCCCGACCAGCACGGCGGCCACGGCCAGCACCGACACGGCGGCGTCGGCCGTCAGGTGCAGGTGGACGGCGGAGAGGTTCAGGTCGCCGTCGGGGTCGTTGCGCGCGGCATGCGCGCGGGTGGGCCGGAGCAGCCAGATGCAGACCAGCGTCACCGCGAGGCCGCCGGCGGCGATCGGCAGGGCGCCGTGATAGTCGACGACATGCGGGTTCAGCATGCGCTCGACGCTTTCGCCGGCGATCACCACCGCGGTCACCGCCAGGACCACGCCGTTCGCGAACCCGGCCAGGTAGCCCAGCTTGCCGGTGCCGAAGCTGAAGGCGGGAT
>NZ_JAPSKZ010000123.1 GCF_031181185.1 Phenylobacterium sp. | reverse complement strand
CCGACCGGGCGCCGCCGGAACTGCGTCCGCTGGTGCCGCTGGACGGCGGCCGCTTCGCGACCTCGGACCTGAACGACCTGTACCGCCGGGTCATCAACCGGAACAACCGGCTGAAGCGCCTGATCGAACTGCGCGCGCCGGACATCATCATCCGCAACGAAAAGCGGATGCTGCAGGAAGCCGTCGACGCCTTGTTCGACAACGGCCGCCGCGGCCGGGTGATCACGGGCGCCAACAAGCGCCCGCTGAAGTCGCTGGCCGACATGCTGAAGGGCAAGCAGGGCCGCTTCCGCCAGAACCTGCTGGGCAAGCGCGTCGACTACTCGGGCCGTTCGGTCATCGTCGTGGGCCCCGAGCTGAAGCTTCACGAGTGCGGCCTGCCCAAGAAGATGGCGCTGGAGCTGTTCAAGCCGTTCATCTACGCGCGTCTGGACGCCAAGGGCCTGTCGGGCACCGTCAAGCAGTCCAAGCGCATGGTCGAGCGTGAGCAGCCGGCCGTCTGGGACATCCTGGACGAGGTGATCCGCGAGCACCCGGTGCTGCTGAACCGCGCGCCGACGCTGCACCGCCTGGGCATCCAGGCGTTCGAGCCCAAGCTGATCGAAGGCAAGGCGATCCAGCTGCACCCGCTGGTCTGCGCGGCGTTTAACGCCGACTTCGACGGCGACCAGATGGCCGTCCACGTCCCGCTCTCGCTGGAAGCCCAGCTGGAAGCGCGCGTGCTGATGATGAGCACGAACAACATCCTGTCGCCCGCCAACGGGCGCCCGATCATCGTGCCGTCGCAGGACATCGTCCTCGGCCTCTACTACCTCTCGCTGGTCAAGGACGGCGAGCCCGGCGAGGGCAAGGCGTTCGCAAGCCTGGGCGAGATCGAAGCGGCTCTCGACGCCGGCGTCGTCTCGCTGCACTCGAAGATCCGCTGCCGCTACACGGAGATGGACGCCGACGGGAACCTCGTGACCAAGGTCATCGAGACCAGCCCCGGCCGAATGAAGATCGCCGCCCTGTTCCCCCGCCACCCGGCGGTGGGCCACCGCCTTCTTGAGAAGAACCTGACCAAGAAGGAAATCGGCAACCTGATCGACACCGTCTATCGGCACTGCGGTCAGAAGGCGACGGTCATCTTCGCCGACCAGATCATGGGTCTGGGCTTCCGCGAGGCGGCCAAGGCGGGGATCTCCTTCGGCAAGGACGACATCGTCATCCCGGCCCGCAAGGCTCCGATCGTCGAAGAGACCCGCAAGCTCGTGGAAGAGTACGAGCAGCAGTACGCCGACGGCCTGATCACCAAGGGCGAGAAGTACAACAAGGTGGTCGACGCCTGGGCCAAGGCGACCGACCGCGTCGCCGACGAGATGATGGCCGAGGTCAGCTCGGCCCCGATCGGCCCCGACGGCCGTCAGGGCGAGATCAACTCGATCTTCATGATGAGCAACTCGGGCGCCCGGGGCTCGCAGGCCCAGATGAAGCAGCTGGGCGGGATGCGCGGCCTGATGGCCAAGCCCTCGGGCGAGATCATCGAGACGCCGATCATCTCGAACTTCAAGGAAGGCCTGACCGTCCAGGAGTACTTCAACTCCACCCACGGCGCCCGTAAGGGCCTGGCCGACACGGCGCTGAAGACGGCGAACTCGGGTTACCTGACCCGCCGTCTGGTTGACGTGGCGCAGGACTGCATCATCACCGAGGAAGACTGCGGCACCACCCGGGGCATCACGCTCCGCGCCGTGGTCGAAGGCGGCGACGTGCTGGTCTCGCTCGGCCAGCGCATCCTGGGCCGCTTCGCGGCCGAGGACGTGAAGGATCCGGGCACCAACGACGTCATCGTTCCCGCCGACACCTATCTCGACGAGAACATGATCGACCTGGTCGAGAGCGCCGGCGTCCAGTCGGTGAAGGTCCGCTCGGTTCTGACCTGCGAGACCAAGACCGGCGTCTGCGGCGCCTGCTACGGCCGCGACCTGGCGCGCGGCACGCCGGTGAACATCGGCGAGGCCGTGGGCGTCATCGCCGCCCAGTCGATCGGCGAGCCGGGCACTCAGCTGACGATGCGGACCTTCCACATCGGCGGCACCGCCCAGGTGGCTGAGCAGTCGTTCTACGAAAGCGCGAACGAAGGCGTGGCCCGCATCACCGGCAACACCGTGGTGTCTCCGGACGGCGCGCTCATCTCGATGAGCCGCAACCTGATGCTCACGGTGCAGGTCGACGGCAAGGACCGGGAATCCTACAAGGTCCCGTACGGCGCCCGTCTGCGGGTGAAGGACGGCGACAAGGTCAAGCGCGGCCAGCGCCTGGCCGAATGGGACCCCTACACCACGCCGATCATCACCGAAGTGGGCGGCAAGGTCCGCTTCGAGGACCTGGTCGAAAACTTCTCGTTCCGCGAGGAGGCCGACGAGGCGACCGGCATCTCGAACCGCGTGGTCATCGACTGGCGCGCCAGCTCCAAGGGCTCGGACCTGCGCCCGGCCATGGCGGTGCTGGCCGAAGACGGCTCGTACAAGCGGATCTCGAACGGCGGTGAAGCCCGTTACCTGCTGCCCGTGGGCGCCATTCTCTCCGTCGGCGACGGCGACGAGGTGAAGCCCGGCGAGGTGATGGCGCGTATTCCGACGGAAAGCGCCAAAACGCGCGACATCACCGGCGGTCTGCCGCGGGTGGCGGAGCTGTTCGAAGCGCGGCGTCCGAAGGACTGCGCGGTCATCGCCGAGATGGACGGCCGGGTCGAGTTCGGTCGGGACTACAAGAACAAGCGCCGCATCAAGATCACGCCGGAAGACGGCGGCGAGGCGGTCGAGTTCCTGATCCCGAAGGGCAAGCACATCGCGGTCCACGACGGGGACATCATCCGCAAGGGCGAGTACCTCATCGACGGCAACCCGGATCCGCACGACATCCTGCGCATCCAGGGCATCGAAGCGCTGGCCGACTTCCTGGTGAACGAGATCCAGGAGGTCTACCGACTGCAGGGCGTGCCGATCAACGACAAGCACATCGAGACGATCGTCCGTCAGATGCTGCAGAAGGTGGAGATCCTCGAGCCGGGCGACACCGGCCTGCTCAAGGGCGACCACCTCGACAAGCTCGAGGTCGACGAAGAGAACGAGAAGGCGGAAGCCCGCGGCGGCCGTCCGGCGCTCACGCAGCCGGTCCTGCTGGGCATCACCAAGGCGTCGCTGCAGACCCGCAGCTTCATCTCGGCCGCCTCGTTCCAGGAGACGACGCGCGTGCTCACCGAGGCCGCCGTCCAGGGCAAGATCGACACCCTGGAAGGCCTGAAGGAGAACGTGATCGTGGGCCGCCTCATCCCGGCGGGCACGGGCTCGTACCTGCGCAACCTGCAGCGCATCGCCGCCAAGCGCGACGAGGCGCTCACCCAGAGCCGCGAAGAAGCGATGGAGCCGCTGCCGGCCGAGATCGCCGACGCCGCAGTGGGCGAGCAGGTCGAGTCGTAAGAGCTCTCTCCAGTAGCCTATGCGTAACGGACGGCCCGGGAGCGATCCCGGGCCGTTTCGTTTTCTGGCTTGGCTGGCGGGCCGGGGCGCCTAGATGATCAGGAGCCCACCAAGAGGACCGCCCTAGTTGCGAGGCCGGCCGGCGGCGCCGCTGATCCCGTGGGGCGAACTCCCCATGCCCTTCATGTGGGAGGCGCCGCCCGGCGGGCTGCGCTGGACATCCCAGTCGAGCTGTGAGCCTGGCGCGCGCACGCGGGACTCCTCGCTGCGCTTGTAGCGGTAGTCGGCTTCCCGCCGGGCGGCCGTGCGCCCGAAGTCGGCGTCCTTGCCCCGCTCAAGCCCCAGGCCGATGAACGGCGCGTCGCGGGCGCCGCGCGCCAGCTGCTGCTCGCACCGCTCGCGCTCCTCGCGGCTGAGGCTGGCCGGGTTGGCGCAGCCGACGAGGCCGCGAAGCGCCTGCCGCGCATTCTCGGCCACCGGATCAGGCGTGATCGTGCGGACGGGCGAGGGGGCGCGTTCGGAACGAGGCTCGGCCTTCGGCTCGGGGGCGACGAGGGGCGCCACCGGCAAGTTCGCTGGCGCGTGCCGCAGCGGCCGGCGGTGCAGGCGGATGGGGGTAGGCGGTCCGCCGGCCTCGGGCGGCGGCACGCGGGGCAGGATCAGCACCGGGATGATCGGCTGGGGCGGGCCCGAGCGCACCTCGGGCGTGCGCAGTCTGGGCACATGCAGCGCCAGCGCCGCCAGAAGGACGACGTGCGCGACGACGGAGATCGCCACGGCATTGTAGGTTCGGCCCCGTCCAGCCGGCCGCATGGCGCTCCAGTCATGGTCAAGCTTGGCCATAAGAGCCTAGCGCGGCCGGCAAGGCGATTTGATGGCGGGGCGACTACCCCAAAGTGAGAGAGCCCGCCAAGGTTGCGCCACGCGCGAGGGACCCGTAACGTCGGCGCCGGGTAGGGGGCTGCCATGTATCGTCATCATCTTCTCGGACTCGCGCTGGCCGCGAGCGTGCCCGCGCTGGCGTGGGCCCAGTCGCCTCCGCCAGCCTCGGCGTTCGCGCGCCTGCCCGCCGTGACCGAGGCGCAGATCTCGCCCGCCGGGCAACGCATCGCCATCCTGGGCGGCGCGCCGGCCGACCGCACCATCGCCTTCACCGTCATCGATCAGCCCGGCATGAACGTGATCAAGCTAGGCGCGGTCGAGACCCTGGGCGTCACCTGGGCCGGCGAGGAATACGCTCTGGCCAGGGTGGCGACCTGGGACAAGGTGGGCCCCCGGGCGGACTACCGCCTGGTCCGGACGGCGGCGATCACGCCCCAGGGCAAGTTCGCCTCCTACCTGCTGAGCGGCCACGCGCTGTCGTCGCAGCTGACCAATCAGTCGATCGTCGGGATTGTGAAGGGCCCGCCGGCGCGGGTGATCGTGACAGGGCTTACGCTGGCCGCCGGTCCAGACCGGGACATGAACACGCGGCTGGCTCGCAAGGGCGAGAGCGGCGACATGCGGGTGCTTGCGCTCTACGCCGTCGATCCGGCGACGGGACGCGGCCCGCCGGTGGAGCGCGGCGACTTCGACATCGAAGGCTGGGAGGTCGACCTGTCGGGCGAGGCCCGGGCGATGTTCAAGGTCGACGAGAACACACAGAAGCGCAGCATCTTCGGCCGGCCGAAGGGGCAGGAGACCTGGAAGCTGCTGCAGAACGGAGAGGACGGCCGCGAGTACCTCGGCTACTCCGACGCCGACGAGAGCTTCTACTTCGCCACCCCTGGGCCCGAGGGCATGCAGGTGACCCGGACCAAGGCGGCCGGGAGCGCGAGCGAGCCAGTGGGCAAGCCCGTGAAGGGCGCCGACCTCGACCTGTTCTGGGACGATCACCGCAACGCGGTGGTCGGCGTCACCGCGAGCGGTGACCAGGCGGCGACCGAGTGGCTGGACCCGACTTTCGCCAACGTGCAGGCTACGGTGTCGCGGGCGTTCAAGGGGCGCCAGACGCGCTTGGCGTCCTGGTCCGAGGACCTGAACCGCTTCATCGTAGTAGCTGAGAGCGCGGATAGTCCGCCGCAGTGGTTCCTGTACGACCGCCCCCGCAAGGAGCTTTCCCCCGTCGGCGAGGAGTACCCGGAGCTGGCGGCTGCGGCGCTCGGGACCACCACCTTCTTCCGCTACAAGGCCCGCGATGGTCTGGAGATACCCGCGTACCTGACGCTGCCGCCCAGCGGGGCTTCCGGCGGCAAGCCGCCGCTGGTCGTGCTGCCGCACGGCGGCCCGGCGGCTCATGACGGGCCGGGCTTCGATTATCTGACGCAGTTCCTGGCCACCCGCGGCTATGCCGTGCTGCGCCCGCAGTATCGCGGCTCGACTGGTTACGGGGCGCCGTTCGAGGCGGCGGGGAAAGGCGAGTGGGGCGGCAAGATGCAGACCGACCTCCTGGACGGCGTCGCCGCGGTCGCCGACCGGGCGGACGCCGGGCGCGCGTGCGTCGTCGGCGCGAGCTTCGGCGGCTTCTCGGCGCTTTCGGGCGCGGTGTTCCATCCGGGCGCCTACCGCTGCGCCGCCTCGATCAACGGCGTGTCGGACTTGGCGGCGCTGATCGGGGAGTACGGAACTGACTTCGGCCACGACTCCAAGGGCTACCAGCTGCTGCGCGCCGAGGTCCGGGCGTCGTCGGCGCAGGGGCTCGAAGCGGTTTCGCCACTGAAGCAGGCGGCGCGCGCCGGCATCCCGGTCATGCTGATCCACGGCGACAAGGACACGACCGTCTCGCCCGAGCATTCCGCGCGAATGGCCGCGGCGTTGGGCCTCGCCGGCAAGCCTGTCGAGCACATCGTGCTGGCGGGCGAGAACCACAACCTGGGCACGACCGCGGCGCGCCAGAAGATCCTCGAGGCGCTGGACGCCTTTCTGACCAAGCATCTTCCCGTCGCACGTCCCTAGGACTCGCGTTGACGGGAGGGCCGCTTCCGACTATGTAGCGCGCTCTTTCGAGACCGGGGATTCTTCTCCTGTCCGATGAGCCGATCCCGCCGGAACGCTCGACAAGGGCGTCCCGGCGAGTTTTTGCGTTCAGCGGACCGGCCTCGAACCTACGAAATCAGGACCCCAACCGAGGCGCCCCGGCCAAACGGCACACGCCTCCCAAGCGAGATTAGATGCCGACAGTCAACCAGCTCATCCGCAAGCCTCGCCAGTCGAAGCCCGCGCGGAACAAGGTCCCCGCCCTGAAGGGCTGCCCGCAGCGCCGCGGCGTCTGCACCCGGGTGTACACGACGACCCCGAAGAAGCCGAACTCGGCTCTCCGGAAGGTCGCCAAGGTGCGCCTGACCACCGGCATCGAAGCGGTGTGCTACATCCCCGGCGAAGGCCACAACCTTCAGGAACACTCGGTGGTCCTGATCCGTGGCGGCCGCGTGAAGGACCTTCCGGGCGTGCGCTACCACATCCTGCGCGGCGTGCTCGACACCCAAGGGGTCAAGGACCGCAAGCAGCGCCGTTCGCTCTACGGCGCCAAGCGTCCGAAGTAAGGATTTATCGAGATGTCCCGTCGCCGTCGCGCAGACAAACGTGAAGTGCTCCCCGATCCGAAGTTCGGGGACCTCGTCGTCACCAAGTTCATGAACTACGTGATGTACGAAGGTAAGAAGGCCGTTGCCGAGAACATCGTCTACGGCGCCTTCGACATCCTGGAAGCCCGCCGCAAGGACATGGGCCCGCTGGAAACCTTCCACGCGGCCCTGGACAACGTGGCGCCGGCCATCGAGGTCCGCTCCCGCCGGGTCGGCGGCGCGACCTACCAGGTCCCGGTGGAAGTCCGCCCCGAGCGCCGTCGCGCCCTGGCGATCCGCTGGCTGGTGAACGCCGCCCGTTCGCGCGGCGAGAACACGATGACCGAAAAGCTGGCCGGTGAGCTGCTGGACGCCTCTTCCAACCGCGGTTCGGCGGTGAAGAAGCGCGAAGACACCCACAAGATGGCCGAAGCCAACCGGGCCTTCTCGCACTACCGCTGGTAAGCGCCCGTCATAGTGAGCTTCCCGGCGCGGGCGGTTTGAGATAAACCGCCCGCGCCGTTCGTTCAGCCTCCCCCGAAATACCTTTTTGCAGAGCTTCCGCTATGCCCCGCACCCACAAGATCGAAGACTACCGCAACTTCGGGATCATGGCCCACATCGACGCGGGCAAGACCACCACGACCGAGCGGATCCTCTACTACACCGGCAAGAGCCATAAGATCGGCGAAGTCCATGACGGCGCGGCCACCATGGACTGGATGGAACAGGAGCAGGAGCGCGGCATCACGATCACGTCGGCCGCGACGACCGCCTTCTGGAACGGCAAGCGCCTGAACATCATCGACACCCCCGGCCACGTGGACTTCACCATCGAGGTGGAGCGCAGCCTGCGCGTCCTCGACGGCGCCGTGACCGTGCTGGACGGCAATGCCGGCGTCGAACCGCAGACCGAGACCGTCTGGCGTCAGGCCGACAAATACAAGGTTCCGCGGATCGTCTTCGTCAACAAGATGGACAAGCTGGGCGCCGACTTCGACAAGTCGGTCGAGAGCATCCGCGACCGCCTGGGCGCGAAGGCCGTTCCGATCCAGCTGCCGATCGGCTCCGAGTCCGCCCTGCGCGGCATCGTCGACCTCGTCCGCATGAAGGCGGTGGTCTGGGACAACGACGGCCTGGGCGCGAAGTACCAGGACGAAGAGATCCCGGCCGACCTGAAGGCCAAGGCCGAGGAAGCCCGCAACTACATGATCGAGAGCGCCGTCGAGCTCGACGACGAGGCGATGGAAGCCTACCTCTCGGGCGAAGAGCCCTCGGAAGAGGTGATCAAGAAGTGCATCCGTAAGGCCGTGCTGACGGGCGCCTTCTATCCGATCCTCTGCGGCTCGGCGTTCAAGAACAAGGGCGTGCAGCCGCTGCTGGATGCCGTCGTGGACTACCTGCCGTCGCCGGTGGACATCCCGCCAACCAAGGGCATCGACTTCCGCACGGAAGAAGAGGTCGAGCGTCGCGCGTCGGACGACGAGCCGCTGTCGGTCCTGGCGTTCAAGATCATGGACGACCCCTTCGTGGGCTCGCTCACCTTCTGCCGCATCTACTCGGGCAAGCTCGAGACCGGCATGGGCCTGCTGAACTCCACGCGCGACAAGAAGGAGCGCGTCGGCCGCATGCTGCTGATGCACTCGAACAACCGCGAGGACATCAAGGAAGCGTACGCCGGCGACATCGTCGCCCTGGCCGGCCTGAAGGAAACCCGCACCGGCGACACGCTGTGCGATCCGAACAAGGCCCCGGTGATCCTGGAGCGCATGGAGTTCCCGGCGCCCGTGATCGAGATCGCCGTCGAGCCCAAGTCGAAGGCCGACCAGGAGAAGCTGGGCGTCGCCCTGGCGAAGCTGGCCGCCGAGGACCCGTCCTTCACCGTCTCGACCGACCACGAGTCGGGGCAGACGATCCTGAAGGGCATGGGCGAGCTGCACCTCGACATCAAGATCGACATCCTGAAGCGCACCTACAAGGTGGAAGCCAACATTGGCGCGCCGCAGGTGGCCTACCGTGAGAGCCTCGGCCGTCGCGCCGAGATCGACTACACGCACAAGAAGCAGACCGGCGGCACGGGCCAGTTCGCCCGCGTGAAGCTGGTGTTCGAGCCGGGCGAGCCGGGTTCGGGCTTCGTCTTCGAGAGCGCGATCGTCGGCGGCGCGGTGCCGAAGGAATACATCCCCGGCGTCCAGAAGGGCCTCGAGTCGGCCAAGGAAAACGGCCTGCTGGCCGGCTTCCCGCTGATCGACTTCAAGGCGACCCTGGTGGACGGCGCCTACCACGACGTCGACTCGTCGGTGCTGGCGTTCGAAATCGCCTCGCGCGCGGCGTTCAAGGAGCTGCGCGAGAAGGGCGCTCCGAAGCTGCTCGAGCCGATCATGAACGTGGAAGTGGTGACGCCCGAGGAATACCTGGGCTCGGTCATCGGCGACCTGAACGGCCGCCGCGGTCAGATCCAGGGGCAGGACGTGCGCGGCAACGCCACGGTCATCAACGCCTACGTTCCGCTGGCGAACATGTTCGGCTACGTGAACAACCTGCGCGGCATGTCTCAAGGCCGGGCTCAGTTCACCATGTTGTTCAGCCACTACGACACGGTGCCGCAAGTCGTCGCCGAAGAAGTGATCAAGAAGTACGCCTAATTCCAACCCTAGCTGAGAGGACAAGCCCGGACAGGGCTGGAGCTTGAAATGGCCAAAGAGAAGTTCGAACGCACGAAGCCGCACTGCAACATCGGCACGATTGGTCACGTGGACCATGGCAAGACGACGCTGACGGCGGCGATCACGATGACGCTGGCGAAGACCGGCGGGGCTACGGCCAAGAAGTACGACGAGATCGACGCGGCGCCGGAAGAGAAGGCGCGCGGGATCACGATCAACACGGCGCACGTGGAATATGAGACGGAGAACCGTCACTACGCGCACGTGGACTGCCCGGGCCACGCCGACTACGTGAAGAACATGATCACGGGTGCGGCGCAGATGGACGGCGCGATCCTGGTGGTTTCGGCGGCGGACGGCCCGATGCCGCAGACGCGCGAGCACATCCTGCTGGCCCGTCAGGTGGGCGTGCCGGCGCTGGTGGTGTTCATGAACAAGGTCGACATGGTCGACGACGCCGAGCTGCTGGACCTGGTCGAGATGGAAGTGCGCGAGCTGCTTTCGTCGTACCAGTTCCCGGGCGACGACATCCCGATCGTGAAGGGCTCGGCGCTGGCGGCGGTTGAAGGCCGCAATCCGGAGATCGGCGAGAACGCGATCCTGGAGCTGATGAAGGCGGTGGACAGCTACATCCCGCAGCCGGAGCGTCCGATCGACCAGCCGTTCCTGATGCCGGTGGAAGACGTGTTCTCGATCTCGGGCCGCGGCACGGTGGTGACGGGCCGGATCGAGAAGGGCATCGTGAAGGTGGGCGACGAAGTCGAGATCGTCGGCATCCGTCCGGTTCAGAAGACGACCTGCACGGGCGTCGAGATGTTCCGCAAGCTGCTGGACCAGGGCCAGGCGGGCGACAACGTGGGCGTGCTGCTGCGCGGCACCAAGCGTGAGGACGTCGAGCGGGGCCAGGTGCTCTGCAAGCCGGGCTCGATCACGCCGCACACCGAGTTCATGGCCGAGGCCTACATCCTGACGAAGGAAGAGGGCGGCCGTCACACCCCGTTCTTCACGAACTACCGTCCGCAGTTCTACTTCCGGACGACGGACGTGACCGGGATCATCAAGCTGAAGGAAGGCGTGGAGATGATCATGCCCGGCGACAACGCCGAGCTGCTCGTCGAGCTGATCACGCCGATCGCCATGGACCAGGGCCTGCGCTTCGCCATCCGCGAAGGCGGCCGCACCGTCGGCGCCGGCGTCGTGGCCAAGATCCTGAAGTAGGATCCTCCACACGCTTCACAGCGTAGAGACTGCAGAGGGCCGCCGGGGAAACCCGGCGT
>NZ_JAPSKZ010000122.1 GCF_031181185.1 Phenylobacterium sp. | reverse complement strand
CTGGCTGGGCGTGGCGCTGCTCGTGCTCGCCGCCGCCTATCCCGCCTTCCGCTTCGAAACTCGCGGCGCCAAGGCCAGGCGCAAGAAGGCCGACGCGCAGGCGGCCGATGCCTACGTCCCGCCGGCCGGCCCCCTGCCCGCGCCGCGCTTCGACGGCGCCACGGCCCGCGCCCAACTCGTGAAGCGCACGCGCTTCGAGATGGCCCAGGTGTTCAAGAGCCCGGCCTACGCCGTCCTGCTGCTGCTCGGCCTCTTCAACAGCGTCGCGGGACTCGCGTTCGGCGCCGAGCTCCAGGGCGCGGCGCTCTATCCCGTCACCCGCTGGGTGATCGACACGCTGAACGGCGCCTTCTCCCTGATCGTCATCATCATCGCGATCTACTATGCGGGCGAGCTCGTCTGGCGCGAACGCGAGGGGCGCACCCACGAGATCGTGGACTCCACCGCCGTGCCGGATTGGGCCTTCGTCGTCCCCAAGACGCTCGCCATCGCGCTCGTCCTGCTGTCGACCCTGGTGGTCAGCGCGGCGGCTGGCGTCACCGTCCAGGCCGTCCAGGGCTACACCGACTTCCAGCTCGGCAAGTACCTGACCTGGTACATCCTGCCCTACGCGGTCGACTGGACCCTGCTGGCGGCGCTGGCGGTGTTCCTGCAGGCGATCTCGCCCCACAAGTTCGTCGGCTGGGGCCTGATGCTGATCTACCTGATCGCCACGATCACGCTCGGGCAGATCGGCCTCGACCACAACCTGTACCTCTATGGCGGCTCGCCGCTGGTCCCGCTGTCCGACATGAACGGCCAGGGCGACTACTGGAAGTTCGCCGCCTGGTTCCGGGCCTACTGGTCGGCCTTCGCCGTCGTCCTGCTGGTGCTGGCCTACGGCCTCTGGCGCCGGGGCGCGGAGACCCGCCTGGCTCCGCGGCTGAAGCGGCTGCCGCGCCGACTGATGGGCCCCGCCGGTCTCATCGGCCTCGCCGCGCTGGCTGCGTTCGCCGGTCTCGGCAGCTACATCTTCGTCAACACGAACGTCTGGAACGAGTACCGTACCGCGATCGACGACGAGAAGTACCAGGCCGAATACGAGAAGGCCTTCCTCAAGTACGAGAAGCTGCCCCAGCCCTCGATCACCGACGTCGTCCTGAACCTGGTCCTCGATCCGCACGCGCCGCGGCTGGTGACGGAGGGCCGCTACGAGCTGGTCAACGACTCGACCGCTCCGATCTCGCAGCTCCACCTGCGCCTCGATCGCGACACCCGCGCCGAGAAGATCGTCCTGTCGCGCCCGGCGAAGCTCACCGCGCATGACCGGTTCAACTACCGCATCTTCACCTTCGACCAGCCTCTGCAGCCGGGCGAGCGCGCCACGCTCACGTTCACGACCCTGATGCATCAGAAGGGCTTCAAGAACCGCGGCAACACCACGCGCCTGGTCGACAATGGGACGTTCGTGAACAACTTCGAGTTCGCGCCCATCGTCGGCATGGACCGCAACAACGTGCTGCGCGACCGCGCCAAGCGCCGCAAGTACGGGCTGCCGGCCGAGCTGCGTCCGCCCAAGCTCGAGGATATGGCGGCGGTCAACCGCAACTACCTGGCCAATGCCGACTGGGTGAACGCCGACATCACCGTCACCACGGTGGCCGACCAGACGCCGATCGCTCCCGGCTACCGCATCTCGGACATCACGAAGGACGGCCGCCGGACGGTGCGCTACCGCACCGACGCGCCGGTGCTGAACTTCTTTTCGGTGCAGTCGGCCGACTACGCGATCCGCAAGGTCGACCACAAGGGCGTGGAGCTCGCGATCTACTACGACGCCCAGCACCCCTGGAACGTCGAGCGGATGATCAACGCCCTGAAGCTGGGCCTCGACTACTTCCAGGCCGAGTTCGGACCCTACCAGTTCCGTCAGGCGCGCATTCTGGAATTCCCGGCCTACGCCAGCTTCGCCCAGGCCTTCGCGAACACCATGCCCTACTCCGAGAGCATCGGGTTCGTCACCGACAACACCAAGCCCGACAAGATCGACTACGTCACCTACGTCACCGCCCACGAACTCGGCCATCAATGGTGGGCCCACCAGCTCATCGGCGCCGAGATGCAGGGCGCGACCGCGCTATCCGAGACGCTCGCCCAATACTCGGCGCTGATGGTCATGGAGAAGACCTACGGCCAGAGCGCCATCCGACGGTTCCTGAAGCGCGAGCTCGATCAGTATCTGCGCTCGCGCGGCGGCGAGCTCGTCGAGGAGCTGCCGCTGATCCGCGTCGAGAACCAGCCCTACATCCACTATCAGAAGGGCTCCCTGGTCATGTACCTGCTGCGCGATCGCCTGGGCGAGGCCAAGGTGAACGCGGCGCTCCGGACGCTCCTGCAGAGGCACGCGTTCAAGGGCGCGCCCTATCCGCGCTCGCAGGACCTGGTCGACGCCCTTCGCGCTCAGGCCGGGAACGACGCCGAGGCCCAGCGGCTGATCACCGACCTCTTCGAGAAGATCACGCTGTACGACCTCAAGACGAAGACTGCGCTCGCCCGCAAGCGGGCGGACGGCCGCTACGACGTGACCCTGACGCTCGAGGCCAAGAAGATGTACGCCGACGGCCAGGGCAAGGAGACCGAGGCGTCGATCGCCCGCGAGACCTTCGACGTGGGGGTCTTCACCGCCGAGCCCGGCAAGCCCGGCTTCTCCGCCAAGGACGTGGCCTACTTCCGGCTTACCCCGCTGAAGAGCGGTTCGCAGACGGTCACCGTCACCGTGGACCGCAAGCCCGCGTTCGCCGGCGTCGACCCGTACAACAAGTTCATCGACCGCAACTCCGACGACAACGCCATCCGCGTCACCGGCGGCTGAACGGTCAGGCTTGCCAAACCGGAACGCATGGGGAACATTGTTCCCCATGCGCAGCCTCTCCGGCCTCGAAGACGTCTCCGCCGCGCCCGACCTCTGGGCCAAGCCCGCGCCGCATTTCGTCGGGCACCGCGAGCGTCTGCGCGAGCGCGCGCTCGCCGGCGGCCTTGCCGCCTTGCCCGACTACGAACTGCTCGAGCTGTTCCTCTTCCGCTCGATCCCGAAGAAGGACGTCAAGCCGCTGGCCAAGCAGCTGCTGACCCGCTTCGGTTCACTGGGCGGCGTGCTCGGCGCCACTTCGGAAGAGCTCCGCACCGTCAAGGGCGTCGGCGAGGCGGTGGCTCTTGACCTAAAACTGCTGCACGAGGCGACCCTCCGCACCGCCAAGGAACAGGTGGCGCGGCGGCCGGTGATCTCGTCCTGGAGCGCTCTCGTCGCCTATGTGAAGACCGCGCTTGCGCACGAGAGCCGCGAGCAGTTCCGGGTCCTCTTCCTCGACAAGAAGAACCAGCTCATCGCCGACGAGGTGATGAACCGCGGCACCGTGGATCACGCGCCGGTCTATCCCCGCGAGGTCGCCCGCCGGGCGCTCGAGCTCTCGGCCAGCGCGCTCATCCTGGTGCACAACCACCCCTCCGGCGATCCCCAGCCCTCGTCGGCGGACGTCGACATGACCCGCCAGGTGGTCGACGCCGCCCGAACCCTGCGCATCGCCGTCCACGACCACCTCGTGGTCGGCCGCCACGGCGTCGCCAGCCTGAAGGCGCTGGGCTTGATGTGAGGCCGCGGCTTGGCTATGGCCGCTGCCCGCCGCAAACGCCGGAGTTTGCGACGAAATCTGCGACGAAGGCGGTTGCCCGGGCGCCGGAACTCCGCCACCGTGCATCGTGGGGGAGCGCAAGTTGAGGGACCAAATGCGCATCCGCTGGGACAGGGTTCTGCCCCTGGCCGCGGTCGTGATCTTCTGGATCCTGGTCTTCTTGGCCGGGTCCCGATTGAAGGACTTCTGGCCTTAGGCGTGTCGAACACGGAGCCGTCCGATGCACATCGGGCGGTTCTTTCGGTTCAGGGCATCGCCTCGCGCGGGATGATCGCGCCGATGTGGCGAACAACGACGCCGGCCAGCTTCCGCCCCGCCGCCACCGCCTCTTCCGCGGACGCCCCGTTCAGCCGAGCGGCGAGATAGCCGGCGTTGAAGCTGTCGCCGGCCCCCGTCGTATCCAGCGGCTTCACGGTCTCGCCGGGCGCGATCCGCACCGGCTCCGCGTCCGGCGTGAGGATGCGCAGCGAATGGTCATGCGCGCGGTGCACGACTTCCGCCCCGGCCGCCGCCCAGCGCTCCGGCGCCTCGTCGCCCAGCCCCAGCGCATCCAGGTCCTCGGCGCTGGCCGAGATGTAGCGGGCGCGCGCGGCCGCGGCCTCGATCGCCGCCCGAGCCGTCGCTGCATCCGGCCACAGCCGCGCGCGGTAGTTCAGGTCGAAGCCCACCGCCTTCGCGCCGGCCAGCAGGCCATCCAGCGTCGCCCGCCCGGCCTCGCCCACCACCGCCAGGGTAATCGCCGAGAGGTAGGTCAGGTCCCCCGCCCCGATGGCCGGGGACAGGGCCGAAAGGTCCGCCAGCTCGGCGAACTGCCGAACCGGCGCCTCGCCGCGCCAGTAGAAGAAGCGCCGCTCGCCGTTCGCATCGCGCTCGATCGCGTAAAGGCCGGGCACGCGGCCCTCCACGCGGCGGATCAGGCCGGCGTCGAGCCCCTCCGCCGCCATGGCGTCCACGATCCCTTGGCTGAACGGGTCTGCGCCGCCGAGCACCGTCGCATAGGCGACATCATGGCCCAGGCGAGCCAGATAGACCGCCGTGTTGTAGGTGTCTCCGGCATAGCCCAGCAGGCCCTGGCCAGCGCCGGCCAGGCTGAGCTCCACCATCACTTCGCCGATTGCAATCACGCGCCCCATGGGGCTGCGTCTTTACGCGGCTTCGACCTCGAAAGTCAGCCCCGCATGTTTCGACAGCCGATCCACCAGCCGGTCCTGCAGCGCCGCGCCCGGCGTCCAGATCCCACCCGCAACCTCCGGCGCGTTCACCAGCGCGATCGCCGTCTCGGCCAGCATCTTGGACGTCGAGCCATAGCCCGGGTCCTTGTCCCCCTTCACCGAGACGCGCACCTGCCGCCCATCGGCGGCGATGCCCAGGAACAGCAGGTCGTAGAAGCCGGCCTCCCGCTCCTCCTTGGTCGGCCCCTCGCCCGGCTTCGGTCCGCCGCCGGGCAGCACGCCCAGATCGGTGAAGGTCGCCGGCCCGCCGGGGCCGCCCATCGCCATCTCGTCGTAGACGAAGTCCCGGCCATAGGCGTGGCCCATCAGCAGGTTCGAGCGGTGGACGTTCTTGGTGTTGATCACCGCCATCATGAACGGCGTGACCGGCCCCACGTCGGGGTCCTCTTCAGCCGCCATGCCGGGCGGCTGCGGGGGGCCCTCGAAGCCTGGCGTCAGGCCGAAGGGGCTCATCATCACCGCCATCTGCGAGGGGTCTTTCTGCAGCGCCTCCATCGTGGCCTTGCCGCTGGCGGCGGTGCCGCCGGACAGACCGCCTTGGATCGCCCGCACCCGCCCCTTCACCCGCGGGACCGGCCCGCCCAGCCGCTCCCTCGCGGTCCGTTGCGCGAAATAGACGCCCAGTTCGAAGGGGATGGAGTCGAAGCCGCACGAGAACAGGATGCGCGCGCCGCTCTGCTTCGCCTGGGCGTCATGGGCGTCGATCATCCGGCGCATCCAGTTGGGCTCGCCGCATAGGTCGAGGTAGTCCGTCCCGGCCTCGGCGCACGCCGCCACCAGGTCCGAGCCATACAGCTGATAGGGACCGACGGTCGTGATCACCGCCTTGGTCCGCCGCACCATCTCGCGCACCGAAGCCGGATCGCCCGCATCCGCGACGACCAGCGGCGTCTCCGCGGGCGCCCCGATCTCGTCCCGCACCTGCGCGAGCTTCTCCGCCGAGCGGCCGGCCATCGCCCACTTCAGGTCCCCGCCCACCCCATGGCGCTGGGACAGATGCTCGGCGACCAGGCGGCCGGTGTAGCCGCTCGCCCCATAGACGATCAGGTCGAACTCGGCGTTCGCATTCATGGACGGCTCCCATTCTCGTAGAGCGCCACCCTTACGAATTTACGTCGTTATCGCAATGGCTCGCCTATGGTCCCGCCATGCCGCCGCTGGGAATCATCGAAGGCTTCTTCGGCCGTCCCTATTCCTGGGGCGAGCGCCACGACATGATCCGGGCGCTGGGGCCCGCCGGCTACGGCTTCTACCTCTATGCGTCCAAGGCCGACGCCTACCTGCGCAAGCGCTGGCGCGATCCCTATCCGGAGGCCGAACTCGAGGCGCTCGCCGCCTTCGCCGAAGCCTGCCGCGCCGCGGGCGTCCGTTTCGGCGTGGGTCTGAGCCCCTACGAGCTCTATCGCGACTTCGACGCCGCGGCGAAGGAGGCCCTGGCCGCCAAGCTCGACCAGCTTGCCGCCGTCGGCCTCGATGACCTAGGCGTCTTCTTCGACGACATGCGCGGCGACGTTCCGGACCTCGCCGCTGGCCAGGTCGAGATCGTCCACTGGATCGCCGAACGCGCACCCGGCGCCCGCCTTGTCGCCTGTCCCAGCTACTATTCCGACGACCCCGTCCTGGACCGCGTCTTCGGCCAGCGGCCACCCGGCTACCTGGAAGACCTGGGCGCCGGCCTCGACCCGGCCATCGACCTGATGTGGACCGGCGAGGAGGTCTGCAGCCTGCAGGTCACCCCCGACCACCTGCGCCGCGTGACCGAACAGATGCGCCGCAAGCCGTTCCTCTGGGACAACTATCCGGTCAACGACGGCCCGCGCATGAGCCGCCGCCTGCACCTGCGCGCGTTCACGGGCCGGCCCGCCGCGATCGGCGAACACCTCGCCGCCCACGGCATCAACACCGCCTCGCAGGCGGTGCTCAGCCGCATCCCCGCCCTGACCCTGATCGACAGCTATCGCGATGGGCCGGCCTACGCCTATGCCGCAAGCTTCCGCCGCGCCGCCCGCCAGGTGCTGGGCGAGGAGTTCGCGGCGCTGGTGGAGCGCAACCTGTTGGCCCTGCAGGAGTCGGGCCTCGACGGCCTGTCCGAGGACCACAGGGCGAAGCTCCGCGCGCGCCTGGCCGAACACGATCACCCGGCCGCCCGCGAGATCGAGGCCTGGCTGGACGGCGCCTACGCCATCGGCGCCGACGAACTCCAGACCCAGTAGCTAGTCTTCGCGCGCGGCTTCCGGCCGCCGGCGGCGCAGGTCGAAGGAGTCGCCCGCGCTCAGCACATGCAGCTTCACGTCGTGCATGGACAGCGCCTGCTGGGTGCTGCCTTCGGCGATGTTCGAGTGGCTGCTGTCGGTTCCGTCCACGACATAGACGGCGCCGGCGCCCATCACGGTCATCCTCCGCCCTTCGATGATGGCGGCGGTGTCCTCGTCGATGCCGACGCCCAGCACACGCGGGTTGTGCGCCACGGCGCCCAGCAGCCGTCCGATCCGCCCCCGCTCGGCGAAGTGCTGGTCGATGATCATGTCGCGCACCAGGCCAAGGCCCGGCGCCATGTGCAGGTCGCCGATCCGGTAGCTTTCCTGGTTTGAGCCGCGCACCAGCATCGTCTCGCTCATCATCGAGGCGCCGGCCGAGGTGCCGGCGATCACCCCGCCGCGGCTCAGCACGTCGCGGACCCGGCTCTCGACGGGCGTGTCGCCGATCTGGCTCGAGATCCTGAGTTGGTCGCCGCCGGTGAAGAACACGCCCGCCGCGCCGTCGAACAGCGCCAGCTTGTCCGGGTCCGAGGTCTCGGTGCGCTCATGGACGTACAGCTCGCGCAGCTCGGTGACGCCCAGGTCCTTGAACGCGTCCTCGTAGGCCTCGAAGTAGCCCTCGGGCTCGTGGCTCGCGACGGTCGCCAGCACCAGCACGCCGCCGTCCAGGCGGCGGGCGACCTCCTTCAGGATCTCCCGGTCGCCCTCCTTGTCCTCGTGGCCGCCGATCGCGATCAGCACCCCGTGGTCAGCCATCCTCCGCCTCCTCGATCCCGGAAAGTTCGACGCGGAAGTCCGGCGCCTCGGCGCTCGCCCAGCCCAAAGCCATCTGGTCGCCGGTGTGGCCCCAGCCGATGCGGCCGTGCGCGTCCATGGCGATCAAGCCGGAATGGGGCGGCAGCCCTTCCAGATAGGTCAGCGCGTGCTCCACGGCAGCCTGGGGTTCCTGGCCGTTCTCGATGGCGATGATGCACCGCGCGCCCAGCATGGCCCGGGCGATGCTCTCGCCCTGCCCCGTGGCCGACAGGGCCGCGACCTTGTTGGCGTAGAGCCCCAGCCCCGGCAGCGGCGAATCCCCCACCCGGCCCGGCTTCGAACCGCCCGTGCCGCCGGTGGACGTGGCCGCCGCCAGCCGCCCTTCGACGTCCAGCGCCACACACCCGACCGTGGTCGTTCCCGCACCTTCGGCCGCCAGCGTCTTTCCGACCCCGCGCCGAGCCAGCCCCCTGGCCTCGGCGAAACGGTAGGCGCCCTCGCCCGCCAGCAGGGTCTCGGTCTCCGGCATCAGGGCGCGGGCGACGGTTACCGGGTGCAGCGTGTCCTTGAGCGCGCAGACGGCGCCCAGCTCCAGCGTGTCGCCGGCCATGATCGAGGCGTCGGTCTCCACCTCGCCCTCGGCGTTGGTCTTCGAGCCGCGCCCGGCGTTGAAGGTGGGATCTTCCTCCATCGCCCGGACCGCCGCCTCGACGGCGTCCAAGGCCGAGCCGCCCGAAGACAGGATCGCCACCGCCTCCGCCAGCGCATCGTTCAGGCCCTCGCGGTTGGGGTCGGCCTCGCTCTTCTTCATCGGCTTGCAGCCGCCGTGCACGACCACGGCCCAGGAGGTCTTAGGCATGAGCGGCCGGCCGATCCGAGCCGCCGTCGCGCGGAGCCCAGCTGGATGGTTCGCTGGCCGGAAGGACCTCCGGCGGGCGGCCGCCCTCGGCAGGCTTGCGCCGGGCGCGATAGCTCAGGACGTGGCGCCACATGTCTTCCACCTCTGTTGGGGTCAGCACCACCAGGTCTCCAGGCCGAGC
Source organism: Phenylobacterium sp. (assembly GCF_031181185.1). Lineage (GTDB taxonomy): Bacteria > Pseudomonadota > Alphaproteobacteria > Caulobacterales > Caulobacteraceae > Phenylobacterium. The sequence continues at coordinate 2,047 of NZ_JAPSKZ010000122.1, read as the reverse complement.
CATGGCCATGCAGGCGTCGGCCGCCTTCAACTCGTCGGCGACCCTGTGGATCCGCGAATCGTCGATGTTGGCGCGCTTGGCGCCTTCCACCAGCAGCCGGATGATCTCGCCTTCCGCCCGCCCCCGACGGCTTGGATCCTCGCGGAAGACGACCTCGTCGAAGATCCGCGCGGCCACCTCGCCCATCTCGCGGATATCGTCGTCGCGGCGGTCGCCGGGCACCGTCACCATGCCGATCTGACGGCCGTACATCGGCTTCAGCTTTCGCAGCAGGTCGCCCAGCGCCGTCAGGCTCGCCGGATTGTGTGCGTAGTCCACAATGACCCGGAAGCCGTGGCCGTCGAACAGGTTCAGCCGGCCCGGGTTCTGCTCGAACGAGGTCCCGAAGGTAGCCAGGGCCAGGCGGATGCTTTCGTGAGGCACCCCGTGCCCCGCCGCCATGGCGACGGCTGTCAGCGCATTGGCGACGTTGAACTCGGCCAACCCGCCGAGCGTCGCAGGAATCTCGGCCGCCCGCATCAGCAGGCGCCGTCGGCCCCCGTGGTGCACGACAAGCTCCCCGCCGCCGCTGTCGGCCTCGCGCGCGACGACAAGGCCGCCGTCGTCGATGTGGTTGCGGAGGAAACGCGGCATGTCACGGCCGCCGCGCAACGTGAAGTAGGCGATCCGGCCTCTGGCCCGACGACGCATGCGCACCACCAGCGGGTCATCGGCGTTCAGGACGCTGACGCCGTCGTGCGCGACGTTCTCGACGACAACGGATTTGACCCAGGCCAGGTCCTCGATGGTGTCCACGCCCTTGATGCCCAGGTGGTCGGCGGCGATGTTCGTCACAGCCCCCGCGTCGCATCGGTCGAACGCCAGCCCCTCGCGGAGCAGGCCGCCACGCGCAACCTCGAACACGGCAGCGTCCACCATAGGGTCGCGCAGCACCATCCGCGCGCTCTTAGGACCCGAGGCGTCCGCCTTCAGCACGCGCTCCGAGTTCACATAGACGCCGGAGGTGCTGGTCAGCCCCACCGTCTGGCCCGTCTGGCGCAGGATGTGGGCCAGCATCCGCGCGGTCGTGGATTTGCCGTTGGTGCCAGTCACGGCGAAGATCGGGATGCGGCCGGTCTCGCCCTTGGGGAACAGCATTCGCACCACGGCCGGCGCGACCGGTCGCGGCTTGCCTACCGTGGGCTGCAGGTGCATGCGGAAGCCGGGGGCGGCGTTCACTTCCACGATGCCGCCGCCCACCTCCCGGGCTGACCGGGAGATGTCCGGGCAGACGAAATCCACGCCGGCGATGTCGAGGCCCAAGGTCATGGCGGCTCGCACCGCGATGCAGGCATTGTCCGGGTGTATGTCGTCGGTGCGGTCCACCGCCGTCCCGCCCGTCGACAGGTTGGCCGTGTCGCGCAGCATCACGACCTGCCCTGCGGCCGGCACGCTCGCCAGTGTGAAGCCATGGAAGGCCAGAAGGTCCTCGACCAGGCTGTCGACCTTGATCTTGGTCAGCATCAGCTCGTGGCCCTCGCCGCGGCGAGGATCCTTGTTCACCTCGTCGATGAGCTGCCTGATCGTTCTCTCGCCGTCGCCGATCACATGCGCGGGCACGCGTTCGGCCACGGCCACCAGCTCCCCGCCCACCACCAGCAGGCGATGGTCGTTGCCAGGGAAGTACTTCTCCACCACCACGCGCCGGCTGATCTTGGCGGCGACCTCGAACGAGCGGCGGATGGTCTCCGGCTCGGTCAGGTTCGTGCTGACGCCCCGCCCGTGGTTGCCGTCCAGCGGCTTGACCACGACAGGCGGGCCGATCCGTTCAGCCGCCCGCAGCGCCTCGTCCGCGGTGCGCACCACCTCGCCCTGCGGCACGGGCACGCCGGCCTGCGCCAGCAGCGACTTGGTGAGGTCTTTGTTCGAGGCCGTGTCGACGCCGATGAACGACGTCTTGCCGGTGATGCTGGCGCGAATCCGCTGCTGCTTGCGACCCCAGCCCAGCTGGATCAGCGACCGGTCGTCCAACCGGATCACCGGCACGTCTCGGCGGCGCGCCTCGGCT
>NZ_JAPSKZ010000121.1 GCF_031181185.1 Phenylobacterium sp. | reverse complement strand
GAGCGGGTGGGCGAGGTGATGACCCGCTTCGCGCCGGCGCCGCTCATGCGCCTCAGGCTCTAGGTTCGGCTCAGGGCGCGCGGCCGACGCCGTACGCCTGCTGTCCGTAACGATCCGCGTCCGCGGCCGCCACGCGCGCCTGGACCGCGAAGGCGGGGAGGACCTCGTCCAGCGGCTTCTCTTCCGGCAGGATGTAGAACACGCCCTTCGACATGCCGAAGGCGTTGCGGATGACGCTGTCGTAGAACGCCGCCGAGACGTTGATGCACCCGTAGGTGATGCGGTTGTCGGCTGGCGTCGGGGAGTTCAGCCGCTTCACGCGCCGCTCCTTGCGGTTCGTCGTGACCACGGGATGCAGCGAGATGGCCGTTCCGTAGTCGACCCACAGGGTCTCTTTTTCCTGGCCCAGTGCGGGGCCGAACCCGCCGACGAACCGGCCGGCAGGGGTGGTGCGCTCGTGGGGGCGGATCTTCGAGAGCGGTCGATCGCCGATGCCCGGGACCGAGTCGTCGCCCACGGCCTCGCCGATCAGCGCGGGCTCCGCGCCCAGAAGGGTGCCGTAGGACCCGAACACGAAGACGCTGGCGCTCGCCTTGTCGATGATGGCGAAGGGCAGGCCGGCGTTGTCGCCCGACGCCACGGCCCAGTCGGCCAGCTCGCGCACGAGCGGCGGCGGCGGCTCGGCCGCGGCGCTCTCGGCTCCGATCGGGGGTTCTTCGGCTCGGGCAGGCGAGCCGGCCGCGGCCAGGACGAACGGCAGCGCCAAGGCTGCCAACGCTACGCTACGAATACTCATACGAACCTGTCCTGGCGCGGAGGCGGAGCTCGGTCATCACGCCCGGGCTCCGCCGTTCGGCGACTAGTTGCGCGGCCGACGGGCCGTGGCTTGCTGCTCCATGGTGTCGACGCGGGTCGTCAGCTGGTCGAGGCGCTGATTGGCATTGCGCGCGTCGGCGGCCGCAGCCTGCGCGGCGGCGTTCGCGGCGTCGGCGCGCGCGATCGCGTCCGAGGCCTTGGCGTCCACCGCAGTGATGCGAGTGTTCACCATCTCGATCTGCTCGTCCACATAGCCCTTGGTCGCGCAGGCGCTAAGGCTGAGACCGCCCAAGGCGAGCACCGCGGCGGTGACGATGGGCTTCATAATGGGGCGCATGTCCACTCCCTCTGTCTGGCTGGATGTTCAGTCCGCCGGACGGCGTCCTGAATGTCGTGAAGTTCCGAACTCAACCCTCGCCGAGCCGGCCGGCGTTGCCGGGACCAAGCTGGGCTGCGTGGAAACTCTGAAGCTTGCACGTAAGTTCCAGCGATGTCGGGCGTCCGACGTAGGAGCCCGCGTCAGGCGCGCGCCGCCCGCATGGGGCGCACGTCGGCGCGCTCGACTTGGACCTGGTGCGGATAGGGGAAGTTGAGCCCCCGCGCATCGAAGGCGTCCTTCACCTGCTTGATGAGGTCATAGCGGGTGTCCACCCAATCATCGGGCGTCGCCCAGCAGCGCAGCGTGACGTTCACCGCGCTGTCGGCCGTGGCGGTCACCTTGGACCAAGGGGCGGGATCCTTCAGCACGCGCGGCTCGGCCTCGGCGATCTCGACCAGCGTGCGGAGGGCCAGGTCCAGGTCGTCCTCGTAGTCGACGCCGAAGGTCAGCTCGATCCGCCGGCGACCGCCCCGGTCGTAGTTGACGATCATATCGCCGAACACCTTGCCGTTCGGCAGGTACAGCGTCAGCCCGTCGTAATCGGTCAGGACGGTGTTGAAGAGATCCATCCGCTTGACCTTGCCCTGGCGGCCGTTCAGCTCGACGCGGTCGCCGACCCGATAGGGGCGCTGAAGCAGCAGCATGACGCCTGCGGCGACGTTGCTGAGCGTGCCCTGCAGGGCGAGGCCGACGGCCAGGGACGCGGCCCCCAGGACCGCCAGGACCGACGTGGTTTGCACACCCAACTGCTGCAGCACGGCGATCAGGCCGACGGCGATCACCAGGTACTTCACGACGGTCGAGACGAAGACCGCCAGCGTCCGGTCGGTGGGATGGCGCCGGTGCGCCGGCAGGCGTGAGATGCCACGGTCGACCAGGCCCGCGAGCCGGCCTGCCAGCCACAGGGTCACGGCGAGGATCAGCAAGGCCACGATCAGGCGCACCGAGAAGGCGCTCAGCACGCCTGCGAGGTTTCGCAGCATGACGGGATCGCCGCTGAGCGCCATGCCGAGCATCTCGCCGAGCGGTTGGGCGGCGTTCTCGGTGGCGGTGGCCGTGGCGTCGGCAGGTGCGGCCATGCGATCGAAGCTCCAGCGGTCGGGACCTCAACAACGCATGGGCGCGGCGAGCGGCGCCGCGACTAATCGTCGGTCAGCTGCCGCCAGCCGACGGCGCGGACCCTGGCCGGCCCGAGCGCGCCCGCCAGGGGCGGCCGGATGAAGAGGCCGGCGAACGCCCGATCGCGCACGTTCAGCCCGCCTGCGTAGGCCCCGAAGGCGGGAAGGATCGCACGCTCGCCATCGGTGACGAAGCAACGCCGCCGCACCGTGCCGCGGGGCGAGCGGACCTTCGCCGCCGGATGCAAGTGGCCCGCGACTTCGCCTGGCTGAGCGCCGGGCCGGGGCTCGTGGCGCAGGATCAGGCCGCAGAGCGAAAGCTCGTCGGCCGTTTCGCCCGGCAGCGTCTGTGGGCCGTCGGCGTCGTGGTTGCCGATCACCCAGATCAGGCGTCGGCCCCGCGCGAGGGTTCGCAGCCGGTCGGCGTCGTCCAGCGCCAGGCGCTCCTCGGAGGTGCGGTCGTGGAAGCTGTCGCCCAGCAGGATCACCACGGCCGCGTCCGTGGCGGCGACCTCGGCTTCCAGGCGGGCGAGCGTCTCGCGCGTGTCGTAGGGCGGCAGCATCTGGCCGCGCCTGGCGTAGCTGGAGCCCTTCTCCAGGTGCAGGTCCGCGACGATCAGGGCGCGCTCGGCTTGCAGCCACAGCGCCCCGGAGGCGCGCATCACGACCGCGGCGCCGCGGACGCGCGTCGCCAGTCCGCCGCAAGGGCTGGCGGCGAAGTCGTAGGCGAAGACGGGTGAGACATCGTTCACGGACTTAGGGCCTCGGCGATCAGTTCCTCTTCGGCCTCGGCCAGCATGATCTCGGACGCGCCGCCGGGCGAGCGCTCCTTGCCGATCTCCAGCAGGATGGGCACCGAAAAGGGCGAAAGGTGCTCCAGGGGCGCATGGCGGATGCGGCCCTGGATGCGCTCCAACAGCCCGCCCAGGCGCGCGACGTCTATGAGGCCGGTCGCCGCATCGGCCCGTGCGCACTGCAGGAGCAGATGGTCGGGCTCGTGGCGGCGCAACACGTCGTAGATGAGGTCGGTGGAGAAGGTAATCTGCCGCCCGGTCTTCTGTTGCTCGCCCGGGAAGCGCCGTTCGATCAGCCCTGCGATGATCGCGCAGCCCTTGAAGGCGCGCTTCATCATGAAGCTCTCGGCCAGCCACGCCTCCAGGTCGTCGCCCAGCATGTCCTGGGCGAACAGCTCGTCGAAATCGAGGCCGTCCATGGGCTTCAGCGCCCAGATGGCCATGGCGTAGTCGTTGCAGACGAAGCCCAGCGGCCCGACGCCCGCGCGTTCGAGCCGGCGGGTCAGCAGCATGGCCAGCGTCGTATGCGCCAGGCGGCCCTCGAAGGGATAGCAGACCAGGAAGTGCCGCTGACCTTTCGGGAAGGTCTCGAGCAGCATCTCCTCCTCGGCGACAATCAGCGAGCGGTCGCGCTGAGCTTCCAGCCATTCGCGGGTGTCGGCCGGCAGGACGCCCCAGTGGTTCTGGTCGAACATCAGCTGGCGCACGCGCTTGGCGAGATAGGTCGAGAGGGCGAACTTCGACCCGCCCCAGGACGGCATCTTCGGGTCGCGGTCGTTGGCCGGCCGGACCAGCACGTCGAGATTGGTCACCGCCTCCAGCGCCCAGACCTGGCCCGCGAAGACGAAGGTGTCGCCCGGATCCAGCATCTCGAGCATGCCTTCCTCGACCTCACCGATCTTGCGGCCGCCCCGCCCGCCGCGGCCGGCCATGCGCACCGCCAGCACGGCGGGCGAGACGATGGCGCCCACGTTCAGCCGGTGGCGCTGGGCGGTCTGCTGGTTGCGCACGCGCCAGCGGCCGTCCTCGCCCTTCACGATCCGGCGGAAGCGGTCGTAGGTCTTCAGCGCATAGCCGCCGGTGGAGACGAAATCGACGACCTGCTCGAAGTCCTCCCAGGAGAGGTCGCGATAGGGACCGGCGGTCCGCAGCTCATCGTAGAGCTCGAGCATGTCGAAAGGCTCCGCGCAGGCGCAGCCCATGACGTGCTGGGCCAGCACGTCCAGCGCCCCCACGCGCGGCGGGTCGCCGTCGAGGCGGTTCTCGGCGATGGCTTCCCGCGCCGCCTGGCACTCCAGCATCTCGAAGCGGTTGGCGGGCACGAAGATGGCGCGGCTGGGCTCGTCCAGGCGGTGGTTGGCTCGCCCGATCCGCTGGACCATGCGCGAGGCCCCCTTGGGGCTGGCCAGTTGGATCACCAGGTCGACGTCGCCCCAGTCGATGCCGAGGTCGAGGGTGGAGGTGCAGACCACGGCGCGCAGATCGCCTCTGGCCATGGCGGCCTCGACCTTCCGGCGCTGTTCGGCCGCGAGACTGCCGTGGTGCAGGGCGATCGGCAGGGCGTCCTCGTTCAGCCGCCACAGCTCCTGGAAGGCGAACTCCGCCTGGAAGCGCGTGTTGACGAACACAAGGGCCGTCCGCGCCCGCTTGATGGTCTCATAGACCTCGGCCATGGCGTGCTGCGCGGTGTGCCCCGCCCAGGGCACGCGGCCCTCGGAGAGCAGGATGTCGACCTCGGGTTCGGCGCCCGGCGGGCCGAGCACCAGGTCGACATCGCGCCCGCAGCCCATCCAGCGCTTGATCACCTCCGGATCGTCGACGGTGGCCGACAGGCCGACGCGGCGCATGTCCGGCGCGAGCTGCTGGAGCCGGGCGAGGTCCAGCGCCAGAAGGTCGCCCCGCTTGGACGCATGCAGAGTGTGGATCTCGTCCAGGATGACGCATCGCAGGTCCTGGAAGAACAGCCGGGCGCCCTCCCAGGCGCAGAGGAGGGCCAGCTGCTCAGGCGTGGTCAGCAGGATGTCCGGCGGCTTGAGGCGCTGCCGCTGCCGCCGTCCGATGCCGGTGTCGCCGGTACGGCTCTCGGCGGTCACGGCCAGGCCCATCTGCAGGATGGGCGTATTGAGGTTGCGCTCGACGTCCACCGCCAGCGCCTTGAGTGGCGAGATGTAGAGGGTGTGCAGCCCTCGCGGACTGTTGGCCGGCGGCCGTTCCGAGATCTCGATCAGGCTGGGCAGGAAGCCAGCCAGCGTCTTGCCTCCGCCGGTGGGCGCGATCAGCAGGGCGTCGCGACCCTGCCGGCCCTTCTCGACCATCTCCAATTGGTGGGCGCGCGGACGCCAGCCCCGGCTATCGAACCAGGCGTCGAACCTCGGCGGCAACAGAGCGGGGGCGGCGGCGTCAGCCATCCCGAGGCCTATAGCATGTTCCCGCTTCGTTTCGTGAGCCCTGTCAAAACGCTGCCGTCTTCCTAAGTTCTAAGGCTAGAACAAAGCCCACATGCGCCTCGTCCAGTCCTTCATCACCGTCGCCATCGTCGGCCTTGCCGCCTGTTCGCAGGGGGCGCCCGGCATGAAGAGCGCGAACGCCGCGCCAGCCATCCGCAGCGCGGCCGGCTTCCCGGCCCCTGACCGGCCGGTCGCCTCGACCGTGGCCGACACCTGGAGCTCGGGCCCGGACCGCGACGCCGCCGACGAGTCCGGCCAGCTGATCCGCGGCCTGGGGATCGGGCCCGGCATGGCCGTCGCCGACATCGGCGCGGGCTCGGGCTACCACACCCTGCGGCTCTCGCCCGCCGTGGGGCCGCAGGGCGTCGTCTATGCCGAGGACATCAACGAGTCCTACGTCGCCGGTCTGAAGCGGGAGGCGGCGCGCCGGGGGCTCGCCAACGTCCGCATCGTCGTCGGCACGCCGGAAGATCCGAAACTGCCGGCGGGCGGGGTCGACCGGGCGGTGCTGGTCCACATGTACCACGAGATCCAGAACCCCTACGCGCTGCTCTGGAACCTCGCGCCGTCACTGCGGCCGGGCGCGCGCGTTGGCGTCATCGACGTGGACCGGCCCACGCAGAACCACGGCACGCCTCCCGGCCTGCTGGAGTGCGAGTTCGAAGCCGTCGGCTATCGGATGGTGGACTTCCAGCGCCTGCGCGGCGGCCTGGGCTATCTAGCGGTGTTCGAGCCGCCGGCGCCCGAGGCGAGGCCCCGGCCCCACGACATCCAGGCCTGCGACGCGCCGACCTAGAAGCAGTCAGGAGCGAAGGGTGCGTCCAGAGGGCCCATCGCCGGCGCCCCGTACGGACCCATGCAGTAGCCCAGCGCGCCACGGCCGCGTGTCGTGCCGACCGCCACGCTGACGTGGCCGCTCTTGCCGACCGGGTAGTGGGCGGTGACCCGGGCATGGCGATAGCCGTGGGTGCCGACCCCCACCTCGAACGAGCCGCGCACGCGCCGCTCAGGTTCGATCTCAGCCTCGTCCATGGCGGCCATCTCCTCGGGCGAGGGTTGGGCGGCGGGCGAGCTGCGGATGAAGTCGTCGATCTGCTCGGCGGTCGAGCGCGGAGGAGCCGGCGGCGTCGCCGCCGCGGGAACGATTGGCGGCGCCGTGGTCTGGACTTCCGCTGCGGCGGTCGGCGGCGCGCCCGATGCGCCGGCCGTCGCCATCGGCCCGTCAGGCGCCTCGGCGGCCTGGGCCGCGCCCGCCAGCGCCAGGGCGAAGGCGGCGATGGTCGCGCGTCGGCTGCAAATCGTCATGGCTCCACCGGAGCCCAACAATGGGGCGCATACAAGGCCATTCTTCGCGGTAAGCTGGGCCGTATGATCCGAACGTTCACCTTCGTGCTCGCCCTCGCCCTGCCGATCTCGGTCGCCGAGGCCCAGACGGTGGTGGTCGTTCGCCACGCGGAGAAGGCCGACGGCGGGCATGATCCCGATCTCTCGAGCGCCGGCCACGCGCGCGCCCAGGCCCTGGCGCAAGCGTTGAAGGGCGCTCGTCTCACCCACGTGCTGACGACGCCGCTGAAGCGGACCCAGCAGACCGCCGCGCCGGCGGCGCAGGCGGCAGGGGTGGCGGTCACGCCCATGGCGCTGGGCGGCGGGGCCGCGGCGCACGTGGCCCGCGTCGCGGCGGCCGCGCGGCAGACGTCCGTCGACGGGACGGTCCTCATCGTCGGCCATAGCAACACCGTTCCGGAGATCGCCCGGGCGTTGGGCGACGCCGCGCCTGAGCCGTTGACCGAGTGCGACTACGACCGGCTGACCATCATCCAGCTTGGCGGACCCGCGCCCAAGACGATCCACGCCCGTTATGGCGCGCCGACCGAAGCCTGCGCCGCCAAGCCCTGAAACGAAAAGGCCCTCCCGCGAGGGAGGGCCGATCCGCGCCTGTCAGGCTAGGTCTAGAAGACCTCGAACAGGCCGGCTCCACCCATGCCGCCGCCGATGCACATCGAGACGACGACGTTCTTGGCGCCGCGGCGCTTGCCTTCCTGCAGGATGTGGCCCGCCAGGCGGGCGCCGGTCATGCCGAAGGGGTGGCCGATGGCGATCGAGCCGCCGTTGACGTTGTACTTCTCGGGATCGATGCCGAGCTTGTCGCGGCTGTAGAGGCACTGGCTGGCGAAGGCCTCGTTCAGCTCCCACAGGTCGATGTCGTCGATCTTCAGACCGTGGCGCTCCAGAAGGCGCGGGATGGCGAAGACCGGACCGATGCCCATCTCGTCGGGTTCGCAGCCGGCCACGGCCCAGCCCTTGAAGACGCCGAGCGGGTTCAGGCCCCGGCGTTCGGCTTCCTTGGCTTCCATGAGCACGACGGCCGCGGCGCCGTCCGACAGCTGCGAGGCGTTGCCAGCGGTGATGTACTTGCCGGGGCCCCGCACCGGCTGCAGGCCGGCGAGGCCTTCCAGCGTGGTGTCCGGGCGGTTGCACTCGTCGCGGTTGACCACGTAGTCGACGATGGACTCTTCCTTCGTCTCCTTGTTGACGACCTTCATCTTGGTCTTCATCGGGACGATCTCGTCGGCGAACTTGTTCGCCTGCTGGGCGGCGGCCATGCGGCGCTGGCTTTCCAGCGAGTACTCGTCCTGCGCCTCGCGGCTGACCTTGTAGCGCTCGGCCACGATGTCGGCGGTGTCGATCATCGGCATGAAGATCGCCGGATACATCTCGGTCAGCTTGGGATCGAAGTTCTCGGCGCTGCCCGGGCCCGGGTTCGGCATGGAGATCGACTCCACGCCGCCGGCGACCACCGCGTCAGCGCCGCCGTTGCGGATGTAGTCGGCGCCCATGGCGATCGTCTGCAGGCCCGACGAGCAGAAGCGGTTCACCGTCACGCCCGAGGTGGTGATCGGCAGGCCGGCCAGCAGGCCCGCCTGGCGGCCCATGTTGCCGCCGCCGTGGGCGACGTTGCCCATGAAGACGTCCTCGATCTCGGCCGGGGCCACGCCCGAGCGTTCCACCGCGTGCTTCACGGCGTGCGCGGCCATCGAGACGGTCGGCGTCATGTTGAACCCGCCGCGGGCGGACTTCGCCAGCCCGGTCCGGGCGTACGAGACGATGACGGCTTCGCGCATTTTAAATGATCCTCCGGAAGAATGGGACGTGGCGCTTTTAAACGAGCGTTGGAACTCGGGCCAACCTTTGCATCCCGCAACGGAAATGGCTAGGGACGGCCCCGCGTCCGCACGACTGCGACGCCGCTCCGATGACCGTGGGTGATCCCGAATGGCGGCCGCAAAGCCTCTCCGCACAGCCTGCCTGATCCTGGCCCTCACCGCCGTCCTGGCGGCGTGCGGCCGCGACGGCGGGGGCGACCGTCCGCCCGAGCGCGGTGACGTGGCGGTGGCGCGGGTCGACGGCAAGACGGTCTGGACCTCGGACGTCAAGCGCGAGGCGGTGGCTCAGGGCCTGATTGGCGAGGGCGAGCCGCTGGACCCCTCATCCGAGCTGTTCCGGCGCGTGCTGGACGAGGTCGTGGACCAGAAGCTGCTGGCCGCCGAGGCGCTGAAGCGGAAGCTGGACAAGGATCCGGTGGCCCAGCGCCGCCTGGCCGCCGCCAGGGACCGGATCCTCGGCGACATGCTGGTCGAAGACGTGGTCGCCGACGCCGTCACCGAGAACAATATCCGCGGCCTCTACGAGGAGCAGCAGAAGCTGGCCAAGCGCTCGGAGGAGATCCGCGCCCGACAGATCGTGCTGGCCAGCGCCGCGGACGCCGAGGCGGTGAAGAAGCTGCTGGCGACCGGCGCCTCGTTCGAAGCCCTGGCGATGGAGCGTTCGCGCGATCCGGCCACGCGGTTCAATGGCGGCGACCTGGGCTACTTCACGACCGACGTCATGCCCGAGGCCTATGATGCGGCCCTCAAGGACGCGAAGCCCGGCCACATCGTGGGCCCCTTCGCGGTCGATAACGGCTTCGCCCTGGTGAAGGTCGAGGACCGGCGCCTCGAGCAGCCGATCACGCTGGAAGCCGCCCGACCGCAGATCGTGCGCTTCCTGACCTATGACCGTATACGCGACTTGCTGGAAAAGCTGCGCAGCAAGGCCAAGATCGAGACGCTCGTGAAGCCGCAGGATGGCGCACCGCGCGCGACCCCGCCGGCCGACGCGCCCAAGACCCAGCCCGCCGCCCCGAACAAGGGAACCCCCTCATGAGCCGCAAGCCCACGACGTCCAAAGCGGCCCAGCCGAAGGGCGGCGCCTCGAAGCCGGCCAAGGCGGCCAAGCCTGTTGAGGTTGTCGGCCAGACGCTGGAGCGGGCCTTCGACCCTCTGACCAGCGCCATCAAGCGCGCGGCCCTGAAGCGGGCCGACAAGCTGGCCCACGCGTTCGACCGCGAGCCCGCCGCCCCGGCCTCCCCGGCCAAGGTGGACAAGAGCGCCATGCCGGTCTCGCCCCTGGCCGTGCCGTTCCCGCGCATGCAGCCGATCGGCGGGGTCCTGCTCGCGACCGGCCGGGCCGGCTTCTACAAGCACGACCGCGAGGACCTGCTGGTGATGGTGTTCCCGGAAGGCGCCAGCGCCGCCGGCGTCTTCACCCGCCATGGCGTGGGCTCGGCGCCCGTCGACTGGTGCAAGCGGCACCTGGAGGCGACGAAGGGCGAGGGTGCGCGCGCCCTGGTGGTCAACGCCGGCTGCGCCAATTCCTTCACCGGCAAGCCCGGGGCCGACGCCGTCCGCCGGGTGGCCGCCGGCGTCGCCAAGCGCTTCGACTGCCGCCAGCGCGACGTGATGGTCGCCTCCACCGGAGTGATCGGCGTGCTGCTGGACGACACCAAGATCACCGGGCGCCTGCCGGACCTGGAAGCCAAGCTCGCCGCCGACAACTGGGGCGCGGCGGCGCGGGCGATCATGACGACCGACACCTTCCCGAAGGGCGCCTACGCCGAGGCCAAGATCGACGGCGTGACGGTGCGGATCGGCGGCATCTGCAAGGGATCGGGCATGATCGCGCCCGACATGGCGACCATGCTGGCGTTCGTGGCGACCGACGCGGCGATCTCGCCGGCGGCGCTGCAGAATCTGGTCAACCTCTACACGCGCAACACGTTCAACGCGGTCACGGTCGATGGCGACCGCTCGACCAACGACACCCTGCTGCTGTTCGCGACGGGGCAATCCGGCGCGCCGAAGATCAGCCGCGCCGGGGACAAGCGCCTGGCCGACTTCCGGGACAAGCTGGAAGGCGTGCTGATGGATCTCGCCCACCAGCTGGTGCGCGACGGCGAGGGGGCGACGAAGTTCATCAAGGTCACGGTGACGGGCGCCGAGACCGCCGCCTCGGCGCGCAAGATCGCCAAGTCGGTCGCCGACAGCCCGCTGGTGAAGACCGCCTTCGCGGGCGAGGACGCCAACTGGGGCCGCATCGTGATGGCGGTGGGCAAGGCCGACGAGCCGGTGGACCGCGACTCCATCAGCGTTCGGTTCGGCG
>NZ_JAPSKZ010000120.1 GCF_031181185.1 Phenylobacterium sp. | reverse complement strand
CCCCCACCGCCGGGTCCCGACGATGATGACCACGGCCGACATGGCCTTCAAGGTCGACCCCGAGTACCGCAAGATCTCCGAGCGGTTCTACGCCAACCCCGACCAGTTCGCCGACGCCTTCGCCCGGGCCTGGTTCAAGCTGTGCCACAGGGACATGGGGCCGAAGATCCGCTACCTGGGCCCGGAAGTCCCGGCCGAGGACCTGATCTGGCAGGACCCGCTGCCCAAGGCCGACTACGCCCAGATCGACGACGGCGACGTGGCCGCCCTCAAGGCCACGCTCCTGGGCAGCGGCCTGTCGGTCCCCGACCTCGTGAAGACGGCCTGGGCCTCGGCGTCGACCTATCGCGGCTCGGATCATCGCGGCGGCGCGAACGGGGCCCGGATCCGCTTCCGGCCGCAGCGCAGTTGGGAGGTCAACGAGCCCGATAACCTGAGCCGCGTGCTGAGCACGCTGGAGCGGGTCAAGGCCGACTTCGACCGCGGCGCGAGCGGCGGCAAGAAGGTCTCGATCGCCGACCTGATCATACTGGGCGGCGCGGCCGCGGTGGAGAAGGCCGCCCGCGACGCCGGCCACGACGTGACGGTCCCGTTCACGCCCGGCCGGGTGGACGCCCTGGAAGAGCAGACGGACGCGGACAGCTTCGATGTGCTGGAGCCTCGCGCCGACGGCTTCCGCAACTACCTGCAGGTGGCCTTCAGCGTGCCCACCGAGGAACTGCTGGTGGACCGCGCGCAGTTGCTGACCCTGACCGCGCCCGAGATGACGGTGCTGGTGGGCGGCCTGCGCGTGCTGGGCGCCAACCACGGCGGCAGCAAGCACGGGGTGTTCACCGACCGGCCCGGCCAGCTGACCAACGACTTCTTCGTCAACCTGCTCGACATGGGCACGGCGTGGAAGCAGGTGGACGGCCACGCCGACGAGGTGTTCGTCGGCACGTGCCGCAAGACCGACCAGCAGAAGTGGACGGCGACGCGCACCGACCTGGCGTTCGGCGCGAACTCGCAGCTGCGGGCGCTGTCCGAGGTCTACGGCTCGGCGGATGCGGGCCGGATGTTCGTCGACGACTTCATCTGGGCCTGGACCAAGGTGATGAACGCCGACCGCTTCGACATCCCGCGCGTGCGCAAGCGCGCAACGATGCCGGCCTAGACGGGGAGGCGAGGGGACGGGGCGCCGCCGCCTGGCTGCTCAGCGGGCGGCGGCGCGCTCGGCCTTCTGGTTGTCGACCATGGCCTTGACGTCGGCGAGGAGCGCGCGGGCGTCGTAGGCCACGCCGCGGACGACGGTCCAGCGGACGCCGCCGACGGTCTCGATCCGGTTGTCGGCGGAGAGCCGCTGGTGGCCCGTTCCGTACAGGGTCTTGAAGTTGGCCAGCGGGTTCTCGGGCACGATCACCAGGTCGGCGCTCATGCCGGGCCGCACGATTCCGAAGCTGACCGGCTGGTTGTTGGCCTCGGCCAGCGTGCGCGCGCCGTTCACGGTGGCGGCCTGGACCACCTCCAGCGGGGTGAAGCCGGCCTCCTGCAGGAGCTCCAGCTCCTCGACGTAGCCGAAGCCGTACAGCTTCCAGATGAAGCCGCTGTCCGAGCCGGTGGTCACCCGCCCGCCCAGGTTCTTGTAGTCGTTCATCAGCCGCATGAAGTGGCTGTAGAAGTTGCGCCAGGCGACCTCGTTCGACGTGGTCCAGTCGAAGAAGTAGCTGCCGTGGTTGTCGCGCGTGGAGACGAAATAGTCGGTCAGTGTCGGCAGGGTGTAGGTCGCGTGCCAGTCGGCGTTCCTGGCCCGCATCAGGTCGCGTGAGGCGGCGTAGATGGTCATGGTCGGGTCGAAGGTGACGGCGGCCGCCTTCTGGGCCTTCAGGTAGTCGAACCAGGCCTCGGAGCCGGGCTCCACCTCGTCCCAGATCTCGGCGGCTTCGCCGAAGCGCTTGGCCTCGTCGTAGAAGTTGTAGTCGGCCGGGTACTTCTGCAGCCGGCCGTCCTTCAGCATCGACTCGAAGTGGCCGTAGAAGTGGGTGACGGTGCCCAAGCCCAGTTCGCCGAACTGGCGGGCGTTGATGTTGGCGACGCCGGGCTGGGCGATGTGGGCGACAGTCCCCAGGCCGACCTTCTTGGCCTCGTCGAGGGCGGCGGTCATCACCTCGGGCGTCTCGTCGTTCCAGCCGAAGAACTTGATGCCGTCGACGCCGTTCTTGGCCGCCCACTGGACCCAGGCGCGCGCCTTGGCCGGGCCGTCGATGCGGCCGCCCGACCAGCCGGAACCGAGGGTCTGGTAGTTGTAGATACGGGGCGCGACGATCTCGCCGCGGGCGCTGCGGGCCTTCTCCACGACGGCGATGTCGTGCGGGGCGAGGCTGACGCCGCGCACCGTCGTGACCCCGTGGGCGAGCCACAGCTTGTAGGCGTATTCCAGGTCCGGCGACTTCTTCGGGTCGCCGCCGTGGACGTGCATGTCGACGAAACCGGGGAGGGCGTACATGCCGGTGGCGTCGATCTCGTGGACGGCGTCACGGGGCTCGCGGTCGGCCTTCAGGGCGAGCCCCGGCCAGCCGGCCTGGCGGACGTCGGAGATCTTGTCGCCCTCGATGACGATGTCGACCGGCCCGCGCGGCGGCGCGCCCGTGCCGTCGATCAGGGTGACGCCGCGGATGACCAGCTTGCGGTAGGGGCCGAGGCCCTCGCCCGCGCGCCGCGCCGGCGCCGGGTTCATCGCGGGCTTGGCGGCGGGCTGGGGCGGTTTCGTCTGCGCCAGCGCCGGCGCGCCCGGGGCCGCCAGCACGACCGCCATCGCTGCGGCGCCGAGCCGCTGTCTCCAACCCTGCATCGAACGTCCCCCGAACCTGAACTGGCGCGAACCTAGGCCGGGGCAGCGGGGTGCGCCAGTCGGTCTTCCCGCCTAGGCCGGCTCCAGCCAGCTCAGCCACTTCTTCCGCACCGCGGCGTCGGGGTCGATGCCGAAGCGGCGGCAGTAGAGGAGGAGCATGCAGAGCACGTCGGCGGCTTCGTCGGCGCGGTCCTGCTCGGTGGCCTCGCCGCGGCCGCGGGCGGAGAGGCGCAGGTGGGCCTGGGCGAGCTCGCCCAGCTCTTCCTGCAGCTTGAGCAGGAACCAGTCGTCGTCGCGGTCGATCGCGTACTTGCCGGCGTAGATGTCGGAGATGCGGGCGGCCGCCTCGGAGACTTCCGCGAAGGTCAGCCGCTCGCCCACGTCAGACCGCGATGGGGGCCGGGATCGAGGGATGCGCCTGATAGCCCTCGAGCTTGAAGTCCTCGTACTCGAAGCCGAACAGGTCGTCCTTGTCAGCAAGGTGCAGGCGGGGCAGCGGCAGGGGCTCCCGCGACAGCTGCAGTCGGGCCTGGTCGAGGTGGTTCAGGTAGAGGTGGGCGTCGCCCAGGGTGTGGACGAACTCACCGGGCTCGTAGCCCGTCACCTTGGCCATCATCAGCGTGAGCAGGGCGTAGCTGGCGATGTTGAACGGCACGCCCAGGAACACGTCGGCCGAGCGCTGGTAGAGCTGGCAGGAGAGGCGCTTCACGCCGTCCTTGTCGGGGGCGACGAAGAACTGGAACAGGCAGTGGCAGGGCGGCAGCGCCATGTCCTCGACCTCCGCCGGGTTCCAGGCCGAGACGATGTGGCGGCGGCTGTCGGGGTTGGCTCTGAGGCTCTGCACCACGGCGGCGATCTGGTCGATCACGCGGCCGTCGGGCGCGGCCCACGAGCGCCACTGCTTGCCGTAGACGGGGCCCAGTTCGCCGCGGTCGTCGGCCCACTCGTCCCAGATGGAGACGCCGCGCTCCTGCAGCCAGCGGACGTTGGTGTCGCCGCGCAGGAACCACAGCAGTTCGAGGATGATCGACTTCCGGTGCAGCTTCTTGGTGGTCAGGAGCGGGAAGCCCTTGGCCAGGTCGAAGCGCATCTGGCGGCCGAACACGCCCAGGGTGCCGGTCCCGGTGCGGTCGCCGCGCTGGGCGCCGTTGGCCAGGATGTCGGCCAGCAGATCGAGGTACTGGCGCTCGGGGTGGTCCGGCGCGGCCTGGTAGCGATCGGCGATTGAGACGTGGGCGTTCATGGCGTGTCGAGCCTCGCGCACGAATCGATTCGCGAACAGGCGGTTTACGGGCGGCGTCCACAGGCCGCAGCCGTCCATCCCCACATTACGAAAAACAAACTTGGCCGACCGTTGATATGCGTCTAATCGCGTGCAGTTTTTAATGTAGGTGATTGATCATGCTGACCTCCGCCCTCATGGCGCTGGCCCTGTTCGCCGCGCCTGACGCCGCCGCCGGCGCCGAAACCCCTGCCGCGGCCCCGTCGCAGCCCGCGCCGCAAGCCAAGCCGAAGAAGACGTGCGTGAAGGAACCCGAGGTGTCCGGCACGCGCCTTTCGCGCAAGGTCTGCGTCACCGAGAAGCCGAAGGCCGCCGCCAAGCCGGCGGAAACGCCCGCGGCCGACAAGCCGGCGGGCTAACCGCCTCAGCCCGCGAAGCCGCCGTCGTCGAGGAAGGCCTGCTCGGCCGGTGTCGTGATGCGGCCCAGCATCGGGTTCCGGTGCGGGAAGCGGCCGAAGCGGACGATGATGTCGCGGTGGATCTCGACCCACTTGATGACCTCGGCGTCGCCGAGTTCCCGGGCGACCGCCAGGCCCTGGTCCTGATCGGCCAAGTCTTCGGAGTGCTCGAAGGGCAGGACGAAGAACTGGGCGAGACCAGGCTCCACCTCGCGGTGCCAGCCGCGGGCCACGGCGGCCTTGGCCACGGCGCGGGCCTTGCCGTCGGTGGCGAAGGCGTGGCCTGAGCCGCGGTAGAGGTTGCGCGGGAACTGGTCGAGCAGGATGACCAGGGCGAGCGCGCCCTCAGGCGTGCCAGCCCAGGCGTCGTACTCGCCGCGGGCGGCGGCGTGGTGTGTCGGTTCGAACTTCAGCCGGATGGCCTCGTCGAAGGCGGCGTTGCGGGCGAACCACTTGGCGGGCCCGGCCTGGCGCCAGAAGCCCAGAATGTCGTGCGGCGTCGCGACCACGGTGTTCCGATCCCTCGTCTGACCTGAACCGGCACAGTTGGAGCGGACCTGCGGTTCGTTCAAGCACGGTTCAGCCTGGCAGCCGCTAGCTGGCGTCGAGAGGGAAGCCCGCGGCCTGCGGATTGCAGGTCGGCACGAGTGATCACGATGAAGACGAAGACGATGACCGCGCTGGCGGTCCTGATGCTGGCGGCGGCGAGCCTGCCCGCCGCGGCGCAGGAGCGTGGCGAGCGCGGCCGCGACCGGGGCGGCGAGCGCCGCACCGAGTTTCGCCAGGACGGCGCGCGCGAGCGGCCGCACCGCGGCTGGAACGGCGGCGAGGGCGCCCGCCAGGCCCGGCCGTCGATGGAGGCGCGCCAGGCGCCGCAGGCTCCTCAGGCTCCTCAGGCCCCGCAGGCGCGCGAGGCGCCGCGGGCCGGCGAAGCCCAGCGGGAACTGTGGCGGGCCGAACGCCAGAGAGCCGACGGGCAACGGGGCGACCGCCGCGGCGGCCCCGACATGCGCCGGCCCGGCCGCTGGACCGACAATGACGGCGACGACCGTACGGTCGTGTCGCCCGCCGACCAGATCGACCGCGAGGACCGCGACGAGGCGCGCGACGCCCGCCGCTGGAACGGCGGAAACGTCCAGTGGGACGGCCGCCAGCTACGCGATGGGAGCCGCGACGGACAACGGGACGGCGACCGTCGCTGGGACCGTGACGGCCGGCGTGGCGGCGACCGCGACGGGCGCTGGGATGGCCGCTGGAGCCGCGAAGACCGGGATCGCTGGGATCGCGACGACCGTGACCGGGACCGCCGCCGCGGCGACCGGCCGTACTGGAGCCAGGGGCGCTATCCCTTCAGCTACCACAGCCAGCGCCGGTACCGCGCCGGACGCTGGATCGCCCCGCCGGGCTTCTACGTCCGCAGCTGGAGCTACGGCGACCACCTGCCGTGGGGCTGGTACGGATCGAGCTACCGCCTGAACGACTGGTACGCGTATGGCTTGCCCTGGCCGCCGCCGGGCTTCGACTGGGTGCGCGTGGGCCCCGACGTGCTGCTGGTCGACCGCTTCACCGGGCGCGTCGTGCAGGTCGTGCGGATGGTGTTCTGGTAGGCCGCTAAAGGTACCCGAGCGCCCGGAGCTCTTCGATGGAGCTCCGGGCGTTCTTGTGATGGACGAACTTGCCGCCGGCCGCCTCCCAGAGGTGACGGTGCTTGTCGCGGTCGTCGACCAGGACGTCGCCGGGGTGGCAGTGCTCGCGCTTCAGGGCGGCCATGGTGGTGATCACCTCGACGCCGGGGAACCAGCGCTCGGCCCAGCGGCGCTTCTGCGGCTCGGCCCAGTTCCCCCGCGGCAGGCCGGTCAGGATGATGGGCCTAAGGTGCTTCACCGCCTCGTAGAGCTCGTAGGCGTCGGGCATCGGCTCGAGGTTCTCGAAGAAGTCGGGCGCGGTCGCCAGACGCTTCCAGAACAGGCCGGGATTGTAGCGTTTCTCGAACACCCGGGGCGGCATGCCCAGGACCTTCTCGGCCCCCTTGTCGAAGTCGGCCAGCACGCCGTCGCAGTCGAGGTAGATCTGTTTGCGCATCAGGCGCGGAGAACGCTCAGTGCTCGCGACAGGCTCCGCAGAGGCCGCGGGCCTCGAGGGTCACCGAGCGGACGCTGTAGCCGGCGCGGGCGGCGGCGGCGAGCTGGGGAGCGAAGTCGGGCTCGAACTCCTCGGCTGCGCCGCAGCACTCGCAGATCAGGAACGCCGCGGCATGCCCGCCCTCGATGCGGCAGGGGACATAGGCGTTGAGGCTCTCGATGCGGTGCGCGAAGCCCAGGCGCTCCAGGAACTCCAGGGCGCGATAGACCGTCGGCGGCTTGGCGGGTTCGCCGGCCTCGCCGAAGGCCGCGATCAGGTCGTAGGCCTTGAGCGGGCCTTCCGAGGCCAGCAGCAGCTCCAGCACCCGCCGGCGCGGCGGCGTCAGCCGCTCCTGGGTCTCCGCGCAGCGGCTCTCGGCCGCGCCCAGGGCCTGGCGCAGGGCCGCGCCCTTCAGGCCCGAGTGGGTCGTCTCGTGATGATGGCAGTGCTGGTGCGACATCGCCTTTGAGCTAACCCGGTTCCGCTGCGTCGGCAACGGCTTGACGGGACGTTATGTTATTTCATAACGGTGACGCCTCGTCGCAAGTGCCTGGGTTTGTGAAAAATGTCGCGCGCCGTCCTCCTCGCCTCCGCCGCCGTCCTGCTGTCCACGCCAGCTCTCGCCCAGACCAAGCAGGTGGAGGAGGTGGTGGTGACCGCCGCGCCCTATGCGGTCACCCTGGATTCGGCGACCACCAGCGTCGACATCCTGAAGCGCGACGAGCTGGACCAGGCGCCGGCCGGCGGAATCGGCGACGTGCTGAGCGGCGTGGCCGGCGTGCGCTCCAGCGCGTTCGGCCCGGGCGCGAGCCGCCCGGTGATCCGCGGCCTTTCGGGACCGCGCGTGCTGGTGCTCTCGAACGGCCTGGGCCAGGTGGACGCCAGCGCGCTCTCTCCCGACCACGCCGTCGCCACCGACCCACAAGAGGCCGAGCGGATCGAGGTGCTGCGCGGCCCCTCGGCCCTGGCCTACGGCGGCTCGGCGATCGGGGGCGTGGTCAACATCATCGACGACCGCATCGCCGATGCTCCGATCGAAGGCGTGGAGGGCCGGTTGCTGGCCTCGGGCTCGACGGTCGACGACGGCTGGCAGGCCTCGGGCGCGCTGCGGGCGGGCGTGGGCAACTGGGTCGTCAGCCTGGACGGCGTGCGCCGCGAGACCAAGGACTACGAGGTCCCGACCTTCCCGGAGTCCCGCCGCCAGCTGGAGGCCGACGGCGAGGCGTGGCCGGGTCCGGTGGACAGCAAGGTCGAGAACACCTTCACCGAGCTTTCGGCCTACGGCGCGGGCCTCTCCTACGTGGGCGAGCGCGGCTACCTGGGCGTTTCGGTGAAGCGAACCGAGACGAACTACGGCGTGCCCGGCCATGCGCACGAGCATGAGCATGATCACGATCACGAGGGCGAAGAGCACGAGGAGCACGAGGAACACGGCGAGGAGCACGCCGTCGCCATCGACCTCGAGCAGACCCGCTACGATCTGCGCGGCGAATACCGGATGGACCTGGGCCCGTTCGAGAAGGTGCGCTTTGCGGCCGGCTATGCCGACTACACCCACAAGGAGCTGGAGGACGGCGAGGTCGGGACCCAGTTCTTCTCGGAAGGCTGGGAGGGCCGCCTCGAGCTGATCCAGCCGGACCGCAACGGCTGGCAGGGCGCCGTGGGCGTCCAGGGCCTGAGGCGCGACTTCGAGGCCGAGGGCGAAGAGGCCTTCGTGCCGCCGACCCGGACGACCGAGTGGGGCGTCTTCACCCTGCAGCGCTTCGACCGCGAGCGCTGGGGCGTGGAGGGCGGCCTGCGGCTGGAGACCAAGGAGCTCGACAGCACGATCGGCGAGCGGGACTTCACCGCGATCTCGGGCTCGCTGGGCGGCTTCATCCGGCCGGCCGACGGCTGGTTCTTCGCCCTCAGCGGCTCGCGCACCGAGCGCGCGCCGTCGCAGGAGGAGCTGTTCGCCGATGGGCCGCACCCCGCCACGCGCTCCTACGAGCGCGGCGACACGAGCCTGGACTCGGAAGTGTCGTACTCGGTCGACCTGACCGGCCACTACGGGAACGGGCGCTGGAACGTGGACGCCCACCTGTTCGCGGCCAAGTACGAGGGCTTCATCGACCTTGCGCCCACGGGCGAGGAGGACGAGGAGAGCCACTTGCCCATCCACCAGTTCGTGCAGACCGACGCGACGTTCTACGGCGCCGAGCTCGAGGGCTCGTACCGCCTGTGGGAGGACGGCGAGCGCAGTTTCCGGCTGGAGGCCAGCGCCGACTATGTCCACGGCAAGACCGACCTGGGCGCGCCGGCGCGGATCCCGCCCTGGTCGGCGACGGGGCGCGGGGTGTTCGAGGGCGGCTGGTGGACCGGCCAGCTGGAGGTGCGTCGGGTGGGCGAACAGACGCGCGTCGCGGCCTTCGAACTGCCGACCGACGGCTACACCATGCTGAACGCCTCGCTGACGGTGCGGCCGCTGAAGGACAAGGACTTCAAGGTCTTCGTGGAAGGCCGCAACCTGACCGACACCGAGGCCCGTGAGCACGCCTCGTTCCTGAAGGACATCGCCCCGCTGCCCGGCCGCAACCTGCGCGTCGGCGTGGGGTACCGGTTCTAGCGATCAGCTACGCCATTCGGCGAGGGTCTCGCCCGCGGGGGTCTCGAACGCCACCCGGTCCAGCTGGGCCCGGGCCAGGCAGACAGGCCGGCGGTCGGGGTGTTCGCTCAGGCAGGCGACGGTGCGGCCGTCGGCGCCGGCGGCGATGCGCCCTTCCAGCACCAGGCGGAAGCCGCCCGGGCCGGGCGGCTGGCCGTCCGGCAGCTTCACGGTCGCCTCGTAAGGCCGGTCGCCGCGGCGCAGGAGGCGCGAGCCGCCCTCGGCGAAGGGCTGGGCCAGGCCAACCGTCTCCGGCGTCGGCGGAACGGCCGCCGCCACGGCGGGCAGCGGCGGGCAGGCCTCGGACGCGGTCCACGGCCGGCTGAGCCAGAACCCTTCGATGCTCTCGACGTCGGCCCCACCCACGAGGGCGCGCGCCCAGCCAGCCTGGGTCCACACTTCCGGGCGGGCGGTGAGCCGCAGGGCGTTTCGCTTCACGTCGACGGAATAGCCGAGGCGGGTATCGGCGGCCTCGGCCGACGGCCCCTCGCAGCCGAACGGCAGGCGAAGGACGAACCGGCGCCCGTCCAGCTCACGGGCGGCGTTCGGATAGGCCGCGCCGGCGGCGCTGGCGTCGGCAGCCTCGGCGACCACCCTCAGCAGCTCCGCCCGGGAGAGCGTGGGCGGGGCCAGGGGCGGAGCAGGCGCGGGGGCTTTCGGCTCGGCCGGCGCAGGCGCGGGGCGCTCGCGCGGCGAGCAGGCGGCGAAGGCCAGGGCAAGCGGGGCCAGGACGAGCAGGACGGCGGCGGCGCGCCGCCGGTTCCCTTCGGCGCAGGTCATGCCCGACGATAGCAGCCCGCGCCCGGCTGGCCTACTGTGGCCGCATGAGCTTCGACCAAGTCGCCGCGCTCACGGTGCTCTGCGCCGTCGTCGCCGCTTTGATCTGGGGCAAGCTGCGGTCGGACGTGGTGGCGCTGGCCGGCGCGGCGGCGCTGCTGGGGCTGGGCGTCATCCGGCCGGTCGAGGCGCAAGGCGCGTTCGCCAGTCCGGCCCTGATCGCCTTGGCCTCGCTGTTCGTCATCGCCTACGCGATGGAGTTGTCGGGGCTGCTGGATGCGTTGATCCGGCGCGCCATCGCACTGTGCCGGCGGATGGGCGCGGCGGGCCTGTGGCTGGTGATACTGCTGTGCGGAATGGCTTCGGCCTTCCTCAACAATACGCCGATCGTGGTGCTGGCTGCGCCCGTGGTCCGCGACGTGGCGCTCTCGCAGAAGCTGCCGCCGCGCCGCTTCCTGATCCCGCTGTCGTACGTCACGATCCTCGGCGGGTCGTGCACCCTGATCGGCACCTCGACCAACCTGCTGGTCAACGACATGGCGCGCAGCGCGGGCCAACCGGCGTTCGGCCTGTTCGAGATCACGCCCGTGGCGCTGATCATCGCCGCGGCCGGCGGGCTCTACCTGCTGGTGTTCGCGCCCCGGCTGCTGCGCGACGGGCGCGGCGGCGAGGGGGCGTCGTTCGAGAAGGCGGTGGAAGGGGCGACAGCCTCCAGCAGCGGCGACGGCTCGGTGGGCGACGCGAGCCTCTTCGCCGAGCCCCGGCCGCTGGACCTGCCTCGGGCGATGGCCTCGCTCGCGGTGTTCGTCGGCGTGATCGCGGTGGCGGCGCTGGGCTATGCGCCGATCGCGGCCTCGGCGTTCACGGGCGCGGTGCTTCTGATCCTGACGCGGGTGATCAGCGCCGACGAGGCCTACCGCGGCCTGCGGCCGCAGATCCTGTTGCTGATCGCAGGGATGGTTGTGGTGGGGCTGTCGCTGGAGGTCTCGGGTCTCGCCGCGACGGCGACCGAGGCGATGACGGCGGCGGT
>NZ_JAPSKZ010000119.1 GCF_031181185.1 Phenylobacterium sp. | reverse complement strand
GACCATCGCCGGGCGGGAGCGCGCCGAGATCGCGACGATCGAGCGTCAGATCAAGGCTGAGAAGACCCGCATCCGCCTGCTGCAGGCCGAGGTCGCGCACCTGGAACAGCCCGGCCGTATCGAGCGCCTGTCCGTCGGCTACCTGAAGATGGAGCCGGTGACGGCCAGCCGCGAGGCCACCGTCGAGCAGATCATCGACCTCGCCGCCAAGGGGCCGCCGAAGAAGGACAAGGCGCCGTCGGTGGTCGCCGCGATGGTCAACGGCGGCGACGCCATCCCCGGCGTGCCGCCGCCGCCGCCGCCCGAGGCCATGCCGCTGCGGGTCGCGGAGGCCACGCGATGAGCCTCGGGCAGCCGTCCCTGCGACGCTCGCCCCTGTCGCGCTGGCTGACCGAGCGCGTCTGGGGCCTGGAGCATGCGTTCGAACGCGCCCGCGCCTCGGGCAAGGCCGAGGACGACACGCGCCTGCGCATCTTCTTCGTGCTGGCGCTGTTCGCGATGGGCTTCCTGACGCTCGCCGTCGGGGCCACGCGCGCGGCGCTGTTCTCGGACGCCGCCCGCGCCGACGGACGCATCGCGCCCGCCGCGACGACCCGGGCGGACCTGGTCGACCGCAACGGCATGCTGCTGGCCGCCGACCTGCTGCACTACGGCCTCTACATCGATCCCCGCGAGATCTGGGAGCCTGAGGAGACCCGCCGGGCGCTGCTGTCGACGCTGCCGGCGCTGGACGCCAACCGGCTGGAGCGGGCGCTGCGCGGCAATCGCCGCATCTTCGTACTGGGCGCGCTGACGCCCGAGGAGCGCAACAAGGTCCATGCGCTGGGCCTGCCGGGCGTCACTTTCGAGCCGGAGCAGCGCCGGGTCTATCCGCTGGGCCCATCGGCCGCCCACATCATCGGCTTCTCAGACGCGGGGGGCGAGGGCCTTTCGGGTGCGGAGGCTGCGCTGAACGAGGAGATCCGCGCCGCCGCCGGCGGTCAGGTGGCGCTGTCCATCGACCTGCGGGTCCAGGGCGCGCTTGAGGACGAGCTCTGGAAGGCCGTCCACGAGTTCACGCCCAAGGGCGCGGTCGGCCTGGTGACCGATGTCCACACCGGCGAGATCCTGGGGATGGCCAGCTGGCCGGTGTTCGATCCGAACAACCCCGGCAAGGCCGGCGTGTATGCCCAGACCAACCGGGCGGCCGCTACCGTCTTTGAGATGGGGTCTACGTTCAAGGCGTTCACGGTCGCCATCGGCCTGGACACCGGCGTCGCCACGCCCACCACCACCTTCGACGCGACCGTGCCCTACAAGCTGGGCTACCGGACCATCAACGACTACCACGCCGCCCGGAAGGTCCTGACACTGGTCGAGGTGTTCCAGCACTCGTCCAACATCGGCACCGCCAAGCTCGCCGTGGGCATCGGCCCGGAGCGGATGGGCAAGTACTTCAAGAACCTGGGACTGACCGCCCCAGCGCCGGTTGAGCTGATCGAGAGCGCCCGTCCGCTGACGCCGAAGAAGTGGGACGAGGACGCGGTGGCCTCCACCTCGTTCGGGCACGGCATCAACGTGAGCCCGCTCGCGCTGGCGCGCGCGATGGGCGCGATCCTCAACGGCGGGCGGCTGATCCCGCTGACCATCCGCAAGAAGGAACCGGGCGCGACCGTCGATGGTCCCCGGGTCATGTCCGAGCGCTCGTCCCTGCAGATGCTGTCGATCATGCGCGCCAACGTGGCGGGCGAGGCGGGCAGCGGCCGCTCGGCCAACATCCCGGGCCTGTCGGTGGGCGGCAAGACCGGCACCGGCGAGAAGTACGACCCGGCCATCCGCGGCTACAACCACCAGCGCCAGGTCTCGTCGTTCGCCGCCGTGTTCCCGACCAGCGGCCCCGTCGAGGCCAAACGCTACTTCGTGCTGATCCTGCTGGACGAGCCGCACGGCACCGCCCGCTCGGCCGGCTACGCCACGGGCGGCTGGGTGGCCGCGCCGGCCGCCGGCCGGGTGATCGAGCGCATCGCCCCGTTCCTGGGCGTCCAGCGTCAGCCCGAAATCCTCGAGACGGCGGTGGCGGCCGCGCCGGCGGGGGAGGGCCAGTGATGCGCCTCTCGGCGATCGTGAAGCGCGGCCTGCCGGCCGATCCCGAGATCACTGGCGTCACCGCCGACAGCCGCAAGGTGCGGCCCGGCACGCTGTTCGCCGCCCTGCCGGGCACGAAGGTGGACGGCGCGAGCTTCGCGCCGGCCGCCGTGGGGGCGGGCGCCGCCGCCGTCATCGCCGAACGCGACCTGGGCCTTTCTGTCCCGACCATCATCGCCAAGGACCCGCGTCGGGCCTATGCGCTCGCCGCCGCGGAGTTCTTCGGCCGCCAGCCGCAGGTCTGCGTCGCCGTCACCGGCACCAACGGCAAGACCTCCGTCGCCAACTTCTGCCGCCAGATGTTCGCCCGCGCGGGCAAGACCTCGGCCAGCATGGGCACGCTGGGCGTCACCGTCTCGCACCCTGGCGGCCGCCACGAGCAGCTGACGCCGCCGGGCCTCACGACGCCCGACGCGGCGGACGTCGCCGAATGGCTGGCGAAGCTCGCCGGCATGGGCGTGTCGCACTTCGCCATGGAAGCCTCGTCGCACGGCGTCGACCAGCGCCGCCTGGACGGGGTGAAGCTGACGGCGGCGGGCTACCTGAACCTGACCCAGGACCACCTGGACTACCACGGGACCATGGACGCCTACCGGGCGGCCAAGCTGCGCCTGTTCGACACCCTCTTGCCGCGCGGCGGCACGGCGGTGCTGAACGCCGATTCCGACGCCTTCCCCGCGTTCGCCGCCTCGGCGGTCATCGCGGGTCAGTGGGTGATGACCGTCGGCGAGACGGGCCAGTACCTGAAGCTCGCGAAGCGGGAACTGCTGCCGGAGGGCCAGCGCCTGCGCATCCAGTGCGAGGGCCGGGCCTATGACGTTCGCCTGCCGCTCGCCGGCGCGTTCCAGGCCTCGAACGCCCTGGTGGCGGCGGGGCTCTGCCGCGCCGCGGGCCTGACGCTGGATCAGGTGTTCGAGGGGCTGGAGGCGCTCGAGGGCGCGCCGGGCCGGCTGCAGCGCGTCGGCCAGGGCCCGCGCGGCGGCGACGCCTATGTGGACTACGCCCACACGCCCGACGGGCTCGAGACGGTGCTGAACGCGCTGCGCCCGCACGTCCGCGGCAAGCTGATCGTGGTGTTCGGCGCCGGCGGCGACCGCGACCGCGGCAAGCGTCCGATCATGGGCAAGATCGCGGGTCAGCTGGCGGACGTGGCCATCGTCACGGACGACAATCCGCGCTCGGAGGCACCGGCCGAGATCCGCGCCCAGGTGCTGGCCGGTTGCCCGGGGGCCAAGGATATCGGCGACCGCCGCGAGGCGATCCGCGCCGGCGTCGCCATGCTGCAGGACGGCGACATCCTCGTGGTGGCCGGTAAGGGCCACGAGCAGGGCCAGATCATAGGCGGGGTCGTCCATCCCTTCGACGACGTGGCGGAAACCGCCCACGCGCTGGAGCTGGTCCATGGCTGAGCCGCTCTGGACCGCGGAGGAGATCGCCGCAGCCACGGGCGGCCAGGTCGCAGGCGGCTTCCGCGCGAGCGGCGTCTCGATCGACACCCGCACGATCGAACCCGGCGACCTGTTCGTCGCCCTGGCGGGCGTGCGCGACGGCCATGAGTTCGTGGCGCAGGCCATGAGCAAGGGCGCGGCGGGCGTGCTGGCCTCGCAACCGGTCGACGCGCCGGCCGTGATGGTCGCCGACACCTTCAAGGCTCTGGAGGTCCTGGGCGAGGCGGCCCGCGAGCGGGCGCCGCAGGCGCGGCGCGGCGCCGTGACCGGCTCGGTCGGCAAGACCAGCGTCACCCAGGCGATCATGGCGGGGCTGAAGCTGGCCGGCGCGGCGCACTCGTCGGTGAAGAGCTACAACAATCACATCGGCGTGCCGCTGACCTTGGCCCGGATGCCGAGGGCGACGCAGCGCGCGGTCTTCGAGATCGGCATGAACCACGCCGACGAGATCCGGCCGCTGGCGAAGTTCGTGCGCCCGCATGCGGTGGTGGTGACGACGGTGGGGCCGGTCCACACCGAAAACTTCCCGGACGGCGAGACGGGCGTCGCCCGCGCCAAGGCGGAGATCTTCGAAGGGCTGGAGCCCGGCGGCATTGCCGTGCTGAACGCCGACAACCGCTGGTTCGAGCTCCTGAAGGGCGAAGCTGAGAAGGCGGGCGCCCAGGTGCGCACCTTCGGCACGGGCGAGGGGTGCGATGCGCGCCTGATCGACTTCCAGGTTCCCGGCGGCCACGCCGTGGTCCAGGCGCGCCTGCACGGCAAGGGCCTCGACTTCCCCATCCTGCAGACCGGCTTCCACTGGGGCCTGAACAGCATGGCCGTGCTGCTGATGCTGGAAGCGCTGGACGTCGACCTCTCGGACAGCCTGGCGGCGCTGGGCTCGTTCGAACCGCTGGCCGGCCGCGGCGCCGAGCGCACGATCCGAAAAGGTTCGGGCGCCTTCACGCTGATCGACGAGAGCTACAACGCCAACCCGATCTCCATGGCCTCGGCCATCGCCACCCTCGGGGCGCGGCAGACGCAAGGCCGGCGCATCGTGGCGCTGACCGACATGCTGGAGCTGGGACCGGACGCGCAGGCCTTCCACGCCGGCCTGGCCGAGCCGCTGGAGGCTGCGGCGATTGACCTCGTCTTCTGCGCCGGCCCGTTGATGAAATCCCTCTGGGACGCCCTTCCGCCGACTCGGCGAGGCGGGTACGCCGAAACCGCTGCGGAGCTCGCGCCGCAGGTCGTCCAGGCCGCAGAGCCCGGCGACGTGGTGATGGTGAAGGGGTCGAACGGTTCGAAGGCCGGCGCGGTGGCGCAGGCCCTGATCGCGCTCGACTCCGGGTCAGGGGAGGCGGCCTGATGTTCTACTGGCTGTACGAACAGTTCGCGTCCTCGGGCTACGTCCCGATCCTCAATCTGCTGAAATACCAGACCTTCCGCACCGGCCTGGCGCTGTTCACGGCCCAGTTCGTGGTCGTGGCCATGGGCTCGCGCTTCATCCGCTGGATGCAGGCCAAGCAGGGCAAGGGGCAGCCGATCCGCGCCGAGGGCATCGAACGCCACGTCATCGAGAAGGCCGGCACGCCCACCATGGGCGGGGTGATGATTCTGGCGGGACTGCTGATCGGGACCCTGCTTTGGAGCGACCTGTCCAACGTCTACGTCTGGGCGGTCGTACTGGTGACGGCCGGCTACGGCCTGCTGGGCTTCATGGACGACTACGCCAAGGTCACGCGCCAGACGACGGCGGGGATCTCGGGGCCGCTGCGGCTCGCCCTGGAAGCCGGCATCGCCATGGCCGCCGTGGCGCTGATCATCGTCTTCGCCCAGAAGCCGGCCGAGACGCCGGAACTCCTGACCTCGGTCACATTCCCGGTGTTCAAGCAGTTCTTCGTCGACCTGGACTGGTTCTACCTGCTGTTCGGCGCCTTCATCATCGTGGGCGCGGCCAACGCGGTGAACTTCACCGACGGTCTGGACGGACTGGCTACGGTGCCGGTGATGATCGCAGCTGCCGCCTACGGCCTGATCGCGTACCTGGTCGGCAACTTCGTGTTCTCGAACTACCTGCAGCTGCACCACGTGCCCGGCGTGGGCGAGATCGCTGTCTTCTGCGGCGCCCTGATCGGCTCGGGGCTGGGCTTCCTCTGGTACAATGCGCCGCCCGCCAAGATCTTCATGGGCGACACCGGCTCGCTGGCCCTGGGCGGGGCGGTGGGAGCGGTGGCCGTCTCCACGCGGCACGAGATCGTGCTGGGGATCATCGGCGGCCTGTTCGTGGCCGAGACCCTGTCGGTGATCATCCAGGTCGCCTGGTTCAAGCGGACGGGCCGCCGGATATTCCTGATGGCGCCGATCCATCACCACTTCGAGAAGCTGGGCTGGTCGGAATCGACCGTCGTCATCCGCTTCTGGATCGTCGCCATCATGCTGGCCCTGCTGGGCCTCGCCACCCTGAAGCTGCGGTAGGGAGGGCATCGGCGCGTCATGATCCCGGTCCGCGGCTTCGAAGGCAGGACGGTCGCCGTGTTCGGCCTGGCCCGCACGGGCCTAGCGGCCGCGCGCGCGCTCGTGGCCGGCGGAGCTAAGGTGGCCTTGTGGGACGACAAGCCCGCGGCCCGCGAGGCGGCCATCGCCGAGGGTTTCGAGCTCACCGACCTGACCCGCGCCGACTGGAGCCAGTTCGCGGCCGTGATGCTGTCGCCGGGCGTGCCTCTGACCCATCCCGCGCCGCATTGGACGGTGGAGCGAGCCCGTGAGGCCGGCGTCGAGATCGTGGGCGACATCGAGCTGTTCGCCCGCACCGTGAACGCCGCGCCCGAGCACAAGCGGCCGAAGATCGTCGCCATCACCGGCACCAACGGCAAATCCACGACCACCGCCCTGATCGGCCACATCCTGGCCGAGGCCGGGCGCGACGTGCGTATCGGCGGCAATATCGGCTACGGCGTTCTGGGCCTCGAGGACATGCACGGCGGCGCCGTCTATGTGCTGGAGTTGTCGTCCTATCAGCTGGACCTGACCTCGAGCCTTCACGCGGACGTCACGGTCATCCTGAACATCTCGCCCGATCACCTCGAGCGGCACGGGACGATGGACAACTACGTGGCCGCCAAGCGCCGCATCCTGATGAACCAGGGCAAAGGCGACACCGCGGTCATCGGCGTGGACGATCCCTGGGGGCAGCGCATCTGCACCGAGATCACCGCCGCCAATCGCCGGACCATCGTGCCGATCTCGGCGTCGAAGGCCATGAGCCGCGGGGTCTATGCCCTGGACGGCCTGCTGTACGACGCCACCGGAGAGCGCGCGCACGAGACGGCCGACCTGAAGCGGGCGCGCTCGCTGCCCGGCCGCCACAACTGGCAAAACGCGGCGGCGGCCTATGCCGCGGCCAAGGGTCTGGGCGTGCCCGGCGACGAGGCCGCCCAGCACCTGATGACCTTCCCGGGGCTGGCGCACCGGATGGAGACCGTCTGCGTCCTGGGCAAGGTTCGCTTCGTCAACGACAGCAAGGCGACGAACGCCGACGCGGCGCGTCAGGCGATGTCCAGTTATCCGA
The DNA here is from genome assembly GCF_031181185.1 of Phenylobacterium sp. Lineage (GTDB taxonomy): Bacteria > Pseudomonadota > Alphaproteobacteria > Caulobacterales > Caulobacteraceae > Phenylobacterium. The sequence continues at coordinate 4,226 of NZ_JAPSKZ010000119.1, read as the reverse complement.
GGTTCTACTGGATCGCCGGCGGCCTGGCGAAGACCGGCGGCATCGAGAGCCTGACGGACCTCTTCCCGCGTATCGAGAAGGCCTATCTGGTTGGCGAGGCGGCGCCCGCCTTCGCCCAGACCCTGCGCGGCAAGGCCAGCTTCACCGAGAGCGGCACGATCGAGGCGGCCGTGCAGCAGGCCCATGCCGACGCCAAGGCGGCGGGGCACGAGGCCATCGTGCTGTTGTCGCCGGCCTGCGCTTCGTTCGACCAGTTCGCGGATTTCGAGGAGCGGGGCGAAGCCTTCCGGGCCGCCGTCCAGCGCCTCGCCAACGGCCAGGCGACCGCCGCATGACTACAGCGTCTCAAGCCCATGCCTTTCCGCGGTCCGACCGCTCGCCGCTCGGCGTCTGGTGGTGGACGGTCGACCGCTGGATGCTGGGCGTCGTCGGCCTCCTGATCTTCATCGGCGTCCTGATGTCGTTCGCCGCGAGCCCCGCGGCTGCGGCGCGGATGAACCTGGGCGACCCCTTCCACTTCGCCGTGCGCCAGTGCGTGTTCGCCGCGGCCTCCACGATGATCCTGCTCAGCGTCTCGATGCTGGACGTGAGGAATGTGCGCCGGGCCGCGTTCTTCATCTGGCTGTTCGCGATCGCCGTGATGATCGCCCTGCCGTTCATCGGCCACAATGCCAAGGGGGCGACCCGCTGGATCCAGTTCGGCGGCTTCACCTTCCAGCCCTCGGAATACATGAAGCCTGCGCTGATCATCCTCGTCTCTTGGATGTTCGCCGAAGGGCAGAAGGGCCAGGGCGTGCCCGGCGTCTCCATCGCCTTCGCGCTCTACCTCGTCTCGGTGGGGCTGCTGGTGATCCAGCCCGACATCGGTCAGACGGTGCTGATCACGGTGGCGTTCGGCGCCGCCTTCTGGATGGCCGGCGTGCCGCTCTCCTGGGTGATGCTGCTGGGCGTGCTGGCGGCGGCGGGCCTGTCCTCGACCTACTTCCTGTTCCCGCACGTGGCGAGCCGCGTGGATCGCTTCCTGAGCCCTGAAAAGGCCGATACCCACCAGGTCGACCGCGCCGCCGAGGCGATCGCCGCGGGCGGCGTCTTTGGCCGTGGGCCGGGCGAGGGCGTGATGAAGCGCCACGTGCCCGACCTGCACACCGATTTCATCTATTCCGTCGGCGCCGAGGAATACGGCCTGATCTTCAGCCTGCTGCTGATCTCGCTGTTCGGCTTCGTGGTGATCCGCGGCCTTTACCGGGCCATGAAGCTGTCGGACCCGTTCGAGCAGGTGGCGGCCGCGGGCCTCTTCGTGCTGGTCGGCCAGCAGGCGATCATCAACGTCGCCGTGAACCTCAACCTCATCCCGACCAAGGGCATGACCCTGCCGTTCATCAGCTACGGCGGCTCGTCGATGCTGGCCATGGGGCTGACGCTTGGCATGGCGCTCGCGCTCACCCGCCGCCGGCCCGGCGCCTACACGCCCACCGAAGGCCTCGCCAAGGCGGGCGCGTTCGCCTAACCGTCGGGACAGCCATGCGTAAGATCGCCGTCGTCGCCGCCGGGGGCACCGGAGGCCACCTGTTCCCCGCCCAGGCGCTGGCCGAGGCGCTGATCGCCCGCGGCTGGGGCATTGTGCTGGCGTCGGACGAGCGCGTGGCGGGCCTGGCCCAGGACTTCCCGGCCGAGCGGCGCATCGGCCTGTCGGCCGCCACCTACAAGCCGGGCGATCCCGTTGGCATGGCCCGAGCGGGTGTCGCGGTGCTGCGCGGCGCGCTGCATGCGCGCGCGGCCTTCCGCGAGATCGGGCCCAACGTCGTCGTGGGCTTCGGCGGCTATCCGTCGGCCCCGGCGCTGGTGGCGGCGATCATGGACCGCCGCCCGACGGTGATCCACGAACAGAACGCGGTCATGGGCCGGACGAACCGGATGCTGGCGTCCCGCGTCCGCACCGTCGCCTGCGCCTTTCCGACGCTGAAGAAGGCGCCCGAGAAGGTGGCCGGCCGCGCCGTCGTCGTCGGCAATCCCGTGCGCCCGCCGATCCGCGCCCTGGCCGAGATCCCGTACATTCCGCCCGAGCCGAACGGCCCGGTGCGCCTGCTCGTCACCGGGGGAAGCCAGGGCGCGCGCCTGCTGTCGGAACTGGTGCCCGAGGCCGTGAAGGCCCTGCCCGAGGACCTGCGCAAGCGGCTGGTCGTCCAGCAGCAGACCCGGCCGGAATCGATGAACGCCGCGCGGCGCGCCTATCGCGACGCCCTGGTCGACGCCGAGATCGCGCCCTTCTTCCGCGACATCGCCGGCCGCCTGCGCGACGCCCACCTGGTGGTCGGCCGGGCCGGCGCCGGCACGGTCTGCGAGTTCGCCGTGGCCGGGAAGCCGTCCATCCTGGTGCCGCTGGCCATCGCCATCGACGACGACCAGGGCCAGAACGCCAAGCTGCTGGCCGACGCCGGCGGCGCCGAGGTGGCGCGCGAGCACCAGCTGACCGTCGAGACGATGTCGAACGCGCTGGAAAAGCTGCTGACCAACCCGGCCCGCCTGCAGCGGATGGCGGAGGCGGCGCGCTCGGTGGCGATCCCCGACGCGGCCGAACGCCTGGCCGACGTGGTCGAGAAGACCGCCCGCGGCGGCTAGCAATTGCTCGCGACGGCGGTCGGCGCTAGCACGCTCCTATGAATCGCCGCCCCGTCCCGTTCGAGATCGGCCCCGTGCACTTCATCGGCATCGGGGGCATCGGCATGAGCGGCATCGCCGAGATCATGCTGCGCACCGGCTACCAGGTGCAGGGCTCGGACGCGAAAGCCTCGGCCAACACCGAGCGGCTGGAGAAGCTGGGCGCGAAGATCTTCATCGGCCACGACGCCGCCAACGTCGATGGCGCCTATGCCATCGTCTATTCGACCGCGGTGAAGGCCGATAATCCGGAGATGATGGCGGGTCGCGAGAAGCGCCTGCCGTTGGTCCGGCGAGCCGAGATGCTGGCCGAACTCATGCGGCTGCAGTTCTCGGTGGCGGTCGGCGGCACCCACGGCAAGACGACCACCACCTCGATGGTCGCCACGCTGCTGGACGCCGGCGGCCTGGACCCCACCGTGGTGAACGGCGGCATCATCAACGCCTACGGCACCAATGCGAAGGTGGGCGCGGGCGACTGGATCGTCGTCGAGGCGGACGAGAGCGACGGCACGTTCCTGAAGCTGAAGTCCACCGTGGCCGTGGTCACCAACATCGATCCCGAACACCTGGACCATTACGGCGACTTCGACGCCGTGAAGAAGGCCTTCCGGGACTTCGTGGAGAACATCCCGTTCTACGGCTTCGCGGCGGTCTGCATCGACCATCCGGAGGTGCAGGCCATGGCCGCGCGGGTGGAGAACCGCCGGCTCGTCACCTACGGCGTCAATCCGCAGGCCGAGGTCCGCGCCAACAACATCCGCATGGGGCCAGAGGGCGCTCGCTTCAACGTCGTGATCCAGCCGCGCGACGGAGGCTTCATCTCGCTGGACGACGTGCTGCTGCCGATGGCCGGCCAGCACAACGTCCAGAACGCGCTGGCCGCCATCGCCGTGGCCCGCGAGCTGGGCGTCGGGCCGGACGCGATCCGCAAGGGCCTGGCCGGGTTCGGCGGGGTGAAGAGGCGCTTCACGACAACGGGCGTGGCGAACGGCGTGCGGGTGGTCGACGACTACGGGCATCATCCGGTCGAGATCGCCTCGGTGCTGAAGGCCGCCCGTGCGGTCAGCAGCGGCAAGGTCATCGCGGTGGTCCAGCCGCACCGCTACACGCGCCTGCGCGACCTGTTCGACGACTTCTGCGCCTGCTTCAACGATGCCGACACGGTGATCGTGGCCGACGTCTACCCGGCCGGCGAAGCGCCGATCGAGGGCGTTGATAAGGACGGCCTGGTGCAAGGCCTGCGCCGCTATGGCCACCGCCGCGTCGTGCCGCTCGCCGGCCCTGCCGAGCTTGCCGAGGTGGTCCGCGATGAGGCGCAGTCGGGCGACCTCGTGGTGCTGCTGGGGGCCGGCGACATCACCAGCTGGGCCTACGCCCTGCCGGGTCAACTGGAAGCCCTGGGCGAAGCGGCCGAATGAGCTGGAAGGACGATCTGCCCACGGTGCGCGGCAAGCTCCTGAGGGACGAGCCGCTGGCGCCCTTTACCTGGTTCCGCGTCGGCGGGCCGGCGGATGTCATCTTCCTGCCGGAGGACGAGGACGACCTGGCCGCCTTCCTGAAGGCTC
>NZ_JAPSKZ010000118.1 GCF_031181185.1 Phenylobacterium sp. | reverse complement strand
GACGCTGGGCCTGCACAGGCTGGAGGCCGCCTGCATCCCGGAGAACAAGGCCTCCCGCGATCTGCTGGGCAAGGCGGGGTTCGTGGAGGAAGGGTTCGCCAAGGCTTATCTTAAAATTAACGGCGCCTGGCGAGATCATGTCCTGTTCGGCCGGATCACCCCTTATGGCGGTCACGACGGTCCGGACGAGGGGGTGTCGGTCTGAAGCCGGCGCCGGATCGAGCGCGGCCAAAGATTTCATGTCGAACGACCGCTGGATGTGGGACGCCACGGCCACGCTGGAAGCGCTGGGCGCGGCCGACGTCGCGCTTTGGGTCTGGGAGCCCGAGAAGGATCGCCTGCGCCTGACCGGCGCGACCCGGGCGTTGGGGCTGGGGCCCCTGTCGCCCGACTGCTCGTCCGCGGCGCTGCGGGCCTTGGCGCTGCCGCAGGATCGGGCGCTGGCCGAGGACATCCTCCGTATCCAGCCGCCGGGCGGCGAGGTCTCGGTGCGGCTGCGGATGCGCGGCGCGGGCGTCTGCATCTGGCGTGGCGTCTGGCTCGAGGACGGCTGCCGCGCCGCCGGCGTGATCGCGCCCGAAATCAAGTTCGCCGCCTCGGACCAGGACACCCTCACCGGCTTACTGGACCGCCGCAGCTTCATCGCCCGCGCGCGCGAGCGCCTGCAGACGCCGGGCATGCACGAGTTGGTCGTCGCCGACCTCGACCGCCTGCGCCGCCTGAACGAAGCCTTGGGCCACGAGCGCGCCGACCTGGTGCTGGCCGCCTTGGGTTCGCGCCTGGCTGCCGCCTTCCCGCCGGGCGCGCTGCTCGCCCGCATCGGCGAGGACGAATTCGCGGCGCTCTGCCCCGCCACCGATTCTCCTGGCGCCGAAGCGCTCCGCCGCGCGCTGGAGCAGCCGCTCCGGGTGGCCGGCTTCGACATCCACCCGACGTTGTCGATCGGCGCCGTCGAGGCCCAAGGCGGCGACGAGGCGCCCGAAGCCGCCGAACTGCTGCGCCGCGCCGAACTGGCCGTCGAAGCCGCCCGCAGCCACGGCCGCGGCGGGGCCGCCGCCTACGGCCGCAGCCTGGAGACCGACGGCCTCTCGCGTCTGGCGCTGGAAGGCGACCTCAAGGGCGCGCTGAGCCGCGGCGAACTCGTGCCGTTCTACCAGCCCATCGTCCGGCTCTCGACGGGCGGCCTTTCCGGCTTCGAGGCTCTGGTGCGCTGGCGCCACCCGCGCCGCGGCCTGTTGATGCCCGAGCAGTTCCTGCCGCTCTGCGACGAGATGGGCCTGATGAGCGACATCGGCGCCATGATGATGCGCGAAGCCGCCCGCCAGCTCGCCGTCTGGCGCCAGCGGCACCGAGCCGCCGGCGAGCTTTCCGTCGCCGTGAACCTCTCGACGGGCGAGATCGACCGCCCAGACCTCGTCGCCGACGTGGCCGCCATCCGGCGGGAGACGGGACTGCCGCCGGGCGCCCTGAAGCTGGAAGTCACCGAAAGCGACGTGATGCGTGATCCCGACGGCGCCGCCGTCACCCTGCGCGACCTGCGCCTTGCCGGCGCGGCCCTGGCCCTGGACGACTTTGGCACCGGCTTCTCGTCGCTGAGTTACCTGACGCGGTTGCCGTTCGACACCCTCAAGATCGACCGATACTTCGTGCGCACGATGGCGACGAACGAAGGCTCCACCAAGATCGTCTCCTCGGTGGTGAAGCTGGGCCAGGATCTCGACATGGAGGTGGTGGCCGAGGGCGTCGAGAACGCCGGCATGGCCCGTCAGCTGCTGGCCTTGGGCTGCGACTATGGACAGGGCTTCGGCTATGCGCCGGCGCTGTCCGCCCAGGAGGCCGAGGTCTACCTCAACGAAAGCTATGTCGACGGCGCCGCCCCCCTGAAGGCGCGGGGTTAAGCGCGTCCAGCTTCGGCGCTGAGGAACTTCGGGTCGATGCCCAGCTTGGCCAGCGCCCGCGCCCATTTCGTCCCGTAGTCGGCGTCGAAGATCAGGGCCTCGTCGGGCTCGCAGGTCAGCCAGACGTTCTCGCGGATCTCCCGCTCCAGCTGGCCGGCGCCCCAGCCCGCATAGCCCAGCGCCAACAGCGAGCGGCGCGGGTGCTCAGGGTCCGTGGCCATCGTCTCGAGCACCTCGCGCGTGGCGGTCAGGGCGACGCCGCCGCCCACCTCGAGGCTGAACTCGCCGCGATAATCGTCGGTGTGCAGGACGAAGCCGCGCTCGCGTTCCACCGGGCCGCCGACCAGCACCAGGTCGGGCGGCATGCGGATCGTCGACTTGATCTCCAGCCGTTCCAGCAGATCGGGAACCGTCAGGCCTTCGACCGGATGGTTCAAGGCCAGGCCCATGGCGTGCTGGTTGTCGTGCGCGCACACCAGGATGAGCGTGCGTTCGAACCGGGGATCCGAGATCCCGGGCATGGAGATCAGGAGCTGGCCGGACAGGAAGCCGCTTTCCATCGAGACCGAATGTCTAGCCTCTTCGTGGCGCTTTCAAGGACCATCGGTTATCAGCATGGCCGAAAGCCTGAAGGAGATCGGCCCATGACCATCAAAGTCGGCGACAAGCTGCCCAATGTCACGCTCACCCAGGCCACCGCGGAGGGGCCGCGTCCGGTCTCGAGCGAGGAGTTCTTCAAGGGCAAGACGGTCGCCCTGTTCGCCGTGCCGGGCGCGTTCACGCCCACTTGTTCGGCCAAGCACCTGCCGGGGTTCAAGCAGGAAGCCGGGGCCCTGAAGGGCAAGGGTGTCGACGAGATCGCCTGCCTGTCGGTGAACGACGCCTTCGTCATGCGCGCCTGGGCCGAGGATCAGGCGGTGGGCGAGGACATCACCATGCTGGCCGACGGCAACGGCGACTTCACCAAGGCGATCGGCCTTGAGCTGGACGGCTCGAAGTTCGGCATGGGCCCACGTTCGCAGCGCTATTCGATGATTGTCGAGGACGGCGTCGTGAAGCAGCTCAACGTCGAGCAGGCCGGCGAATTCAAGGTCTCCTCCGCCGACTACCTGCTGGCGCAGCTTTAAGCCCAACCTTCGGGAAAGGCCGGCTCACGAAACGGGAGCCGGCCTCGCCGAACCGCCAGGGCTTCTCCGCGGCCTTGGTGATGCCGATGCGTGGCCCGACGACGAGCCCTGCGGCCCGGCCGGGCCGCAGCTCAAACGGCGGCGCCTCGGCGCTCAGGCCGTCGTGCGCTCGGGTCACCGCCAGCGCCTGGCACAGCTTGCCGGGGCCTGAACACAGAGCGTGGCGATCGATCAGCCCGCGCCGCTCGGCCATGATTTCGAGGCCGGCCAAAGGCTCCAGCGCCCGGATCAGAACCGCCGCCCCGTCGCCGTCGGCGCCACACACCAGGTTCATGCACCAGTGGATGCCGTAGCTGCGGTAGACGTAGACGTGCGCCGGGGGCCCGAACATCACCTGGTTGCGGGGCGTCGGACCCGAAAAGCTGTGCGAGGCGGGATCCTCCTGATGGTAGGCCTCGGTCTCGACGATGCGCCCGCCGATGCCGTCGACGTACAGCTCCCAGCCGATCAGGTCGCGCGCCACATCCACGGGATCGCGCAGCCAGAACGCTTGACGATCCGCGTTCGAAGGTTCGGAATTTCCGGCAACGAAAGAACTCATAAGCCGGAGGATGCGCCATGCCGTACGTCGAGGGCCAGACCGTCCATGACGCCGACAGCCACATCATGGAGCTGCCCGGTACGATCCACCGCTACCTCGACCCGAAGTTCCGCCACGCCTTCGTCGAGAAGACGGGCAAGAGGGACGTCCTGCCGGAGTGGTTCGCCAGGGCGGCGGAGCAGCACGAGGACCCCGAGTTCCGAGCCGGCGCCGAGGCCAACATCCTATTGCGCAAGAACTATGAGGCGCTCGGCGCCTTCCGCGCGGAAGACCGGCCGGCGACGCTCGACTACCTAGGCTTCGCCTCGCAGCTGGTGTTCACGACCGCCTGCCTGTCGAACTGGGGTCTGGAGCAGATGGGCGAGGTGGAGCTCGCCCTCGAGGCGGCGCGCGCCCACAACCGAATGATGGCCGAGTTCTGCTCCGTCGACCGCCGGCTGCTGGCCACCGGCTACGTTCCCCTGGTCGATCGGGCCCGCGCGCCGCAGATCGCCCGCGAGGCGATCGCGCTGGGCGCCAAGGGCCTGGTCATCCCTTCGCGCCATCCTCCGGGCTTCTCGCCCAGCCATGTGGAACTCGATCGGCTGTGGGCGCTGGCGGAGGATGCCGGCCTTCCGATCCTCTTCCACGTGGGCGGCGAGGAGAAGATGGCCGCCGACTATCTGGAGAACGGCCTGCCCAAGGTGAAGGACTTCCACGGCGGCGACGAGAACTTCACGTCGCTGACGTTCATGGCCATTCCGCTCAGCGTCTGGCAGACGCTGTCCGCCCTCGTTATCGACGGGGTGTTCGACCGCTATCCGCGGCTGAAGTTCGGCGCCATCGAGCTGGGGGCCTCCTGGCTGCCCAGCCTGATGCGGTTCCTGGACTCCGGATGCGCGGCCTTCGGCAAGGAGGAGCGCCTGCAGACCCTGTCGGCGAAGCCTAGCGAGATCCTACGCCGCCAACTGCGGGTCACACCCTATCCGCACGAGGACGTCCGCTGGATCATCGACAACGCTGGCGAGGAGACGGTGCTATTCTCGTCCGACTTCCCGCATGTGGAAGGCGGCCGCAATCCGCTCAAGCGCTTCAGTGACAGCCTGGCGGGCGTCAGCGACCAGGCGAAGCGGCGGTTCTACCGCGACAACTTCATCGACCTGATGGGCCGCGGGCTCGATCCGGCGCTCCACGACCTGCCCAAGCTTGCCGCCGCCTAGGGTTACGCCGCTCGCCTGGACTGATCCGCCGGTTGGCGAGACGCCAACGCCGCACGGCCCCATGCGCCTGACGCTGGGCTTAGGGTCGGGCCTCGCCCGCCGCCCCGGGGACCCCGCAGGTCGCGTGTGGGGGCTTGGCGATCGCGGCCCGAATCTCAAGGTTCCGGTGGCGATCGACCGATATGGCCTGGAAGGCCTCGCGCCGCTTGCCGGGCTGCCGGGCGCGAAGATCCTGCCCATGCCAGACTTCCAGCCCGCCCTGGCGGAACTGCAGGTCCACGACGAGCGGGTCGAGCTGTTGCGGGTGCTGCCGCTGCGGACGGCCGACGGCCCAATGTCGGGCCGCGCCCTGCCAGGCAGCGCCGAGGCCGCGATGGAGCCCACCTTCGATCTCTCGGGACGCCCGCTCGCGCCCGACGTGCGTGGGGTCGACACCGAAGGGCTGGCGGCTCTTTCCGATGGCGGCTTCTGGGCGGGCGAGGAGTACGGTCCCTCGCTCCTCAAGGTGGACGCCTCCGGAGTGGTCCGGCGTCGACTGGTGCCGGCTGGACTGAAGTTTGCTGGGGCCGAGCCCGTGCTCCCTCCCGAAGCCTCGCGCCGCCGACTGAACCGCGGGTTCGAGGGCCTTGCGCTCTCGCCGGACGAGCGGCGGTTGTACGTCGCCTTCCAGAGCGCGCCCGAAGGCTCCGATCCCGCGGCCACCCTCATCTGGACCTTGGACGCGGAGACTGGCCGCCGCCTAGCCGAACATCTCTATCCATTCGATCCGCCGGAAAGCTTCACGGCGGACGCCGCGGCCGGTGAGGCCGACCAAGAAGGCCTGAAGGTGTGTGACCTCGCATGCATCGCCGACGACTGCCTGCTGGTCCTAGAGCGCGTGACGCGCAGCGCCCGCATTTGCGCGGTGAGGCTGGACCGGCCGGGAAGCCTGGCCAAGCGGCTGGTGTTCTCGACCGACCACTCGCCGGGCGTGGCGCAGGATCTCGAAGGCTTGGCGGTGCTTTCTCCGCGCGAGCTGCTGCTAGCCACTGACAACGACTACGGGGTGGAGGGCGCCAAGACGGCCCTCTACCGCCTCACCTTCAGCGAAGACCTCGCCGCGCTCTGAGCGCGGAGGCGATCAGCCGGCCAGCGCCTCCGCGGTCATGTGCTCCAGCTCGCTCCAGTCCACCGCGAGACTCTCAGCGAGCCCAGGGGCAAGGCTCAGCACCTGCTCCGCGTAGAGGCGGGCGAGCGCGCCCTTGCTCCTCAGCCAGGGGTCGTCGGACCCGCCTGCGGCCAGGGCCTGGCGGCCGAGAATCCAGCCGCCGATGACATCGCCGGCGAGCTTCAGGTAGGGGACCGACGCCGCGAGGGCCGCGCCGTTGTCGGCGGCGAGCAGCCAGTCGGTCGCCTGTTCCAGGGCGCCCACGCCGGCGGCCAGCCTGCGGCCCACGGACGCGAGATCAGGATTGTCCGTAAGGACGCCCGCGGTCAGGGCCATCTCGGCGCACAGCCCGCGCAGAGTCTCGCCGCCGTTGGAACGGACTTTGCGGCCCACGAGGTCCGCGGCCTGGATGCCGTTGGTCCCTTCGTAGATCGGAGCGATCCGGGCGTCGCGATAGTGTTGGGCCGCGCCGGTTTCCTCGATGAAGCCCATGCCGCCGTGCACCTGCACGCCGGCCGAGGCGACCTCGACGCCGACGTCGGTGGACCAGGCCTTGGCGATGGGGGTCAGCAGTTCCTGGCGCGCCTTGGCGGCCGCGCGCTCCTCGTCGCTCTCGGCAAGGCGAGCGAGGTCGGCCAGGACGCCGGTCGCCAGGCAGATGCCGCGCGCGGCCTCGATCTTGGCCTTCATCAGCAACAGGGTGCGGCGCACGTCCGGATGGCCCCAGATCGCCGCCGGATAGTCGGGCGACCAGACGGCGCGGCCCTGCTTGCGCTCGAGGCTGAATTCCAGCGCCTGCTGGAACGCCCGCTCGGCGATCGCCACCCCCTGCACGCCGACCTGCAGGCGCGCCGCGTTCATCATGACGAACATGTGCGCGAGGCCCTGGCCCAGCTCGCCGACGAGTTCGGCCTTGGCGCCCTCGTACAGCATCACGCAGGTGGGCGACCCGTGGATGCCCAGCTTGTGCTCGATCGAGCCCGGCCGGAAGTCGTTGCGACCGCCCAGAGAGCCGTCGTCCTTCACCTCGAACTTGGAGGTCAGGAAGAGGCTGATGCCTTTCACGCCGGGCGGAGCGTCGGGCGTGCGGGCCAGCACCAGGTGGACGATGTTGTCCGTCGCGTCGTGGTCCCCCCAGGTGATGAAGATCTTCTGGCCGTAGAGCCGGTAGCCGCCCTCGCCGTCGGGTTCGGCGCGGGCCGTAAGGGCGCCCAGGTCTGATCCGGCCTGGGGCTCGGTCAGCACCATTGCGCCCGTCCACTCGCCCGACACCAGCTTGGGCAGCACGAGCCGCTTCTGCCGCTCGGTCCCGTGCAGGGTCAGGGCTTCGATGGCGGCCTGGGTCAGCATCGGGCAAAGGCCGAAGGCCATGTTGGCCGCGTGCACCATCTCGAAGACGGCGAGCTCCATGGCCTTGGGCAGGCCCTGGCCGCCCAGCTCGGGCTGGGCGGTGAGCGAGTTCCAGCCCTGCTCGGCGAAAGCCTTGTAGGCGGCCGCGAAGCCCGGAGCGGCGGTGACCGCGCCGTTGGCGTACTTGGCCCCCTGAAGGTCGCCCACGCGGTTCAGCGGCGCGAGTTCGTTGTCGGCGAATGCGCCGGCGGCCTCCAGGATGGCCTGGACCGTCTCGGCGTCCAGCTCGGGAAAGGCGCGCTGAACCAGTTCGGGATGGCCGACGGTCTTGAGGGCGAAGGCGAGGTCGCGGACGGGGGCTCGGAAGGTCATGGCGGGGTTCTAGACGCCCCGTCCGGCTTGCGGAAGTTGCCGCAGGGCACGCGGCCGTGTAACCGCCGCGCATGGAGGCGACCGACCCCATCTCCGCCGCGGCCGCGCTTAAGCGAGGCGGGCTGGTCATCATGCCCACCGAGACCGTCTATGGCCTGGCCGCGGACGCCAGGAACACGCAGGCCGTGATGGCCGTCTTCGAAGCCAAGGGACGTCCCAGCTTCAATCCCCTCATCGTCCATGTGACCGGCATCGAGGCGGCGCGACAGGTGGCGCAGGTCGACGTCCGGGCCAAGGTGCTGGCGCAGCGCTTCTGGCCCGGCCCTTTGACGCTCGTCCTTCCCCTGGCGAACCCGAACGCGGTCTCCCATTGGGTGGTCGCAGGCCTCGACACCGTCGCGGTGCGCGCCCCCGCCCATCCGCTGTCGCGCGCGCTGCTGGAGGAATTCGGCGGGCCCGTGGTGGCGCCGTCGGCGAACCGCTCCGGCCGGCCCAGTCCCACCACGTTCGCGGCGGCCATGGAGGAGACCGGTCCTTCGGCCGCGGCCGCACTGGACGGCGGTCCCTGCGAGGTCGGCCTGGAGTCCACGGTGCTCGCGCTGCTGGACAAGCCGCGCCTGCTGCGGCCGGGGGCGATCACCCGGTCGCAGATCGAGGCGGTGATCGGCCCGCTCGCCGAGGCCGAGGCGGACGCCAAGCGCTCCCCTGGCCGCATGGCGCGTCACTACGCGCCTGAGCTTCCCGTGCGCCTGAACGTCGAGAGCCCGGAGCCGGGAGAAGCCTACCTCGCATTCGGCCCCGCCCGTCACGATCGCCTGTTCCAGCTCAGCGAGACGCGGAACCTGCCCGAGGCCGCGGCCAACCTCTTCGCCCACCTGCGCGCCGCCGACCGCTCGGGCGCGCGCGGCATCGCGGTGGCCCCGATCCCGACCGATGGCCTAGGCGAGGCGATCAACGACCGCCTCAAGCGCGCGGCGGGCTTCGTCGGCTGATATAGTGGTCCCATGAACGCACCCGTCGCCGCCGATGTCCTGTCCCGCCTCAAGGCCGTGCTGGGCGAGGGCGGCTGGAGTGAGGATCCTGCCCGCATTGCTCCGAAGCTGGTCGAGTGGCGCGACCGCTGGACGGGTCGGACGCCGTTCCTGGCGCTGCCGAAGAGCACGGCGGAGGTCGCCGCCGTGGTCGGCATCTGCGCCGAGGCGCGCCAGCCCATCACCCTGCAGGGCGGCAACACCGGCTTGGTCGCCGGCCAGATCCCGCAGGGGGAGGTGCTGCTCTCGACCGAGCGGCTGCGGGCCATCCGAGAGGTCTCGGTGCTGGACGACGTGATCACCGCCGAGGCCGGCGTGACGCTGTCTGAGATCCATGCGGCGGCCGCGGAGGTCAGGCGGCGGTTCCCGCTGGGGCTCGCGTCCGAAGGGTCCGCTACGGTAGGCGGCTTCGTCTCGACGAACGCGGGCGGCACCCAGGTGCTGCGTTACGGCATGACCCGCAATCTGGTGCTGGGCCTGGAAGCTGTGATGCCCAACGGCGAGGTTTGGAACGGGCTCAAGCACCTGCGCAAGGACAACACCGGCTACGACCTGAAGCAGCTCCTGATCGGGGCCGAAGGGACCCTGGGCGTGGTCACCGCCGCGGGCCTGAAGCTGCATCCGGTGCTGGCGAGCCGCGCGGTCGCCTTTTTGGGCGTGCCGTCGCCCAAGGCCGCCATCGAACTGCTGGCGCGCGCGAAGGACGTTTCTGGCGGCGCCGTCGAGGCCTTCGAACTGATGGCCCGGCTGAACATCGAGCTCGCAGCCCGCAACATCCCCGGCACGCGCGACCCGCTGCCTGCGCCGCATCCCTGGTACGTCCTGGCGGAGTTCGCCACGGCCGAGGCGGGATCGGCGGACCGCGCCATGGAGCGCTTCCTCGAAGAGGGGCTCGAGGCTGGGCTCGTGAGCGACGCCGTCGTCGCCCAGACCGAGGGCCAGGCGAAGACCCTATGGGCGATCCGCGAGAACCAGTCGGCGGCCCAGAAGCCGGAGGGCGCGATCTGGAAACACGACGTGGCTGTCCCGGTGAGCCTGGTGCCCGTCTTCATCGAACGGGCCGACGCGGCCATGCAGGCGTTCGTTCCCGGCTGCCGGATCGTCGCCTTTGGCCACGTGGGCGACGGCAACGTCCACTACGACGTGCTGCGGCCGGCCGAGGGCCCTGCGGACGAGCTGAACGCCCGGCATCTCGCCCGCCGTGATGAGGGCTCGCGCATCGTCCACGATATCGCCGCGGGCCTGGGCGGTTCGATCAGCGCCGAGCACGGCCTGGGCGTGATGAAGACGGCGGACGCCGCGCGCTACAAGAGCCCGGTCGAACTTCAGGCGCTGAAGGCCATCCGGCAGGCGCTGGACCCCCACCGCATCCTCAATCCGCGGGTGCTGTTCTAGGCTCTCTTGGCGCGCGCGACGGTCCCGCTTAAGAGGGCGGCGCATGCTCATCGTCCTCTCACCGGCCAAGGCGCTCGACTTCACCGCGCCGCCCGTCTCCGCGCCGTTGACGACGCCAGAACTGACGGCCGAGACCGCCGAGCTCGCCAAGGTGACCCGCAAGCTGACCGCCGCCGACCTGAAGCGGCTGATGTCGCTGTCCGACAGCCTGGCCAAGCTGAACCGCGAACGCTTCCAGGCTTTCGACCCGGCGTCCGAGGAAGGGCTGCAGGCGGTGTTCGCCTTCAACGGCGACGTCTACGCCGGCCTGCAGGCGCGCGAGCTCGACAAGAAGAGCCTGGCCTGGGCGCAGGACCACGTACGGATCCTGTCGGGCCTCTATGGGGTGCTGCGTCCGCTGGACGCGATCCAGCCCTACCGCCTCGAGATGGGGACGCGGCTGAAGACCAGGCGCGGACAGAACCTGTACGACTTCTGGGGCGGCCGGGTCAGCGAGGCGCTGAACGAGGCGGCGCGGCGCCACAAGGACAAGACCCTGGTGAACTGCGCCAGCGGCGAATACTTCGGCGCCGTCGACCGCGCTGCGCTGAAGCTGCCGGTGGTGTCCTGCCGCTTCCTTGAGGAGAAGGATGGCGAGGCGCGGATCATCTCGTTCTACGCCAAGCGCGCCCGGGGCCTCCTGGCCCGCTACGCCATCGACAACCGCATCGACCGCGCGGAGGACCTGAAGGGGTTCGACAGCGCCGGCTATCGTTTCGTCCCCGAGCTATCGAGCGACGAGGAATTCACCTTCGCCCGGCCGCAGCCTCCGCCGGCCGTCCAAAATCGCAGCAAGGAAGCCTGACCATGGCCGTCGACTATCACCTGGAAGGCCATGTGGCCGTCGTCACGGGCTCCACCAGCGGCATCGGCCAGGCCCTGGCCGCCGCGCTGGCCGAGCAGGGCGTCAATGTCGTCCTGAACGGCTTCGGCGATCCGGCCAAGATCGAGGCCGACCGGCAGGCGATCCAGCAGCGCACCAACGCTCGCGTGCTCTACCACGGCGCGGACCTCAGCAAGGCCGAGGAGGTCCGTGATCTCATCGCCTTCGCGCACAAGGAGTTCGGCCGCCTGGACATCCTGGTGAACAACGCCGGCATTCAGCACGTCGCCCCCGTGGACGAGTTCCCGGACGAGAAGTGGGACGCCCTGATCTCGGTAATCCTGTCCTCGACCTTCCACGCGACCAAGGCG
>NZ_JAPSKZ010000117.1 GCF_031181185.1 Phenylobacterium sp. | reverse complement strand
CGGCGGAGGCCGCACGATGACGGACACCCTGGCGCACTTTATCGGCGGGGAGCGGGTCTCGGCCGACGCCGTCGAGGAGAGCCGCAACCCCTCGAACACCAACGACGTGGTGGCCAAGCTGCCGCGTGGCGGCGAGGCCGAGGTGAACGCGGCGGTGGCGGCGGCGAAGCAGGCGTTCCCCGCCTGGTCTGATGCCTCACCCGAGCTGCGGTCGGACCTGCTGGACAAGGTCGGCGACACCATCCTGAAGCGCCGCGAGGAGCTGGGCCGGCTGCTGTCGCGGGAGGAAGGCAAGACCCTGCCCGAAGGCATCGGCGAGACGGTGCGGGCGGGTCGCATCTTCAAGTACTTCGCCGGCGAGGCCCTGCGCCGCCACGGTCAGAACCTCGACTCCGTGCGCCCGGGCGTTGAGATCCAGACCTACCGGCAGGCGGTGGGGGTCTATGGCCTGATCACGCCCTGGAACTTCCCCATCGCCATTCCGGCGTGGAAGAGCGCGCCGGCGCTGGCGTTCGGCAACACGGTGGTGATCAAGCCGGCGGGCCCGACGCCCGCCATCGCCGCGGCGCTCGCCCAGATCATCCACGAGGCCGCCGAGGCGGTGGGCGCGCCGAAGGGCGTGTTCAACATGATTTTCGGCCCCGGCGCGATGGGCGCGAAGCTGGTCGAGCACAAGGACGTGGACGGCATCTCGTTCACCGGCTCGCAGACGGTGGGCGCCAGCGTCGCCGAGGCGGCGATGAAGCGCCAGGCGCGCGTGCAGCTGGAGATGGGCGGCAAGAACCCGCTGATCGTCCTCGACGACGCCGACCTTGATCGGGCGGTGATGGTGGCCCTGGACGGCAGCTTCTACGCCACCGGCCAGCGCTGCACGGCGTCCAGCCGGATCATCGTCGCTGACGCGATCCACGACCGTTTCGTGGAAGCCCTTGCGGAGAAGGTGGCGGCCCTGCGGGTGGGCGACGCGCTCGATCCGAACACCCAGATGGGCCCCGCCGTGAGCGAGGACCAGATGGAGACCAGCTACCGCTACATCGACATCGCCAAGTCCGAGGGCGGCCGTGTCGTCACGGGCGGCGGGCGGCTGAAGCTCGACAACCCCGGCTGGTACGTCCAGCCGACGCTGATCGCCGACACCCACAAGGACATGCGGATCAACTGCGAGGAGGTCTTCGGACCCGTGGCCAGCACCGTGCGCGTGAAGGACTATGACGAGGCGCTGGCGGTCGCCAACGACGGCGACTTCGGCCTGTCGGCCGGCATCGTCACCACCTCGCTGAAATACGCCCGCGACTTCCAGCGGCGCGCCAAGGCCGGGATGGTGATGGTCAACCTGCCGACCGCGGGCGTGGACTACCACGTGCCGTTCGGCGGCATCAAAAAGTCGAGCTACGGCGCACGCGAGCAGGGCTTCGCGGCGATCGAGTTCTACACCCAGACGAAGACGGCCTACTCGTGGGCGTAACCTCGGCGATCTATCCCAGCCTGAAGGGCAAGCGCGTCGTCATCACCGGCGGCGGTTCGGGCATCGGCGCGGGCCTCGTCGAGGCCTTCGTGCGGCAGGGGTCCGAGGTGCACTTCCTCGACGTGCTCGAGGCGGAATCCAGGGCGCTGGCGGAAAGCTTCGCCGGGGCCGAGGTCCCGCCGGTGTTCCACCGCTGCGACCTGACCGACGCGGGCGCCATCGAGGCGTGCTTCGAGAAGATCGGCCCGGTTCAGGTGCTGGTGAACAACGCAGGCAACGACGACCGTCACAGCCTGGACGAGGTGACGCCGGCCTATTTCGACGATCGGATCGCAGTGAACCTTCGCCACATGATCTTCTGCGCCAAGGCCGTCGTGCCGGCGATGAAGGCCAATGGGGGCGGGGCGATCATCAACTTCGGCTCGATCTCCTGGCACCTCGGTCTGCCGGACCTGGTGCTCTACGAGACGGCGAAGGCGGGCATCGAGGGCATGACCCGGGCCCTGGCGCGCGAGCTGGGACCGGACAACATCCGGGTCACCTGCGTGGCCCCGGGCAACGTCCGCACGCCGCGCCAGATGAAATGGTACACGCCCGAGGGCGAGGCGGAGATCGTCGCCCAGCAGTGCCTGAAGGCGCGGATCGAGCCTTCGGACGTCGCGGCCCTGGTCCTGTTCCTGGCGTCGGACGACGCCCGCATGTGCACCGGACACGAGTACTGGGTCGACGCAGGCTGGAGGTAGTCCCATGGGCGAGCCGGAATGTGTGCTGCGCGCCGACGCTCAACTCGGCGAGGGGCCCGTCTGGCGGGCCGAGGAGGACGCGGTCTGGTTCGTCGACATCAAGGGCAAGCGCATCCACCGCTACGAGCCGGTCACGGGCGCCGCCTGGAGCTGGGCGGCGCCGGATCAGCCGGGGTTCATCGCGCCCGCAGCGGGCGGCGGCTGGGTGGCGGGCCTGAAGTCGGGTCTGCACCGGTTCGATCCCAAGACGGGCTTCGAGCTGATGACGACGCTGGAGGACCCGGCGCTGGACAACCGGCTGAACGACGGTTTCGTCGATGCGCAGGGACGGTTGTGGTTCGGCTCGATGCATGACGGTGAGACCAACCTGACCGGGGCGCTCTACCGCCTGGATGCCCAAGGCCTGAAGCGCATGGACACCGGCTACTGCATCACCAACGGTCCGGCCATGAGCCCGGACGGCAGGATCCTCTACCACACCGACACCCTGCAGAAGACGATCTACGCCTTCGACGTGGCGGCCAACGGCGACCTGTCGAACAAGCGCGTGTTCGCCAAGATCGAGGACGGCGCCGGCTATCCCGACGGGCCCGCCGTCGACGCAGAAGGCTGCGTCTGGACGGGCCTCTATGCCGGCTGGGGCGCGCGCCGCTATTCGCCCAAGGGCGAGGTGGTCGGGTTCGTGAAGCTGCCCTGCGCCAACGTCACCAAGATCGCCTTCGGCGGCGACGACCTGAAGACCGTCTATGCGACCACGGCCTGGAAGGGCCTCTCGGACGCCGACCGCAAGGCCCAGCCGCTCGCCGGGGGCCTGTTCCGGTTCGAGGTTGACGTTCCCGGCCTTCCGCAGAACCAGATGGCCCATGCCTGACCGCAAGCCTGTGCGCCCGTTCCGGTCCCGGGAGTGGTTCGCCGCGCCCGGACGCTCCGACATGACCGCGCTCTACCTCGAGCGCTTCATGAACTACGGGATCACGCCCGAGGAGCTGCAGTGCGGAAAGCCGATCATCGGGATCGCCCAGACCGGCTCCGACCTGTCGCCGTGCAACCGCATCCACCTGGAGCTGGCCAAGCGAACGCGCGACGGCATCCGCGACGCGGGCGGCATCCCCATGGAGTTCCCGGTCCATCCGATCTTCGAGAACTGCCGCCGCCCGACCGCGGCGCTGGACCGGAACCTGGCCTATCTCGGTCTCACCGAGATCCTCTACGGCTATCCGATCGACGCTGTCGTCCTGACGACCGGCTGCGACAAGACCACGCCCAGCGGGATCATGGCCGCCTCGACCGTCGACATCCCGGCCATCGTGCTGTCGGGCGGGCCGATGCTGGACGGCTGGCACGAGGGCGAGCTGGTGGGCTCCGGCACGGTGATCTGGCGCAGTCGCCGCAAGCTGGCGGCCGGAGAGATCACCGAAGAGGAGTTCCTGGCGCGCGCGACTGCGTCTGCGCCGTCGGCGGGGCACTGCAACACCATGGGCACGGCCTCGACCATGAACGCAGTCGCCGAGGCGCTGGGGCTGTCGCTGCCCGGTTGCGCGGCGATCCCGGCGCCCTACCGCGAGCGCGGGCAGATGGCCTACGAGACCGGCCGGCGGATCGTCGAGATGGCCCATGAGGACCTACGGCCGTCCAAGATCCTGGACCGCGCGGCCTTCCTGAACGCGATCAAGGTGGTCAGCGCCATCGGCGGCTCGTCGAACGCCCAGCCGCACATCGTGGCCATGGCTCGCCATGCAGGCGTGGAGCTGTCGCCGGACGACTGGATGACCCACGGCTACGACGTGCCGCTGCTGGTCAACATGCAGCCGGCCGGGAAGTACCTGGGCGAGCGATTCCACCGCGCCGGCGGCGTGCCTGCGGTGATGTGCGAGCTTCTGAAGGCCGGCCAGATCGAGGGCGGCTGCGCCACCGTCACGGGCAAGACCCTGGCCGAGAACCTGAAGGGCCGCGAGGCCACCGACCGGGAGGTGATCTTCCCCTACGAGGCGCCGCTGAAGGAGCGGGCCGGCTTCGTGGTGCTGAAGGGCAACCTCTTCGACTTTGCGATCATGAAGACCAGCGTGATCTCCGAGGAATTCCGCCGCCGCTACCTGTCGGAGCCGGGGCGGGAAGGCGTCTTCGAAGGTCGTGCGGTCGTGTTCGACGGATCGGACGACTATCACCACCGGATCAACGATCCGGCGCTCGGCGTCGACGAGCGGACGATCCTGGTGATCCGCGGGTCGGGTCCGCTGGGGTGGCCGGGCTCAGCCGAGGTGGTGAACATGCAGCCGCCGGACGCCCTGATCCAGAAGGGGATCACCAGCCTTCCGACGCTGGGCGACGGGCGCCAGTCGGGCACCTCGGACAGTCCGTCGATCCTCAACGCCTCGCCCGAGAGCGCGGCCGGCGGCGGGCTGGCCTGGCTGCGGACCGGCGACGTCATCCGGATCGACCTGAACGCCGGGACCTGCGACGCCCTGGTGGACGAGGCCGAGATCGCGCGCCGCCGCACCGAGCCGCCTCCGCCCGTCCCGGAAAGCCAGACCCCGTGGGAGGAGATCTACCGCGAGAAGACCGGCCAGCTGGCCGATGGGGCGGTGCTGGAGATCGCGCTGAAGTACCGTGGCGTCGCGGCCAAGACGCCTCGCCACAACCACTAGCTTTTGAACAACACGGTCATGTCAGCGGGCTTGACCATGATACCGCTATCATTAAGGCTGCGCGTGACGAAGGCCCGATGAGAGGCCGGCGCAATCAACAAGCGGGCGCGACCCGCGAGGGAGGTCATCGAGTGTCCACCACAGGAAGCACGCCCGTAAGCGGGCTGGGCGCCGGCGGCGAGGCCGCGCGCGTCAACATGGCCTTCATCGGCGCCATCGTGGCCGTCGCCACCATCGGCGGCTTCATGTTCGGCTACGACAGCGGCGTCATCAACGGCACGCAGGACGGGCTGGAGGGGGCGTTCAACCTGTCGAAGCTGGGCACCGGCCTGAACGTGGGGGCCATCCTGGTCGGCTGCGCCGTCGGCGCCTTCATGGCCGGGCGCCTGGCCGACCGGTTGGGCCGGCGCACGGTGATGATGATCGCCGCCGCGCTGTTCATCCTCAGCGCGCTGGGCACCGGCGCGGCGAATTCGTCCTTCATCTTCATCATCGCGCGCTTCATCGGCGGCCTGGGCGTCGGCGCGGCCAGCGTGCTGTCGCCCGTCTACATCAGCGAGGTGACGCCGGCGAACATCCGGGGCCGCCTCTCCAGCGTCCAGCAGATCATGATCATCACCGGCCTGACCGGGGCCTTCCTCGCCAACTACCTGCTGGCTAAGACGGCCGGCGGCTCCACGGCCGAGTTCTGGATGGGCTATCCGGCGTGGCGCTGGATGTTCTGGATGCAGACCATCCCGGCCAGCATCTTCTTCCTGACCCTGCTGCTGATCCCCGAAAGCCCCCGCTACCTGGTGGTGAAGGGCCGCGACGCCGAGGCCGAGGCGGTGCTGACGCGCCTGTTCGGCGGAGCCGAGGCCAAGCGCAAGGTCGCCGAGATCCGCGCATCGCTCGCCGCCGACCACCACCGGCCGAAGCTGTCGGACCTCATCGACAAGACGACCGGCAAGATCCGCCCGATCGTGTGGACCGGCATCGGCCTGGCCGTGTTCCAGCAACTCGTCGGCATCAACGTGGTCTTCTACTACGGCGCGGTGCTGTGGCAGTCGGTCGGCTTCTCGGAAGACGACGCCCTGAAGATCAACATCCTGTCGGGCTCGCTCTCGATCCTGGCGTGCCTGGCCACCATCGGCCTGATCGACCGCATCGGCCGCAAGCCCCTGCTGCTGCTGGGCTCGGCCGGCATGGCCGTGACCCTTGGCGTCATGACCTGGGCGTTCTCCACGGCCACGATGGTGGGCGGATCGCTGCAGCTCTCCGACAGTGTCGGTCTGGTCGCCCTGATCGCCGCCAACGCCTACGTGGTCTTCTTCAACCTCAGCTGGGGCCCCGTCATGTGGGTGATGCTGGGCGAGATGTTCCCGAACCAGATCCGCGGCTCGGGCCTGGCGGTGGCCGGCTTCGCCCAGTGGATCGCCAACTTCGCCATCAGCGTCAGCTTCCCGGCCCTGGCGGCTTCCCTGGGCCTGCCGATCACCTACGGCTTCTACGCGGCGAGCGCGCTCGTCTCCCTGTTCTTCGTCCGGGCGATGGTGAAGGAGACCCGCGGGCGCGAGCTCGAGGAGATGACCGGCTAAGCCTGGAGCCTCCGCCATGGCCACCGTCCGGGCGCTCCGCTGGTGGATCATCGCGCTCATCATGCTGGGCGCGGTGCTGAACTACCTGACGCGCGCGACTATGAGCGTAGCGGCGCCGACCCTGCTCGTGGATCTGTCGATCACCGAGCAGGAGTACGGCTGGATCACCGGCGCCTTTCAGGCCGGGATCATGCTGCAGCCGGTGGTGGGCTATGTGCTGGACACCCTGGGCCTGCGGGCCGGCATGGCGATCTTCGCCGGCGCCTGGTCGGCGATCTCGGTGGCCCACGCGTTCGCCAGCAGCTGGCCCGCCTTCGCCATCCTGCGGGGCCTTCTGGGCTTCGCCGAGGGCTCGGCCAACCCGGCCGGCATGAAGGTCGTCGCCACCTGGTTCCCGGCTCGAGAGCGGGGCTTCGCCGGCGGCTTCTACAATATAGGCGCCTCGGTCGGCTCCATGCTGGCGCCGCCGCTGGTGGCCTGGGCCATCCTGGCGTTCAACTGGCGTGCGGCCTTCGTCATCACCGGCGTCCTGGGCTTCGTCTGGGTCGCGCTCTGGTGGTGGGGCTACCGCGCGCCCGACCGCCATCCGGCGTTGTCGGGCGATGAGAAGGCGCGGATCGCCGCCGGCCAGGAAGCCGACCTGCAGGCGGACGGCGCCAAGCCCTCGATCCTGCAGCTGCTGCGCCGGCGGGACTTCTGGGGGATTGCGCTGCCCCGCATGCTGGCCGACCCGACTTGGGGCACGCTGTCGTTCTGGGTCCCGCTCTATCTGGTGCAGACCCGCGGCTTCGACCTGAAGCAGATCGCCATGTTCGCCTGGCTGCCGTTCGTGGCGGCGGACGCGGGCTGCCTGTTCGGACCCGCCGTCGCGGAGTTCCTGCAACGGCGGGGCGTCAGCCTGATCAACGCCCGGCGGGGCGCCTTCACGCTGGGCGCGCTGATGATGACCGGCATGATGTTCGTGGGCCGCGTGGAGAGCCCCTATGCCGCGATCGCGCTGCTGTGCCTGGGCGGCTTCGCCCATCAGACGCTGTCGGTGACGGTGATCACCATGGCCTCGGACCTGTTCAAGCGCAGCGAGGTGGCGACGGTGGCCGGCATGGCCGGGACCTGCGGGAACCTGGGCGTGCTGATCTTCTCGCTGCTGATCGGCAGCCTGGTGGCGACCGTGGGCTATGACCCGTTCTTCATCGCCCTGGGCCTGCTCGATATCCTGGGCGCCGTGGTGCTGTGGACCCTGGTGCGCGACCGGCCAGCGACCAAGACGGTCTCGGAGCTGCCAGCCGTATGAGGATCCGCAATCCGATCCTTCGGGGCTTCAATCCGGACCCGTCGATCGTGCGGGTGGGCGACGACTACTACATCGCCACCTCGACGTTCGAGTGGTTCCCAGGCGTCCAGATCCACCATTCGCGCGACCTGAAGCACTGGCGGCTTGCCGCCCGGCCGCTGCGGCGCGCGAGCCAGCTCGACATGCGCGGCGATCCCGACTCCTGCGGCGTCTGGGCGCCGTGCCTGACCTACGCCGACGGACTGTTCCACCTGGTCTACACCGACGTGAAGCGCTACGGCCGCACGACCGTGGGCGGCGCGTCGGGAGCGTCGCTGCGGGACTTCCACAACTACCTGGTGACTTCGCCGACGATCGAAGGCGACTGGTCCGATCCCGTCTATCTGAACTCCAGCGGCTTCGATCCGTCGCTGTTCCATGACGAGGACGGCCGGAAGTACCTGCTGAACCCGCTGTGGGACCACCGCCCCGGGCGGAACCGCTTCGCCGGCATCGTCTGCCAGGAATACGCGCCGGAGGAACGCCGGCTGGTGGGCGAGCGCCGGGTGATCTTCGAGGGCACATCCCTTGGTCTCACCGAGGCGCCGCATCTCTACCGCCGGGACGGATGGTACTACCTGGTCACCGCCGAAGGGGGCACTGGCTGGGGACATGCCCTGACGCTGGCGCGGTCACGCGACCTCTGGGGACCCTACGAGGTGCAGCCTGGGGGACCGGCGTTGACCGCGCGCGACAAGCCCGACGCGCCGCTGCAGCGGGCGGGCCATGCCGACCTGGTGGAGACGCCGGATGGCCGGACGTTCGCCGTCTACCTGTGCGGCCGGCCGCTGCCGAACCGCGGACGCTGCGTGCTGGGCCGAGAGACCGCGATCCAGGAGCTGGTCTGGGGCCACGACGGCTGGCTGCGCACCCGCGACGGCCGCAGGACACCCGAGCTCGAGATCGACGGGCCGGACCTGCCGGAGACGCCGTTCCAGGCCGATCCCGTCCGGCGGGACTTCGACGGTCCGGCGCTGCCGCCGGAGTTCCAGTGGCTGCGAACGCCATACCCTGAGGAGATCTTCAGCCTGGACCAGCGGCCCGGCTTCCTGCGGCTCTACGGCCGGGAGAGCATCGGCAGCCTGTTCCGGCAGGCCCTGGTGGCGCGCCGCCAGCAGGCGTTCTGCTATTCGGCCTCCACCCGCATGGAGTTCGAGCCCCAGCACTTCCAACAAGCTGCGGGGCTGGTCTGCTACTACAACGCCGCCAAGTTCCACTATCTGACGGTGACGCACGACGCCGAGCTCGGCCGCTGCATCCAGGCGATGTCGGCGCTGCCGGACTCGCCGCAAGCGGACGCCTTCACCAAGCCAGTCGCGATCCCGGCGGGGCCGGTCGAACTGCGGGTGGAGGTGGATTATGAACGTCTGCGGTTCGGCTGGCGCGTGGGCGAGGGCGCCTGGACGTGGTTGCCGGAGGTGTTCGACGCCAGCATCCTGTCCGACGAGGCCACGCAGCCAGGAGCGCCCAACTTCACCGGCGCCTTCGTGGGCGTCTGCTGCCAGGACACCTCGGGTGCGGCCAGGCCGGCCGACTTCGACTGGTTCGAGTACGTCGAGCGCGACTACCGGGCGGACCCGACCGCCTGAGCCTTGATCTGCCCGTCCCAGCGCTGGCCGCCGATCACCACGTTGTCGAAGCGCAGCTGCTCGACGTTCTCCAGCACCAGGGTGGTCTTGGCCTCCCGCACCGCGATGTCGCGCAGGATGACCTCCCTCAGCGGCGCCTGGGCGGGCGCGTGAGCGTCGAAGAACGTCCCCACGCGGTCGACCTTGAAGTTCTCGAAGACCACGTCGCGGTAGGTCGAGGGAAAGTTGCCGCCCAGCTCGCCGGGGTAGTTCAGCTGGAACCAGAACAGCGTGCCGAACTCCTCGACCGTCATGTTGCGCACGCGGACGCGCTCGACCGTCCCCCCGCGGTCGAGGTTGGCCTTGAAGCGGATCGCCGAGGCGCCCTTGCGCAGGATGTTGTCGGTGAAGAACACGTCGTGGATGCCGCCCGACATCTCGCTGCCGAGGGCGATGCCATCCTCGCCGCCCATGTCGTTGTTGCGCACCAGCACCCAGGCGCTGGGCCGGGCGATCTTGCGGCCGTCGAGGTCGCGGCCCGACTTGATCACCACGCTGTCGTCACCGGTGCGGAACCAGCTGTCCTCGATCAGCACGCGGGTGGAGGATTCCACGTCCACGCCGTCGTTGTTCGGGAAGTGGCTGTCGACCTTGATGCCGCGCACGACCACGTCGTCGGCATAGACGAGGTGATTGACCCAGAACGGCGAGTTCTTGGCGGTGAAGCCCTCCAGGCGGATGCGCTTGCCCCCGAACACCTGGATCAGCGGCGGGCGAAGGTGCGTGCCCCTGGCGAACACCCGCCGCTCCACCGGCACGCCCTCGAAGCCCATGCGGCGCAGGCGCTGGAAGTCGGGCTCGGCGGTCTTGTGCCAGGGGTGGAAGCCGCTCTGGGCGTTGCCGTCGATGACGCCCTCGCCGGTGATCGCCACGTCCTCGACGTCGGCGGCATAGACCAGAGGCGAGTAGGTGAGGACCTCGGTGCCTTCCCACCGCGTCTTCACCGGCGGCAGGTAGTCGTCGGGGTTCGGCGAGAAGAGGAGGGTGGCGCCCTTTTCCACGCGCAGTTCGACGCGGCTCTTCAGCCGGATAGGCCCCTTGGAGAACCAGGCGCCGGGACCCAGCACCACGCGGCCGCCGCCGGCGCGATTGGCGGCGGCGATGGCGGCCTCGATGGCGGGTCGGGCGTCGGTCTTCCCATCCGGCCGCCCGCCGAAGCGAGCGGGCGAGAAGGCGCGGTCCGGGATGCGCGGGGCGGCGATGGAGGCCGCCATAGCTTCGGCCTTGCGCCACATTTCGGCGTCGGAGGCGGCATGCGCCGGGACCACGAACGAAAGGGCCACGAGCCCGGCGAGCAGCGTACGGCGGAGCATCAGAGGTCCTTGGTCAGGTCGCGGGCCACACGGCCGTTCACGCGGACGTTGGAGAGCTTGAGGCCCTCCACGTGCTTGACGATCGAGGGCTCGGCCACGCCTTGGAAGTCGCAGTTCTCGATGCGGATGTCGCGAGCGGGCGCGCCAGGCAGGCCCTGCAGGTCGACCGCGCGGCGGCTCTTGGCGCTCTTCACGTTCTGGATCAGGACGTCGCGCAGCACCGGCTTGAAGCGGCCGTTCGCGCCTTCCTCGTAGTTGAAGTCCACCGTGACCACCGCCCGGCGGACGTTGCCAACCTCCAGATTGCGATAGCGCACGCGCTCGACGACGCCGCCGCGCAGGGCGTTGTTCTTGAAACGGATCGCGTGGTCGAGGTCAGGGCTGTCCAGGCGGCAGTTCTCGGCGAACACGTTCTTCACGTGGCCCGAGATCTGGCTGCCGATGGTGAGGCCGCCATGGCCGTCGGCCATGCGGCAGCCGCGGATCACGACGTTCTGGCAGGGAACGCCGATCCGGCGGCCGTCCTCGTTGCGGCCTGAATTCAGCGCGATGCAGTCGTCGCCGGTGGAGAGGAAGCAGTCCTCGATCAGAACGTGGTCGCAGCTCTCCGGGTCGATGCCGTCGTTGTTCGGACCGTGACTGTTGATGTCGAGTTTGCGGATGGTGACGTTCTGACAGAGCACCGGG
>NZ_JAPSKZ010000116.1 GCF_031181185.1 Phenylobacterium sp. | reverse complement strand
CTGGAGGGCGGCCTGCGGAAGGGCCACGGCATGGACGAGCTGTCCAAGACCTGGCTCGACCACGAGCCGATCAGCTTCAAGACCGTGGCCGGCGCCGGCAAGGCGCAGAAGAGCTTCAAGCACGTGGCCCTGAACGAGGCCACCTGCTACGCGGCCGAGGACGCCGACGTGACGCTGCGGCTGTGGGAGCACCTCAAGCCACGGCTGGCGCACGAGGGCCTGGCGACGATCTACGAGACCGTCGAGCGGCCGCTCCCGCGCGTGCTGGTCGAGATGGAGCTGGCCGGCATCAAGGTCGACCCGCAGCGCCTGCGCGAGCTCTCCAACGACTTCGGCGTGCGCATGGGCGAGCTGGAGGCCGAGGCCCACCGCCTGGCCGGCCGGCCGTTCAACCTGGGCAGCCCCAAGCAGATCGGCGAGATCCTCTACCAGGAGATGGGCCTGTCCGGCGGCAAGGCCACCGGCACGGGCGCGGCCTCCACCGACGCCTCGGTGCTGGAGGACCTGGCCGCCCAGGGCCACGAGCTGCCCCGCATCCTGCTGGACTGGCGCCAACTGTCGAAGCTGAAGGGCACCTACACCGACAACCTGGTCGAGGCGATCAACCCCAAGACCGGCCGGGTGCACACCTCGTTCAAGATGGCTGCGGCGACGACGGGGCGGCTCGCCTCGGAAGACCCCAACCTGCAGAACATCCCGATCCGGACCGAGGAAGGCCGCAAGATCCGCAAGGCGTTCATCGCCGAGCCGGGCCATGTGCTGATCAGCGCCGACTACTCCCAGATCGAGCTGCGCCTCTTGGCCCACATCGGCGACATCCCGCAGCTGAAGCGGGCGTTCGCCGAGGGACTAGACATCCACGCCATGACGGCGTCCGAGATGTTCGGCGTGCCGGTCGAGGGCATGCCGGCCGAGACCCGCAGGCGCGCCAAGGCCATCAACTTCGGCATCGTCTACGGCATCTCGGCCTTCGGCCTGGCCAACCAGCTGGGCATCCCCCGCGACGAGGCGGGCGCCTACATCAAGACCTACTTCGAGCGCTTCCCCGGCATCCGCACCTACATGGATCGCCAGATCCAGCAGGTGCGCAGCCAAGCCTTCGTCACCACCATCTTCGGCCGGAAGGTCCATATCCCCGCCGCCCGGGGGAAGAGCCAGGCCGAGCGCAGCTTCGCCGATCGCGCGGCGATCAACGCCCCGATCCAGGGCGCGGCGGCCGACGTGATGCGCCGGGCCATGATCCGCATGCCGGCGGCGCTGCGCGAGGCGGGGCTGAGCGCCAGGATGCTGCTGCAGGTGCACGACGAACTGGTCTTCGAGGCGCCCGAGGCCGAGGCCGAGGCGGTGATCGCGGTGGCGAAGCGGATCATGGAGAAGGCGGCCGAGCCGGCGCTGCAGATCTCGGTGCCGCTGGTCGTGGAGGCTCGCGCCGCGGCCAACTGGGACGACGCCCACTAGCGGAACCGTAGCCATTCCGTCCCGTTGCGGAGGGATGGTCGCCGCCCCCGCGCTGCGCCTGGGCCGCCGTTTCGACCGGCGGCCGCTGGCCGCCGTCATCGAACTCGCCGCCCGGGCCGGATATCTGGCGCGCGGCGTCGTGCACGTCAGCGTCGGCGCGGTCGCGCTGATGGCCGCCCTGGACCTGACGCCGCACGCCGAGGGCGTGCAGGGGGCGATGGAGGCCTGGCGGCGTTGGCCATTCGGCATCGCGCTGTTGTGGCTGACGGGCCTGGGCCTCTACGCCTTCGCCGGTTGGCGTGCCTTGCAGGCGCTGTTCGACGTTGACGGCCGAGGCCGGAAGCTGAAGGCGCTGCTCGCCCGCTCGGGCCAGGCGATCAGCGGCGCGACCTATGCGGCCATGGCGGTTTCGGTGTTCGGGCTGCTGGACGCCCTTGAGGATCTTGGCGAGACGGACGACAGCGCGAAGGCGCGCGCCATGGTCGGCCGCGCCCTCGACCTGCCGATGGGCGACCTGCTGGTGGTCGGCTGCGGCCTCTTCATCGCCGGCTGCGGCGTCGGCAGCATTGCCCGCGCCGTCTTCGATCACTTCGGACGAGACCTGCAGGGGGAGCGGCGGACGCGGGCCTTGGCGAGCGTCCTGGCCCGCATCGGCTACTTCGGACGGGGCGTGGCGCTCACGCCCGCCGGTGTCTTCGTCATGCTCGCCGGCTGGCGGGCGCGAGCGGCCGAGGCGCGGGGGCTGAGTGGAGCGCTGGACGAGCTTGAGCGCCAGCCGCTAGGCGAACTCGTGCTGAGCGTCGCCGCCGTCGGGCTGATCGCCTTCGGCCTGTTCGCGGTGATCGAGGGATGGCTCAGGCCCATGCGCCCGGAGCGGGCGCTCGACCGCTAGGCGGCGTGCGGCCGGCGGGCCCTGGACTGCATCAGCCGCTGGTCCTCGCCTTCCAGCCGCACGGCGGTCAGCACGCCGGTGGCGTAGGCGCCGGTGTCCACGCCCAGGCGGTGGCGGGTGAGCTGGGCCTCCTCCGACGGCGTGTGGCCGTGCACGATCACCTTGCCGAAGGGCCCGGCCGCCTCGAGGAATTCCTGCCGGATCCACAGCAGGTCGCGCTCGGCCTGGGCCTCGATCGCCACGCCAGGCCGCACGCCGGCATGGACAAAGGCGTAGTCGCCCTGCGTCACCATCAGCTCCAGCCCCTCGTAGAAGGCCCGGTGCTGGTCGCTTAACGCCTCGGAGAACGCGCGGCTGGCGGTCGCCCAGGCTTCGGGATCGGTGCGCGAGGCGGGCGGCTGCACGCCGTAGGAGGCAAGCGTCGGCCCGCCGCCGTTGTCCAGCCAGGTGGCGCCGAACATCGGATCGTCCAGGAAGCGCAGCAGCGCCTCCTCGTGGTTGCCCTTCAGCGTCCGCGTCTCGAGCCGCGCATAGGTGCGCATCTGCAGCAGCAGGTCGACGACGCCCTTCGAGTCCGGGCCCCGGTCCACGTAGTCGCCCAGCATGACCAGCAGCGGCCGCTCCGCCGGCTGCGAGGCCAGCGCGTCCTCGGCGATGTCGCGCAGCAGCGGCCCTAGCAGGTCCAGCCGGCCGTGGACGTCGCCCACCGCATAGACCAGCCGGC
Organism: Phenylobacterium sp.; assembly: GCF_031181185.1. Lineage (GTDB taxonomy): Bacteria > Pseudomonadota > Alphaproteobacteria > Caulobacterales > Caulobacteraceae > Phenylobacterium. Next base: position 8,339 of record NZ_JAPSKZ010000116.1, on the reverse strand, counting down.
CGCCCGTGGACGGGCGGGCCTGCGGCGCCTTCTTGCGGAACAGGTTGAACATAGCCCGCCAGGATAGGGGCGCCGCCCCTACGCTACAACGGGACGCTCCGCCGCGCGGGGATCAGGCGACCCGCCGCTCGTCCGGCGCCCAATCTTGGGGCTGACCGACGCGGAACTGGCCCACCAGGCCGAACAGGTGGTCCACCTGGGTGTTCAGCGCCATGGTGGCGGCGGTCGACTGCTCGACCATGGCGGCGTTCTGCTGGGTCATCTGGTCCATCTGGTTCACCGCCGTGTTGATCTGGCCCAGGCTGACCGACTGTTCACGCGACGACAGCGAGATCTCGGACACCAGCCGGTCGATGCCGGCCACCTGGCCTGCGATGCGGTCCAGCGCCTGGCCGGCGCGGCCGACCAGCTCGACGCCCTCAGACACCTGGCCGGTGGAGGCCGAGATCAGGGTCTTGATCTCCTTCGCGGCGTCGGCCGAACGCTGGGCGAGCGCGCGGACTTCCGAGGCGACCACGGCAAAGCCTTTGCCGGCCTCGCCCGCCCGGGCGGCCTCGACGCCGGCGTTAAGGGCCAGGAGGTTGGTCTGGAAGGCGATCTCGTCCATGACCCCGATGATCTGGCTGATCTGGCGGGCCGACTCCTCGATCTGGTCCATAGCCTGCACCGCCTGGCGAACGACCTCTCCCGATTGTTCGGCCTCCTGCTTGGAGTTCGAGACCGCCCGCTGGGCCTCGTCGGCGCCTTCGGCCGAGGTCTTCACCGTGGCGGTGATCTCGTCCAGGGCGGCGGCGGTCTCTTCCAGGTTGGCGGCCTGCTGTTCGGTGCGGCGCGAGAGGTCCTGCGAGGCGTTGCCGATCTCCAGCGCGCCGGTGCGGATGGCCTCGGCCGCGCCGATGATGGTGCGCAGCGTCTCCTCCATCCGGCCCATGGCCTCGTTGTAGTCCGCACGCAGGCTCTCGTACTCGCCCTCGAAGGCGTCGGTCAGGCGGAAGTCCAGCTCGCCGTCGGCCAGCCGGCGCAGGCCCTGGGCCAGGTCTTCGACGACCTTGGCCTGGGCGCGGGCGCGGGCCAGGCGCTCGGCCTGCTCGCGCGCTTCGGCGTCGGCGGCGGCCCGGCGGCGGGCGTCGGCCTCATCGGCCTCGGCGCGGGTGCGGGCCACGATGACCTCCTGGAAGGCGCGCACGGCCCGGCCGATCTCGCCCACCTCGTCGGGACGCTCGGCGCCCTTCAGGGCCACGTCCAGATCGCCGCCGGCCAGACGGCGCATGTCGTCGGCCAGGTCGAGGATCGGGCGCACCACCGTCCGGCGGGCCATCAGGATCAGGCCGCCGGCGAACAACACGCCCGCGCCGATGGCGACGCTCATCAGGAGCTGGCCCAGCGCCGCGTGCTCGCGCGCCGCCTTGGCGTCGGCGGCCGCGGCGGCGCCGATCTTGTCGGAGGCCTCCGCCATGGCCGTTTCCAGCACCCCAAAGGCTTCGGCGAAGGCGGCGTACTGGCCCTGGGCGCCCATCGGGTCGGTTTCCGCCCGGGCGATGATCGAGTCGGCGGCGGTCATGTAGCCGGCCAGCGGGGCCTCCAACTGGGTCAGCGCTGCGCGGATGCCGGCGTCGGGCGCGAGCTTCACGCTCTCGGCGACGGCGCTGCGGAACTCGGCCTTGTGCTCGGCCAGGTCGCGCTTCACGTCGTCCATGGTCACGCCCAGCACCGGATTGCCGGCCTGCAGCGCGGAGAGCACATCGCCGCGCAGGGCGTCGTGCATCATGTCGGCCTGCATGTGGTTGCGCTGCACCGCCTCGGAGCGGGCGGAGCGCTCCAGCGCCCCGTCAAGCGTGCTGGCGACCCACAGGCCCGCGCCAGCGCTGCTCACGCAGAGCACCAGAACCGCCGCGCCCGCGGCCGTCACCTTCTGTCGGATCGTCCTGAGCAAGGCCGTCCCCCCAATGTCCTGGGGCCGACATAACGACGATAGCCTTAATGGAAGGCTACTATACCGGGCGAAGACCGGTATTTGGACGGCAATCTAAGATCATATTCCGCGTCAATTTATGTGAATTTCGCACATACCTGAATATAGATCACCGATATCGGGATTTAACCTGAGATTCACAGGCGCAGATTTATCGGTCCACCCAACGATAACTCGTGGTGGGTTCAATGTTCAACAAGACGATGCGCGCCATGCGTGTATTCGCGCTGTCGGTCACGGCGGCGGCGGCCGCCGCGCCGGCCCTCGCCGAAGACGACGGCGCCTGGACGCATGAGATCGTCTATACGGCCGACGTCAGCGGCGGCCTGTCGGGCGTGGACAAGAAGGCCGGCCGCTTCCTGGACAACCTGGACGTGGTGGTCGAGGGCGACCTGGAGAAGGCTTTCGGCTGGAAGGGCGGCCGCGTCCACCTGTACCTGCTGAACAACAGCGGCGGGGCGCCGAACGACCTGATCGGCACGCTGCAGGGCGTCGACAACATCGAGGTCCCGCGCCCGCGGGCGCGGCTCTACGAACTGTGGGTCGAGCAGAGCTTCGCCGGCGGCCGCGCCGCGCTGCTGGCGGGGCTCTACGACCTCAACAGCGAGTTCTATTCGACCGAGGCGTCGGACCTGCTGATCAATCCCTCGTTCGGCATCGGCTCGGAGTTCGCCTCCACCGGCCCGAACGGACCTTCCATATTCCCCTCGACGACCCTTGCGGCGCGCCTGCGGGTCGGCGGCGACGAGGGCGCCTCGTTCCAGGCGGCGGTGCTGAACGCGGACGCCGCCACGATCGGCGATCCCGGCGGTCCGGACATGGGCCTCGACCAGGGCGCCCTGCTGGTGGGCGAGGCCGCCTGGAACGGGACCGTCCGCATGGCGGCGGGCGTCTGGGGCTACACCGAGCGGCAGGAGGACATCCGCGACCTGGGTCCGGCGGGCGATCCGGCGCTTCGGCGCGCCCGCGGCGGCTACGCCCTGGCCGAAGGCCGCTTCGCCGGCGACGAGGCCCGCGGGGCCAGCGCCTTCGTCCGCGTCGGCCTTTCGGATGGCGACACCACGCCGTTCACCGGCGGCTGGCAGGCGGGCGTGAAGGTGCAGGGTGTCTTCGAAAGCCGCCCTGACAGCGCCTTCTCGGTGGGCGTGCAACAGGCGTTCCTGTCCAACAAGGCGCGCGCCAACGGCCGTGACGAGGGCCTGGACCTGGGCGGCCACGAGAGCGGGATCGAGATCACCTATGCCGACACGGTGGGCCGGCTGACCCTCCAGCCCGACCTGCAGGTGATCTTCCGCCCGGGCGGCGACAAAGGGCGCGACCACGCCGTCGTCGGCGCGCTGCGGCTCACCCTGGATTTCAGCTGAAGGTTCCTGGTGGAGCCGAGGGGAGTCGAACCCCTGACCTCCTCATTGCGAACGAGGCGCTCTACCAACTGAGCTACGGCCCCAGGAAGGCGCGGAATAAGGCGATTGGCGGGGGTGCTGTCAAGCGCGCGCTTCCGGCTTCGCCTTGCCTGCGGCCAAAAGGCCGCTAAACGGTGGGCATGGCCAGCTTCGTCTACTTCATCATCGACAGCCTGCTCGGGCTCCTGATCCTGGCGATCATCGTCAGCGCGATCCTGTCGTGGCTGGTGGCGTTCAACGTCATCAACCTGCGCAACCAGTTCGTCTACGGCCTGGTCCGCTTCCTGGAGGCGGTGACCCGGCCGGTGCTGGCGCCCTTCCAAAAGGTCATCCCGCCGCTGGGCGGCGTGGATATCAGCCCGATCATCGCCATCCTCGTGCTGCAGGGCATCAAGATCTACCTGCTGCCGATGGTCTTCCGGCCGCTGCAGGGCTTGCTGGGCTGAGCGTCCGCCTCGCGGTCCGGGTAACGCCCAAGGGCGGCCGCGACGCGGTCGATGGCTGGAGCCCCGACGAGGCCGGACGCCCGGTGCTGAAGGTCCGGGTCAGCGCCGCGCCTTCGGACGGGGCCGCCAACGCCGCCGTCGTCGCGCTCATCGCCAAGGCCCTGAACGTCCCACGCTCGGCGGTGCGGATCGCCGCGGGCGAGACCTCCCGCCTCAAGCGGCTGGAGGTCGAAGGGGCGACCGCGGCGGACCTGGCGCAGGCCTTCGGAGCGCCGCCTTAGGAACGGGCCGGCCGCCGCCGCCTTCCCTTCCGCGACAGCGAAGAGGAGGCCGCAATGCCCGAAATCCCGACCGACCCCAACCGTCCGTCCGACACCGAAGCCGCCCACGCGCCCGAGGAGGGCGGCGCCGTGCGCGACCCGCGGTTGGCGGAGACCCCCCGCATCGACCAGAACCACGGCAGCCTCGACGGCCGAAAGACCAAGGACCTCGACGGCGAGGCCCAGACCGGCGAGCGGCTGGGCGAACGCGGTCGCCTGGGCTCATAGAATTCGCAGCCCTGCGGAACTTGCCTTTTGACAGGCGGTTGTAACGCCGATCGCTCAACGACTTGCCTGTCGGACACGAGTGGTCGTCGATCGGCCCGGCCCACACCCCTGGCATCCCCCCGACCGCGGCCGGGCCGATCGCCCCTTCCACTTCCGATCCCCGCCCGCCGCGGCTAGCCTGAGGCCATGTCCCGCGCCGAACTCGCCCGGATGATCGCCGACGCCCGCCGCCTGGTGGTGTTCACCGGGGCCGGCATCTCGACCGACTCGGGGATTCCCGACTTCCGCAGCCCCGGCGGCGTCTGGTCGAAGATGAAGCCGATCTACTTCCAGGAGTTTGTGGCCAGCGAGGAGAAGCGCCGCGAAGTGTGGGAGCGGGCGTTCTCGGGCCGCGCCGGCTGGGTGGGGCGCGAGCCGAACGCCGGCCACATGGCCGTCGCCCGCCTGGTCGCCCAGGGCAAGTGCGCCGCGGTGATCACCCAGAACGTCGACAATCTTCACCAAGCCTCGGGCGTGCCGCCGGAGAAGGTCATCGAGCTGCACGGCAACGCCAGCTACGCCACCTGTCTGGAATGCGGCCTGCGGCACGAGCTGGACGAGCTGAAGGCGCTGTACGAGGCCACGGGCGACCTGCCGGCCTGCCGGTCCTGCGGCGGCATCGTGAAGACGGCGACCATCTCGTTCGGGCAATCGATGCCGGTGGGGCCGATGGCGCGGGCCGAGGAGGAGACGCTGGCCTGCGACCTCTTCCTGGTGCTGGGCTCGTCCCTAGTGGTATATCCGGCCGCGGGCTTCCCGCTGATGGCCAAGCGGAACGGGGCGGCGCTGGCCATCGTCAACCGCGAGCCCACCGAACTCGACCCGTACGCCGATCTCGTGCTGCACGACGAGATCGGCCCGGTGATGACGGCCGCGGCGCCGGAGACCTAGAGGTAGCTCATCCAGCCGCCGGGATGCTGGCGCTTGACGCCCGCGAACCACCGGCAGGGCAGATAGAGCGCCGCGACCACCGCAATCCACACCAGGTAGACGCCGGCCAGATCGTAGCCGAACCCCCGGAACGCGGCCGGGTCCCGGAAGAAGTCCGCCACGCCCCAGACCGGGTAGCTCTGGGCGAGGCTGAACGCCGTCGACAGCGCGTGCACCAGGTAGATGTGGAGGATGTAGAAGAAGAAGGGGACCGCGCCGAAGGTGCGCCACGGCTCGACCCAGAACCCCTTGAGCCGCTCCAGCAGCGGCAGCAGCAGCAACGCCGGCCCGATGGTCATGCAGACGAACTGCAGCGAGGGCGGGTATTTGCTGGTCGACAGGAAGTCCATTAACGTCCGGCCGGGCGTGGCTTGGGCCGCCCAGGTGGACGGGTCGCCGTAGCCGTGGGCCAGGCGAAGCGCCACGAACAGGCCAATCAGGCCGAGGCCGAGCAGCGCCAGCGTCCGGCGCCGCCGGGTCCCGGCAAGACCGAAAACGGGCCCCAGGCCGAAGCCAAGCGCCATCACGCCCAGCCACGGCAGCACGGGATAGGCTACGAAGCCGTAGACCTTGCCCTGCACGACGATCACGGTTGGTTCGAGCAACAGGTTCCAGAGCGGCGCCCAGGCGCCCAGGTCGGCGGCGTCGATGGGATCGAGCAGGTTGTGGCCGGCCACGATGGCGACTCCGATGAGCAGCACGGCGCGCCAGGGCAGCCAGACGAGAGCGCCCAAAGCGACCATGCTGAGGCCGATCGCCCAGATGACCTGCAGGAAGAAGAAGTCGAAGCGGAAGCTCCAGCCGAACGCGATCAGCGTCAGCTCCAGCAGCACCAGCCACAGGCCGCGGGTGACGAGGAGGCGGGCGACTTCGGCCCGGGGCTTGCCGCGCGCCAGTTGGAGAAAGGCCGAGACGCCGGCCAGCAGTACGAAGACCGGCGCGCAGAAATGGGTGACCCAGCGGGTTGCATAAAGCAGGGCCCAGCTGCGCTCCGGGTCCAGCGGATCGAAGCTGGCGGCGTGCACGTGGAAGAAGTCGCGCACGTGGTCCAGCACCATCAGGACCATCACCACGCCCCGCAAGATGTCGATCGAGGCGAGGCGCTCGGCCGGCGCGGCAGCGGCAGCGGCGGATGAGGTCAGCCCCGGTTGCAGGGCGGGAGAAGCGGCGGTGGTCATGCGGCCAAGTTGGCTCAGCCGGCCGCTCCGGACAACGGCGTTCGAGGAACCCGGCCCCGCCAATATTCACGCTGGCGCCATATCGCCGCCGCTTTCGATGCGTTATGCGCGCGGCCTCCCTTCGTCCTCGGAGTTCGCCTTGGTCCGGTCCGCCCTCCTCCTTGCCGCCCTCGTCCTTTCCGCCTGCAGCTCCGGAGGCGACGCCGCCTCGTCCAGCGATCCCAACGCCGGCCTCGACGCGCAGATCCTGGCCTGGCGCAACGACATCGAAGCCAGCCACCCGGCCTGCGCGACCAAGGTCGAGGGCAAGGGCTGCGAGTCCTTCGAGGTGACCTGCAAGGGCCTGCAGGAGCTGACGCCTGAGGAGCAGGCCAAGGGCGTCACCACCCGGGTGGTCGCCGCGATGCGCTTCTCTGCGCGGATGGCCGACGGCTCGACGGGCAAGTCGGGCTCGGCCTTCGCCGAGTTTTCGAAGACCGGCGGGGAATGGACCCGCACGGAAGCCAAGCCGGTCAACCTCAGCACCTGCGCCCCCGTCTAGCCCGGCGGTCGCGGCGATGGCCGGGACGCGCTAGGAACCTCGAGCCAGAGTTTCCGGAGCCCTGCCCGCATGACCTTCGATCGTCCCGCGCGCCCGAACCGCAGCCAGCTTTCGGTCCCGGGCTCCTCCGCCCGCTTCATCGACAAGGCCGCCGCCAGCGCCGCCGACATCGTCATGCTGGACCTCGAGGACGCCGTGGCCCCGCCCGACAAGCCGGCCGCCCGCAAGACCGTGATCGAGGCCCTGCGCGACGTGGACTGGGGCGAGCGCACGGTCTCGGTGCGGATCAATGCGCTGGACACGCCCTTCATGTACCGGGACCTGATCGAGGTGGCCGAGCAGGGCGGCGACCGGCTGGACCTGATCATGGTTCCCAAGGTGAACTGCGCCGCCGACGTCCACCTGCTAGACGTGTTGCTGAGCCAGATCGAAGCCGCCACGGGGCGCAAGCGCCTGGGCCTCGAGCTGCAGATCGAGACGGCCGAGGGGCTCCAGAACGTCGACGCCATCGCCGCCGCCAGCCCGCGGGTGGAGAGCCTGCACTTCGGCCCGGGAGACTACGCCGCCTCCGTAGGGGCGCGGACGGTCTCCATCGGCGGGCCGGTCCCCGACTACGCCGTGCTGGGCGAGCCCGACGCGACCGGCGCGCGGCCGCCGCACCTCGGGGACGCCTGGCACTATGCGCTGGCGCGCATCGTCGTCGCCTGCCGCGCCGCCGGCGTTCGGCCGGTGGACGGGCCCTATGCCGATTTCCGCGATCCCGAGGGGCTGCGGTGGAGCGCCCGGCGGGCCTCTGCGCTCGGATTCGAGGGCAAGTGGGCGATCCACCCAGACCAGATCGCCGTTCTGAACGAAGTCTTCAGCCCGACCGCCGACGAGATCGCCCGCGCCCGGCGGATCCTGGAGGCTCTGGCCGAGGGCGAGCGGGCGAACCGCGGGGCGGTGGCCATCGACGGCCGGATGGTGGACGCCGCCTCGATCCGCCAGGCTCAGGTCCTTGTGGAAAAGGCGCGTCGCCTGGGCCTCGCCTAGCGGCGACCGGCCAGCAGGCCGCGGCCGATCACCTGGGCCTGGATCTCGGCGGCGCCCTCGAAAATGTTGAGGATGCGGGCGTCGCACAGGATGCGGCTGATCTCGAACTCCAGGGCATAGCCGTTGCCGCCGTGCACCTGGACGCCCGCGTCGGCGTTGGACCAGGCCACGCGCGCGGCCAGCAGCTTGGCCATGCCGGCTTCGATATCGCAGCGGCGGCCCTCGTCCTTGGTGCGGGCGGCGAAGTAGC
>NZ_JAPSKZ010000115.1 GCF_031181185.1 Phenylobacterium sp. | reverse complement strand
CGAGGAAGGTGGGGATGACGTCAAGTCCTCATGGCCCTTACGGGCTGGGCTACACACGTGCTACAATGGCGGTGACAATGGGCAGCGAACCCGCGAGGGGGAGCTAATCCCAAAAAGCCGTCTCAGACAGGAGCTGTGGCCCTGCTCGCGCGTGCGGGTCGCCGACCGCGGCCTGCGCGAAGGCATCCTGCTCTCGCTCATGTCCGATCGCGGCGGCCGGCGCCGCCGCAAGCGCCGCCGCGGACGCGGCGGCCAGAGTTCCGCCGGGAGGCCCGAATGACCGAACCGCCCCGCAAGCGCATGGTGAAGCCGCCCACGGGCGGCCAGGAAGGCGGCCGCGGCAAGCCTGCGCGCCTGAAGACGGCCAAGCAGCGCACCCCCTCGCAGCAGGCCTGGCTCGAGCGCCAGGTGAACGATCCGTTCGCCGCGAAGGCCCGCGCCCTCGGCTACCGCAGCCGGGCGGCGTTCAAGATCACCGAGATCGACGACCGCTTCCATCTGTTCCGCAAGGGCGTCCGGGTGGTGGACTTGGGGCTTGCGCCCGGCGGCTGGACCCAGGTGGCCATCCAGCGCGGGGTGACCGACATCGCTGGCGTCGACCTGCTGCCGGTGGAGCCGCTGCCGCCCGCCCATATCCTGCAGATGGATTTCACCGATCCGGAGTGCGGGCCCAAGCTGATCGAGCTGCTGGGCGGCCCGCCGGACGTGGTGCTGTCGGACATGGCGCCGAACACCATCGGCCACCGCGAGACCGACCACCTGCGGATCGTCGGGCTGATCGAGGCGGCCATGGACTTCGCCATAGAGGTGCTGAAGCCCGGCGGCGCGTTCGTCGCCAAGGCCTTCCAGGGCGGCGGCACCGACCAGCTGATCGCCCAGTTGAAGAAGCACTTCGCCGACGTGCGCAACGTCAAGCCCAAGGCCAGCCGCCAGGACAGCTCCGAGGTCTTCCTCGTGGCGACCGGGTTCAAGGGGCGCTAGTCGGTTCAGCCTCCTCTCCCGCAGCGGGATTTGCGGTCTCGTCTTGCGCGCCCGGCGGCTCGGGCGTCCTCGCGCCTTCGGCGACCAACCAATCCCGGAAACGAGCCAGCGCGCGGCTCTCCGCGCCGGGGGTCGTCAGTATCGCGAAGGCGCTGGCCGAGCGGTGAAAGCCCGCGGGAGCGACAAGGCGGCCCGATTGCACCTCGTCCACGCATAGCGGCCACGACAGCACCGCCGCGCCCAGCCCGGCGAGGGCGGCGTCCATGGCGAAATGGACGTGGGCGAACGGCCGCTCGACGGCGGGCGGCAGCTCCAGTCCGGCGAGCTCGGCGAAGACCGGCCAGGCTTCCGGGTGGGTGACGGCAGCCAGGCGAGGTGCCTTGAGGACGTCGCCGCCGGCGCGGGCGGCGCAGTCCGGAGACATCACCGCGCCCAGGGCATTGCGCGCGAAGGCCGTGCAGTTGGGGTCGGCCAGACGGCTTAGCGGGACGATGCGGACCACCGCCTGGGCGCCCCGGTGCGAGGTGGCGTGAGAGGCAAGCTCGGACAGGTGCAGGCGGATGTCTGGGTGGCGCGCCTGGAAATCCGACAGGCGCGGGATCAGCCACTTTACCGACAGGCTGGCGTTGACGGCCACATGCAGGTCCTCGCCGCCCAGGCGGGTGCGGCGCACGGCGGCGTCGATGCGGTCGAAGGCTTCCGTCAGCGCCGGCGCCAGGTCGCGGCCCGCAGCGGTCAGTTCCAGCCGGTGCTTCGGTCCGGAAAGCAGGCGGACGCCGAGGACGGCCTCCAGCGCCTTCACCTGCCGGCTGACCGCCGACGGCGTGACGTGCAGTTCCTCGGCGGCCAATGTCACCTTGCCCGTCCGCCCCACGGCCTCAAAGGCGCGGAGCGCGTTCAGCGAGGGCGATGGCCCGCTTGTGAGTTTTTCGAACATGGACGAGCTAATAAGTCGATTTTCGACGCTAAGCGACTCCGGCACTCCAGCGCCATGCCGCCGTTCAGCCCGTCGCATCGCTCCAAGGCCCTGGTGGTCACGGGGTTCGGCGTGGGCCAGATCGCCGCCTTCGCATCCAGCTTCTACCTGATGGGCGTGCTGGGCGATCCCGTCGGCCGGGACCTCGGCCTTCCGCCCCTGGTGGTCTTCGGCCTGGTCTCCCTGTCGCTCGCCGTTCCGGCGTTCACGGCCCCGGCTATCGCCCGGCGCATCGACGAAACAGGCGGAGCGAAGATCCTGCTGGGATCGCACCTCGTGTTCGCTCTAGGCCTGTTCCTGTTGGGCCAGGCGCAGGGCGTGCTGGGCCTCACCGCGGCGATGCTGACCATGGGCCTTGGCATGGCCTATGGCCTGTCGCCGACGCCTTTCGCGATCCTGGTGGCGCTCTATGGACAGGCGGCCCGCCGGCCGATCACGGCTGTCGCCCTCATTGGCGGCCTGGGCTCGACCTTGGGGTGGCCGCTGACCGGCTGGCTGACCGAGGAACTGGGCTGGCGCGGCGCCTGCTTCGCCTGGGCGCTGGTTCACCTGGCGCTGTTCCCGCTCATGGCCCGGATCTGCCCGGACACGCCGGGTCGGCCGGCGCACAAGGTCAAGGCCGCGCTGGCCGGCGTGGTCTGGGACCGTGCGATGGTCCAGCTCGCCGTGCTCTTCGCCTGCGCCTGGTTCATCTCGACCTGCATGAGCGCCCACCTGCCGAGGCTGCTGTCGGCCTTCGGCCTGAGCATGACCGAGGCCGCCGGAGCGGCCGGCCTGGTCGGGATCGCCGCGGTCACGGTGCGCTTCCTTGAGTTCACGGTGCTGCGCCGCCTGCCGCCGCTGGCGACCACCCGCGTCGCAACCCTCACCCATCCGTTGGGCGCCGCGGCGCTGACCGTCATGGGCAAGGCCGGCGCGCCGCTCATGGCGATCGGGCAGGGGGCTGGGAACGGGATGCTGACGGTGTCAAAGGGCGTGCTGCCGCTCAGCCTGTGGGGACCTGAGACCTACGCCTATCGCTCGGCGGTCCTGGGGCGGCCGGCGATGTTCGCCCAGGTGGCGGGCCCGGCGGTCTATGCGGTCGTGCTTGAGCAGTCGGCGGGCGCGGCCCTGGCGCTCACCTCGGGGCTCTGCCTGGTGATGTTCGCCATGACCTTCGGGCTTACGCGCTGCGACGAACCCGCACAGGAGCCCGCCTTCGCATGAACCATCTGGAACGCCCCTTGCCGCCGCTGGCGCCTTCCGCGTATACCCGCGCCGCAAAACGAGGTGTCTCCATGGAGATTCGCGAAGGGCTCACCTTCGACGATGTTTTGCTCGAACCCGGCGCATCCGACGTGATGCCCACACAGGTGGATGTCTCCACCCGGTTCACGCGAGAGATCAATCTGAACATCCCGCTGGTGTCCGCCGCCATGGACACCGTCACCGAAAGCCGGCTGGCCATCGCCATGGCGCAGGCTGGCGGCATCGGGGTGCTGCATCGCAATCTGACGGTCGAGGAACAGGCCGACCAGGTGCGCGAGGTGAAGCGCTACGAAAGCGGCATGGTCATCAACCCGCTGACCATCGGTCCCGACACGACCCTGGGCGAGGTGCGCCAGATCAAGGCGCGCCGGAAGATCAGCGGCTTCCCGGTGGTCGACGACAACGGCAAGCTGGTCGGCATCCTGACGAACCGCGACATGCGGTTCGAGGGGCGCGACGACACGCCCGCCCGCGTGCTGATGACCAAGGAGAACCTGGTCACGGTGAAGGAGGGTGTCAGCCAGGCCGAGGCCCGGGAGCTGGTCCGCCGGCACAAGATCGAGCGCCTGATCGTGGTCGACGACGAGTACCACGCCGTCGGCCTGATCACCGTGAAGGACATGGAGAAGGCCGAGGCCCATCCGCACGCCGCCAAGGACGCGCAGGGCCGTCTGCTGGTCGCCGCCGCCTCGACGGTGGGCGACGCCGGCTACGAGCGCTCGATGGCGCTGGTGGACGCCGGCGTCGACGTGGTCGTGATCGACACGGCCCACGGGCACAACGCCGAGGTGGCCAAGGCCGTCCAGCGTGTGAAGCGCGAGAGCAACAGGGTGCAGATCGTCGCCGGCAACGTCGCCACCTATGACGGGGCCCGCGCCCTGATCGACGCCGGCGCCGACGCGGTGAAGGTTGGCATCGGCCCGGGCTCCATCTGCACGACGCGGATCGTGGCTGGCGTGGGCGTGCCCCAGCTGACCGCCATCGCCGACGCGGTTCGCGCCGCGGCGGACAGCGACGTGCCGATCGTCGCCGACGGCGGCATCAAGTACTCGGGCGACCTCGCCAAGGCGCTCGCCATGGGGGCCTCGGTCGCCATGATGGGCGGCGTGTTCGCCGGCGTCGACGAGGCTCCGGGCGAGGTGTTCCTGTACCAGGGGCGGTCCTACAAGTCGTACCGCGGCATGGGCTCGCTGGGCGCCATGGGGCAGGGTTCGGCCGACCGCTACTTCCAGAAGGACGTGAAGGACGCGCTGAAGCTGGTGCCCGAGGGCATCGAGGGCCAGGTGCCCTACAAGGGGCCGATCGCGCCGATCCTGCACCAGATGATCGGCGGCCTGCGCGCGGCGATGGGCTATGTCGGCGCCGGCGATCTCCAGCAGTTCCGCACCAAGGCGCGGTTCATCCGCATCACCAACGCGGGCCTGCGCGAGAGCCACGTGCATGACGTGATGATCACGCGCGAGGCGCCGAACTACCCCAGCGCCGTCTGATGCGCGACGGCGGGCGGCTGGCGGCAGCCATTGAGATCCTAGGCGACGTCGAGGCCCGCCACCGTCCGGTCCGCCTGGCCCTCAAGGCCTGGGGCGACGCCTCGCGCTTCGCAGGCGCCAAGGACCGGGCCTTCGTCTCCGGCCTGGTTCTGGACGTGCTCCGCCGCAAGCGCTCCCTCGGCTGGCGCATGGGCGACGAGAGCCCGCGGGCCGCGGCGCTCGGCGCGCTGCGCTTCCTCTGGAACTGGCCGCTCGACCGCATCGCCGCCGCGGCGGCCGAGGAGCCGCATGGCCCGGGGCCGCTCACGGACACCGAGCATCGGGCGCTAGAGGGCCCCCGGGACCTGACCGAGGCGCCGCCGCCGGTTCGCGGCGACTATCCCGACTGGCTGGACGCGAGCTTCGGGCGCGCCTTCGGCGAGGCGAGGGCGGACGAGGGCGCGGCCCTCGCCGAACGCGCGCCGGTGGACCTCCGCGTCAACACGCTGAAGACCGATCCCGAGCGGGCGCTGAAGGCGCTGGCCTCGGTCGAGGCCCGCCCGACCGGGGTGCTGCCGACCGCCCTGCGGATGGCGGCGCCGGATCCAGCCGCCCGCGGGGGCGCCGTCGAGGCGATCCCGCAGTTCTCCAAGGGTTGGTTCGAGGTCCAGGACCTGGGCAGCCAGATCGCCGCGGCGGCGGCGGGCGACGTCAAAGGCAAGCAGGTGCTCGACCTCTGCGCCGGCGGCGGCGGCAAGACCCTGGCGCTCGCAGCCGCCATGGGCAACACCGGCCAGATCTACGCCTATGACAGCGATGCGCGGCGGCTGACGGATACGGTTCGGCGCGGAGACCGAGCGGGCGCCCGCAACCTGCAGGTCCGCTCGCCAGTGAACCCCGAGCCGCTGAAGGGCCTGGACGGCAAGATGGACGTGGTGTTCATCGACGCGCCCTGCACCGGGACGGGCTCGTGGCGGCGCCATCCCGATACGAAGTGGCGTCTGACGCCGGAGGCGCTCGCCAAGCGCCAGGCCGATCAGGACCAGGTGCTGGCGGACGGCGCCCGGTTCGTGAAGCCTGGCGGCCGTATGGTCTACGTCACCTGCTCCGTGCTGCCCGAGGAGAACGAGGACCGCGTCGCCGCCTTCCTGGCGGAGCATACGGCCTTCGCGCGGCGGCCCGCGACCGACGATCCGGCGCTCATCCGATATCTCAACCCCAACGGCGACCTGCGCCTCTCCCCCCGCACCTCCGGCACCGACGGCTTCTACGTCGCCGTGCTGGAGAAGACCCGCTAACGGAGCCCCATGACCACGCCCGCCCACGAAAAGGTCCTGATCGTCGACTTCGGCAGCCAGGTGACCCAACTGATCGCCCGGCGGTTGCGCGAGAGCGGCGTCTATTGCGAGATCCACCCGTTCGACAAGGTCGACGACGCCATGCTGGAGGCCTACGGGCCGAAGGCCATCATCCTCTCAGGCGGCCCCGCAAGCGTGCACGTGGAGGCGAGCCCTCGTGCGCCGCAGAAGGTGTTCGAGATGGGCGTGCCTGTTCTCGGCATCTGCTACGGCGAGATGACCATGTGCGCCCAGCTGGGCGGGGCCGTGGAAGGCGGCCACGACCGCGAGTTCGGCCGCGCCGAGATCAATCTCCAGAAGGAGTCGCCCCTGCTGGAAGGCTTGGGTGAGCTCGGCCATTCCGAGATCGTCTGGATGAGCCACGGCGACAAGATCACCGCCATTCCGCAGGGCTTCGAGGTGATCGCCACCTCGGAGGGCAGCCCCTATGCGGTCATCGCTGACGAGGGGCGGCGGTTCTACGGGATCCAGTTCCACCCCGAGGTGGCCCACACCCCCCGTGGCGCGCTGATCCTGCGCAACTTCACGCACCGCATCGCCGGGCTGAAGGGCGACTGGACCATGGCCTCCTACCGCCAGGAGCAGATCGCCAAGATCCGCGCGCAGGTGGGCGACGCCAAGGTGATCTGCGGTCTCTCGGGCGGCGTCGACTCCTCGGTCGCGGCGGTGCTGATCCACGAGGCGATCGGCGACCAGCTCACCTGCGTGTTCGTGGACACCGGCCTGCTGCGGAAGGATGAGGCGACCCAGGTCGTCACGATGTTCCGCGACCACTACAACATCCCGCTGGTGCACGTTGATGCATCTGATCTTTTCCTGGGCGAACTGGCGGGCGTTACCGACCCAGAGGCCAAGCGCAAGACCATTGGCCGGCTCTTCATCGAGGTCTTCGACAAGGAGAGCGCAAAGATCGAGGGCGCGGAGTTCCTGGCGCAGGGGACCCTCTACCCGGACGTGATCGAGAGCGTCTCCGCCAGCGGCGGGCCCTCGGCGGTCATCAAGAGCCACCACAACGTGGGCGGCCTGCCGGACTACATGAAGCTCAAGCTCGTGGAGCCGCTGCGCGAGCTGTTCAAGGACGAGGTCCGCGCCCTCGGCGTCGAGCTCGGCCTTCCGCCTCAGTTCGTCGGCCGGCATCCGTTCCCGGGACCTGGGCTCGCGATCCGCATTCCAGGCGAGATCACCCGCGAGAAGGTCGCCGTGCTGCAGCAGGCGGACGCCATCTACCTCGACGAGATCCGCAAGGCCGGGCTCTACGACAGCATCTGGCAAGCGTTCGCCGTGCTGCTGCCCGTCAAGACCGTCGGCGTCATGGGCGATGCGCGGACCTACGAGCACGTGCTGGCGCTGCGGGCCGTCACCTCGACCGACGGCATGACGGCGGACTTCTTCGAGTTTCCCTGGGAGGTCCTGGGCCGCTGCGCCACCCGGATCATCAACGAGGTCCGCGGCGTCAATCGCGTGGTCTACGACGTGACATCCAAGCCGCCGGGGACGATCGAGTGGGAGTGAGCTGAGCTCCAGCCCAGGCTGGACACACTACCGATGTTCTTGCAATGTTCTGACTTGGAAAGGTCGAGACATGGCCCAGGAACGTCTTCTCCGCGGCGCCTCAGAGCGTGGCTCGTCAGGGCCTGAGCCGATCTACTTCGCGCTCCGGCCCGAGCCTTCAGCGGCCGACGCGGCCTGGCGCCGGGCGTGGGCGCAACGAGCGAAGCACGGCCTCAGCGGCTGGCCGGTCGCGCGCCCGCGACTCCACGTGTCCTTGCAGGGCCTGTGCGATGGCGCCGATGCCTCGGACGAGCTGCTGGAGCGCACTCGGCGCGCCATGACGCTGCTGTACGACCAGGCGGCTGCCGACCCGGAGCCGGTGGAGCCCGTGCAATGGATGGTGCGGGAGATCCACCTGGTTCGCAGCGTCTTCGGGACCGGGCGCCGGATCGCCCTTGGCCGGTGGAACCTGGGTTGGCCTCAGTAGCGCGCCGGCTGCTCGAGATGAGAGATCGCTTCAACGAAGTCGTCGGCCTTCTTGCGCACCAGCGCCTGGGCGTCGGCAAGGCCCTGGTTGTAGAAGTGCGGTCCGGCGTGCTCGGTGATCCAATCGAGCAGGAAGAGGGCGTCGAATCCCTTCACTTCCAAGTCGAGCTCGTTCTTCAGATGGCGGCGCAGCGCCCCGGCCAGCGCCTCGCGCGTCGGCATGGGCAGATCGATTCTCGACACAACCGTTTCCCTGGAGCGGACGAGTGACCACCACCCTCTACGGCATCCGCAACTGCGACACGATGAAGAAGGCCTGGAGCTGGCTTGACCACCGCGGGATCGCCTACGCCTTCCACGACTACAAGAAGCAGAGGATCGATCGGGCGACGCTGGAGGGGTGGGCGAGGGAGGTGGGCTGGGAGCGGCTGCTGAACCGCGCCGGGACCACGTTCAAGAATCTCCCGGACGCCGACAAGCAGGACCTGACGGAGGCGAAGGCGATAGAGCTGATGCTGGCGCAGCCCTCGATGATCAAACGGCCGGTGCTGGCCATCGACGGTCGCCTCGTCGTCGGGTTCAAACCGGAGACGTATACGGAAGCCTTCGCCTGACCCGGCGACACCCGGGGAGCAGGCCGCGGCGCGCACCTTGACCGCGTATGCGCCCGCCCGGCCGCAGATTTAAGCTTCACCGTCTCATCCGATCGGTATGTCGGCGGCGACGAGGGGCAAGCGGACGGACGGGCGGCCTCATCGGGGGGCTCACTTGGTCCGCCACGGCCGTGCTGGCCCTGACGCCGCCCTTATGGAGGTTCTCGGTGCGCGGCCCGGCGCGGCGCTGGACCTGAATCATGACTAAAGTTTCACAGGCTTAGCTGCATCTGTTCGTACGCCGCCCAGTCTCTTCCAATCAGAGACGGGCGCTCTCGTCCGCCGCATCGAGAAAAAGAGGAGACATCTCCGTGGAGATCCTGGTTCCAATCGCCTTGTTCGGGATGATCGCCGCGATCGTGATCGTGCCGCGCTACTTCCGCAGCCTCGAGCGCCAGAAGATGGCCGAAACCCTGCGCGCCGCGATCGAACGCGGCCAGCCGCTGCCGCAGGAGATGATCGACGCCATGTCGACGAACGTGCGCTCGCCGAGCCTGCCGCCGTCCCCCCAGCGCGACCTTCGCACGGGCATCGTGTGGCTGGGCGTCGCGCTGGGCCTGGTGACCCTCGGCCTCGTGGTCGGCTTCGAAGAACCCGACGCCAGCGTCTGGTTCCTGGGCTTCGCCGCCTTCCCGGGCTTCATCGGCCTGGCCTTCGTCATCCTCGGCCTGATCAACAAGCCGAAGTCCTGAACGCCTCGGGAGGGGTGAATGCCCATGCCGGGCGTCAAGACATCGAGCTACGCCAGCCTGCACGACGTGGAGCTCTGCGCCCACGCGGCGGCCGGCGAGGGGCGCGCGTTCGGAGAGCTTGCGCGCCGCCACGGCTCGGCCGTCCGATATCTGCTGCGCCGGATGGGCGCGCAGGCCGCGGAAGCCGACGACGTAGCGCAGGACGCTTTCCTGACCGCCTTTCAGCGGATCACCGAGTTCCGCGGTGAGGGGACGTTTGCCGGGTGGGTGAAGCGGATCGCCGCCAGGCAGTACCTGCGCAGACTGCAGAAGGAGCGCCGCCTGACGGAACTCGCGGCTGAAGGGGGAGAAGAAGAGGGCGAGGTCGTCTCCGCGAGCGCAGACCACCGCATCGATCTGGACGAGGCGCTCAAGGCGCTCTCGAAAGCCGAGCGGTTGTGCGTTTCGCTGTGCTTCGGCGCGGGTCTGTCCCACGGAGAAGCATCCGAGGCCTTGAACCTGCCGCTTGGAACGGTCAAATCGCATGTCAAACGTGGTCTGGAAAAGCTCAGAGCGCGACTGGCGCCGACCGACGGCGTCGTTCTGGAAGGGAGGCGGGGCAATGGCTGAAGTCGATTTCGAACGCCGCCTGGAGCGTCTCTTCGCCGAAGCGCCGGAATTGCCGGACTGCGCCGCCTTCGCCCACGGCGTCGAGCGCAAGCTGAGCCGCGGCTGGCAGACGCGCCGCTGGCTGATCGGAACGGCCGGCGTCGTCGGCGGCGTGATTGGCGCGAGCCAGCTCGTGGTCTCGAATCTGTTCCAGCGCGTCGAGAACGCGGAGGAGTCCGCGCGCGCCCTGACGGCCGGCCTTTCGCAGGTGGCGCCCAGCACCCAGATGGTGTCGGCCCTTTCGGGCGGCTTCGGCATTTGGATCTCGGTGGGCCTCGCCGTGCTATTGATGGGTTTCGCCCTCACCCGGGTGATCGAGGAGATCTGACCCTTGTCCAGCCATCGGCAGGAGACGGTCCGGCGCCTGGCGGCGCCGGATATCGCAGCGCGCAAGGGCGGTACGCCCATCGTGTGTCTGACCGCCTACACGGCGCCGATGGCCGAGCTGCTCGACGAGCACTGCGACCTGCTGCTGGTGGGGGACAGCGTGGGCATGGTCGTTCACGGCCTGCCGAACACCGTTGGTGTCACCCTGGAGATGATGATCCTGCACGGCCAGGCAGTGATGCGCGCGGCCAAGCGGGCGATGGTCGTCGTCGACATGCCGTTCGGGTCCTATGAGGGCTCGGCGGAGACGGCGTACGAAAACGCCGCCCGCGTCATGAAGGAGACCGGGGCCCAGGCGGTGAAGGTCGAAGCCGGCGCCACCATCGTGGGCACGATCGAATATCTGGTGAAGCGCGGCATCCCCGTGATGGGCCACGTCGGCCTTCGGCCGCAGGCGGTCCTGGTGGACGGCGGCTTCAAGGCCAAGGGTAAGGCGGCCGACGAGCGCCAGCGCATCCTCGAGGAGGCCAAGGCCACGGCCGAGGCGGGCGCGTTCGCGGTCGTTGTCGAAGGCGTAGCCGAGGGTCTCGCCCGGGAGATCACCGAGGCCATCAGCGTGCCGACGATCGGGATCGGGGCCTCCGCCGGCTGCGACGGGCAGATCCTGGTGACCGACGACATGCTGGGCCTGTTCGACTGGACCCCCAAGTTCGTCCGTCGTTACGGAGACCTGCGCGGCGAGATCGCACGCGCCGTGGCCGGCTATGCCGAAGACGTCCGGGCGCGGCGTTTCCCGGGGCCGGCTGAGATCTACTTCGCCAAAGCGGGCTGACATTGCGGCGCGAAGCGGCGCGCTATAGGTTCCCGGCCTCTGCCTGAAGGGCCAGCTAAGAGAGTCCGGAGTCCCCCGCACGTGACGGATCTGTTCGAAGAGGTCGAGGAGCAGCTGCGCTCCGACCGCTACCGGTCGCTTGCCCGCAAGGCCCTGCCGTGGATCCTCGCGCTGGGGGCTGCTGCGCTCATCGCGGCGCTGGCCTACTGGGGCTGGGACACCTGGCGCAGCAAGGCGATCGCCCAAGCCTCCGAACAATACCATGCCGGCGCCGAAGCCTTCGTGCGCGGCGACGAAGCCAAGGCCCGCCAGCTGTGGAC
>NZ_JAPSKZ010000114.1 GCF_031181185.1 Phenylobacterium sp. | reverse complement strand
GGGCATCAGCGAGCTGTTCCCGAACTGGAAGGAACTGGGCGCGCCGCTCGAGACGCCGGTCACCAAGGACAAGTTCACGCTGCTGGGGCCGCAGGGCAGCCTGGACCTGCCGATGTTCATGATGCCGCCGTTCATGAACAACCACGGCAACTATATCGCCAGCCTCGGCAACGTCTGCCGCTGGCTGGCGCAGCAGGCGGAAGGCCTGGGCGTCGAGGTCTATCCGGGCATGGCCGCTTCGGACCTGGTGTTCGGCCCGAACGGCGAGGTGAAGGGCGTGGTCGCCGGCGTGTTCGGCATGACCAAGGAGGGCCCGGGTCCCGACTACCAGCCCGGCGTCGAACTGCACGGCAAGTACGTGTTCATCGGCGAGGGCGTGCGCGGCTCGCTGGCCAAGGTGCTGAAGCACAAGTTCGGCCTGTGCAAGGACGCCAATCCCGAGAAGTACGGCATCGGCATCAAGGAGCTGTGGCAGGTTCCGGACGAGGTGTTCCAGCCGGGCCTGGCCGTCCACACCACGGGCTGGCCGCTGGACGACAAGACCGGCGGCGGCAGCTTCATGTACCACTTCGGGGACAACTATGTGGCCCTGGGCTACGTGGTGCACCTGAACTACCAGAATCCGTGGCTGTCGCCCTTCGACGAGTTCCAGCGCTGGAAGCATCACCCGGAGGTCGCCCAGTACCTGACGGGCGGCAAGCGGATCGCCTACGGCGCCCGCGCGATCAGCGAAGGCGGCCTGCAGTCGATTCCGCGCCTGCACTTCCCGGGCGGGGTCCTGCTGGGCGACAGCGCCGGCTTCGTGAACGTGCCGCGCATCAAGGGCAGCCACAACGCGATCAAGAGCGGCATCATGGCGGCCGAAGCGGCCGCCGCGGCGATCGCCGCCGGCCGCTCGGGCGACGAACTGGTCGAGTACAAGGAAGCCTTCGATCGGTCGTGGGTGAAGAAGGAACTGAGCATCGTCCGCAACGCCAAGCCGATGCTGTCGAAGTTCGGCACCAAGATCGGCGGCGCGGTCGGCATGTTCGACATGTGGACCACCCACCTGCTGGGCGGCTTCTCGTTCTTCGGCACGCTGAAGCACACCAAGGGCGACGCGGAATCCACCGCCGCGGCCAAGGACTTCAAGCCGATCGTCTATCCGAAGCCGGACGGGGTGCTGAGCTTCGACAAGCTTTCCAGCGTCTTCCTGTCCAACACCAACCACGACGAGAACCAGCCGGCGCACCTGAAGCTGCGCGACCCGTCGGTGCCGATCGCGGTGAACCTGCCGAAGTATGGCGAGCCGGCGCGGCTCTACTGCCCGGCCGGGGTGTACGAGGTGCTGTACGACGAGCAGGGGAACAACCCGAAGTTCCAGATCAACTTCCAGAACTGCGTCCACTGCAAGACGTGCGACATCAAGGACCCGTCGCAGAACATCGACTGGACCACGCCCCAGGGCGGCGACGGACCGAACTATCCGAACATGTAGCGGCCGGGCGGGTTTTGCCCGCCCGCGCGCCGGCCGCCCCTTGCGGCGGCCGGGCTGAGCGCCCAAGCTCGTACGATGCGTCTTCGCCTCCTCGCCTTCGTCGCCCCGCTCGCCCTGCTGGGCGCCTGCGCCTCCTCCGGCGGCGCCCCGCCTGAGCTGGACATCCCCGGCGCGCCCACGGCGGCGGCCGATACCGCCTATGGCATGTTCCTGGCCGGCAACGCCGCGCTGAACGAGGGCCGCAGCGACGAGGCCGCGCGGTTCCTGGAGCTCGCCCGCGCCCAGAGCGGCGACGAGGCCACCGTCGCCGAACGGGCCTTCACCGCCGCGCTCCTGGCGGGCGACGTGGACAAGGCGGCCGCGCTTGCGCCCGACGGCCCGACCGCGTCCGAGCCCGGCAAGCGCATGGGGCGGCTGGTGAAGGCGGTCGAGCTGATCGCCGACGGCAAGGGCAAGGCCGCGCAGGAGCAGCTGGCCGGCGACGCCATCGGCTTCCCCCACCGGTCGGCCGCCGCGCTGCTGGCGCCCTGGGCCGCGGCCCAGGCCGGTGACACCGAGGCCTCGCTGGTCCGCCCGCAGGTGCGCGGCGACACGACCGTCGATTACTTCGGCCAACTGGGACAGGCCTACCTCTACGAGCGCGCCAAGCGCTTCGATGAGGCCGAGACGGACTTCAAGGCGCTGATGGCCGGCGAGGCGCCGTCCGAACTGGTGGTGCTGGGCTACGGCGGATTCCTCGAGCGGCGCGGCCGCCGGGCCGACGCGGTGAAGCTGTACGACGCGGCCCTGGCGCGCAATCCGACCAGCATCGGCCTGAAGACCGCCCGGACGCGGGCCGCGGCGGGCAAGTCGGCGCCCCAGGCGCCGTCGGTGAAGGAAGGCGCGGCGCTGGCCATGCTGGCGCCGGCGGCCACCATGATCGCGGCCAAGCAGGGGCAGATCGGCCTAGCTTACCTGCGCCTGGCGCTCCGGCTGGACCCGCAGCGTAACGACGTCTGGCTGATGGTGGGCGACGTCCTGCAGAGCGCCGGCGACGCCGAGAACGCGCGGGCGGCCTATTCCAAGCCGAAGCCCGGCTCGCCCGAATACGGCGCCGCCCAGGCCAAGCTCGCCTGGAGCTACCAGCAGGACGGCCAGAAGGAGACGGCCCTGAAACTGGCCCGCGCAGCGGCGGCCACGGGCGATGCGGACGCGCGCCTCACCCTGTCGGACCTGCTGCGCGCCAACGAGCAGTACGAGGAATCCATCCAGATGCTGGGCCAGCTGATCGGCGAGTCGCCGACGCCGGACTGGCGGCTGTACTACGCGCGCGGCGCGGCGCTGAGCCAGTTGAACCGCTGGACCGAGGCCGAGGCCGACCTGCTGGCGGCGCTGAAACTGCGTCCCGAGGAGCCCGAGCTGCTGAACTTCCTGGGCTATTCCTGGATCGACCGCGGCGAGCGGTTGAAGGAGGCCATGGCCATGGTCGAGAAGGCCGTCGCGGCCAACCCGCGCTCGGGCGCCATGATCGACAGCCTGGGCTGGGCCTACTACCGGCTCGGCGACTACAAGACCGCCGTCGAGAAGCTGGAGCAGGCGGTCGAGCTCGAAGCCGGCGACCCCGAGATCAACAACCACCTGGGCGACGCCTACTGGATGGTCGGGCGCAAGGACGAGGCCGTCTTCCAGTGGCGGCGGGTGCTGACGCTCAACCCCGACGCCAAGATCAAGGGCGACGCCGAGCGGAAGCTGGCCTCGGGCCTGGGGCCGCAGGCGCCGAAGCTGGCGACCCAGTGACGACCACGCTGGCGCCGGCCAAGGTCAACCTGTTCCTGCACGTCGGCCCGCCGGACGCGACCGGCTACCACCCGCTCTGCAGCCTGATGGCCTTCGCCGATTTTGGCGACCGGCTGAGTCTGGCCGCAGCCGACGCGATGGACCTGGTGGTGGATGGCCCGTTCGCCCGCGGCTTGTCGGGCGAGGGCGACAACCTGGTGCTGAAGGCGGCGCGCGCGCTGATCGCTGAGGCGCGGCGGCCGGTCCCGCCCGTGGGCTTCCGGCTGGAGAAGCGGCTGCCGGTGGCGAGCGGCCTGGGGGGCGGGTCCAGCGATGCGGGCGCGGCGCTTCGGCTGATGCGCGACGAACTGGGACTGCCCGTCAGTGACGAGCGGCTGGAGGCGGTGGCCGCCAGCCTGGGCGCCGACGGGGCGGCGTGCCTCTGGGGCCGGCCGGTGATCGCCGAGGGTTACGGCGAGCGGCTGTCGCCCGCGCCCGAGCTGCCGGTGCTGGACGCGGTGCTGGTCAATCCGGGCGTGGCCGTCTCGACGCCCGAGGTGTATCGCCGGCTGGACGCGGACCGGGCGTTCGGCGCCGTCGAGCGGCCGCCGATGCCGGACCGGCTGGAGAGTTCTCAGGAGACGGCCGCCTGGCTGGCGGGCCTGCGCAACGACCTGGAAGACGCGGCGGTGGCCGTGGCCTCGGACGTCGGGACCGTGCTGGAGACCCTGCGCGGCGAGCCCGAGACCCTGCTGGCGCGGGTGTCCGGCTCAGGCGGGACCTGTTTTGCCCTGTGCGCCTCGGACATCGAGGCCGAGGGCCTGGCCGAGCGGCTGGAGGCGCTGGCGCCCAGCTGGTGGGTCCGCCGCTGCCGCCTGGGCGGCCCCTGGGCCTGAGCCCAAACGAAACGGGAGCCCCGGAGGGCTCCCGCGACACTCCCGATTGCCCGGGCGCGGCCGTAGCCGGGCCCGAGCTCTCCCCCGAGATCAGGAGTGGTAGGCGCGCTCCCCGTGCTCGACGATGTCCAGGCCTTCCTCTTCGGTGTCGGCCGAGACCCGCAGGCCCACGGTGAACTTGATCAGGGTGAACACGATCGCCGAGGCGACCGCCGACCAGACGATGGCCAGCGCCACGGCCTTGATCTGGGCCATGATCTGGACGCCCGCGTCATAGCCGACCGCGCCGTTGGTGAAGTCGACGACGCCCGCGCCGCCCAGCGCCGGGTTCACGAGGACGCCGGTCGCGATGGCGCCCACGATGCCGCCCACCGCATGGATGCCGAAGGCGTCCAGGCTGTCGTCGTACTTGAGCGCGTTCTTGATGGCCGAGCAGAAGATGACGCAGATCGGCGAGACGATCAGGCCCAGCACGATCGAGCCGACAGGGCCCGCAAAGCCGGCGGCTGGCGTCACCGCCACCAGGCCGGCGACGAGACCCGAGGCCAGGCCCAGCATCGAGGCCTTCTTCCGCGTCACCCACTCGGTGACGGCCCAGGAGAAGCCGGCCGCGGCGGTGGCCAGCAGGGTGTTGACCATCGCCAGGCCTGCGTAGCCGTTGGCTTCCAGGTTCGAGCCGGCGTTGAAGCCGAACCAGCCCACCCACAGGAGGCCGGCGCCCACCAGCGTCAGCGTCAGCGAGTGCGGCGGCATCGGCTCGGAGCGGTAGCCCTTGCGCGGCCCCAGGATCAGGGCGCCCACCAGCGCGGCGATCCCGGCGTTGATGTGCACCACCGTGCCGCCCGCGAAGTCCAGCGCGCCGAAGGCCCAGATCTGGCCGGCGCCGGCCACGAGGTCGTCCGCCGTCTGGCCGAAGGCCGAGGTCGCCCCGGCCCACCACCAGGTCATGTGCGCCATCGGATAGTAGGACAGCAGCGGCCAGAGGATCGCGAACACCACCACCGCGGCGAACTTCATCCGCTCGGCTACGCCGCCCAGCACGAGGGCGGCGGTGATGCAGGCGAAGGTCATCTGGAAGCAGACGAAGACGATCTCGGGGATCACCACGTCGCGCGAGAAGGTCTCGACGTTGGTGAAGGCCCCGTCGGCGCCATAGACGGCGCCGTTCAGGAACAGCTTGCCGAAGCCGCCCACGAACTTGTTGACGCCGCCGCCGTCGGTGAAGGCCAGGCTGTAGCCCCAGAAGGCCCAGGCCATCATGCCGATGACGGTGACGATCGACACCTGCATCAGCATCGAGAGCATGTTCTTCTGGCGGACCAGGCCGCCGTAGAAGAGGGCGAGCCCCGGCAGGATCATCAGCAGCACCAGGACGGTGGAGACGAGCATCCAGGTCGTGTCGCCCTTGTCCGGCGCAGGCGCCGCGGCGGTCTCGGCCGGGGCTTCGGCGGGCGCGGCCTCGGCAGCGGGCGCCGCAGCGGCCTCGGGCGCCGGCGCAACCTCGGCGGGCGCGGCGGCGGGCGCCGCCTCCTGCGCCAGGGCAGGGGCGGCCGCCAGCGGCGCGGCTGCGATCAGGGCGGCGAGCGCGAGCCCGGCCAGCCTGTGCGTTCCCAGGAATTTCATGAGCTTGTCCCCTTGTCTCATTAGAGCGCGGCCGCGCCGGTCTCGCCCGTCCGGATGCGAACCGCCTCCGAGACGTCGAGGACGAAGATCTTGCCGTCGCCGATCTTGCCGGTGGCGGCGGCGGCCTTGATGGCCTCCACGGCCTTGCCGGCCGCGGCGTCGTCGACCACGGCCTCGAGCTTCACCTTGGGCAGGAAGTTGATCTGGTACTCGGCCCCCCGATAGATCTCGGTCTGACCCTTCTGCCGGCCGTAGCCCTTGACCTCCGAAACCGTCAGCCCCTCGACGCCGGCCGCGACCAGCGCTTCGCGCACGTCGTCCAGCTTGAAGGGTTTGACGATCGCCATGATGAGTTTCATCCGCTCGCTCCCGCGTCCGGCCCTCGTGGGCGGGCCTGCCCCCGTTGTTCGTTCGAGACCGCCGCGGACGTCGAAACCCCCTGCGCAGCGGTCGGCCCGACGCTAGGGCCAGGCCGGTCGGGCGCGGACAGCGGGGGGACGGATCGGGGAAAGAACGCCGCTTGCGCCTGTTTGCTGGGCGCCGCCCTGGGCCGGCGCCGCGGATTTGGGCAGATCACGGGCTCGAGCGTCATGGAGCTTTGCCTTGACAGCACGCTGACGCGTCGGATTTGCGTGAGGCCCGGCCGCGGGCGTCACGAGCCCGTGAAGGCCGGAAACTCGCCCCATTGCCGTGCGTAGTGGGAACGAGTTCGCCCGCTTACAGCGGAGCTCTCGGGCCACCCGCATTATTGAGATGAGGATTACAGTATGTCGCTGAACCGCCTGCTTTCCGCCGCCGCCGTCGCCGCCCTGATCGCGTCGCCCGCCCTGGCCCAGACGACCGCGACCGCCAAGACCGAAGCGCAGGCGAAGGCCGCCACCGGCAAGCCGACGTCGGACGCGCCTGCGAAGACGCAACCGCAGGGTACGGCTCGCGCCGTGGCCGAAGCCACGCCGGCCACCGGCGCCGCGGCGCCCGCCTCGACGAGCGCTGTCCAGGTGGCTCCCAAGGGGGACCTGATCGACACGCTCAAGGCGGCCGGGCAGTTCAACACCTTCATCAAGGGCGCCGACGCCACGAACCTCACCGGCCTGCTGAAGTCCAACAAGAACCTGACGGTCTTCGCGCCCACCGACGCGGCCTTCCAGGCGCTGCCGGCGGCCGAGCTGCAGAAGCTGCAGACCGACAAGGCCGCGATGCAGAAGTTCATCCTGCACCACGTGATCAACGCGCCGGTCGACTCGACCAAGATCAAGGGCGCGCGCGGCCCGGTCCCCTCGGGCGCCGGCGACCAGATCCTGCTGGACGGCAGCGACGAGGCGGCCCTGAAGGCGGACGGCGCCACCATCGTGCAGTCGGACATCCGCACCGGCAGCGGCTTGCTGCACGTCGTCGACCGGGTGCTGACGCCCGGCGCGGGCGAGGCGTCGGGAGCCACCGCTGGTCAGGCTCAGGGAACCAATTCGGGGTCTCAGCAGTAAAGCTTCTGCCAACACCGGGGTGGGGCGACGGACGTCCAGGCAATCAGGAGTTCTGACCTATGACCCTCAAGATCCTCGCCACCGCAGCGGCGGCCTCGGCCCTCATGGCCGGCGCCGCCATGGCCCAGTCCACCTCGTCCGCGACGCCGGACCAGCAGACGAC
Source organism: Phenylobacterium sp. (assembly GCF_031181185.1). Taxonomy (GTDB): domain Bacteria; phylum Pseudomonadota; class Alphaproteobacteria; order Caulobacterales; family Caulobacteraceae; genus Phenylobacterium. Next base: position 4,388 of record NZ_JAPSKZ010000114.1, on the reverse strand, counting down.
GACCAGCCCGTCGACGCCCACGAGCGACACCTCGACGAGCACCGGTTCGACGACGGGTTCGACGACCGGTTCGACCGTGGGCTCGACCAGCACGTCGACCGACGCCGGCGCCTCGTCGTCGACCTCGGTCTCGGGCACGACCGCCTCGACGGACACCAGCGCTTCGACCGGCGCCACGGCCACGTCGGCTACGAGCTTCGGCCAGGGCGCCAGTGTCACGACGACGATGGTCACCAACGGCCCGGTGCCGGACACCCCGGAGAATCGCCGCAAGTACGGCCAGCCGATGTCGCGGGCCGGCAAGATGACGGCCGCCCGGGGCAACTAGGCTTCCGAACGACCCGCGCCCCCGAAAACCACGCGGGGCGCGGCTTGAAGCCGAGGTCGGCGGGCCCTATGGTCCGCCGACTTTTTTTGCGCCTGCGAACAAGCCCATTTTTCATGTCTGACGCGCCGCTTTCGTTTCAGGGCCTGATCCTGAAACTGCACGACTATTGGAGCCGTCAGGGCTGCATGATCCTGCAGCCCTATGACGTGGAAGTCGGCGCGGGCACGCTCTCGCCGATGACGGTGATCCGCACCCTGGGCCCCAAGCCGTGGAAGGTGGCCTATGTGCAGCCCTCGCGGCGGCCCGCCGACGGGCGTTATGGCGAGAACCCGAACCGGCTGCACCAGCATCACCAATACCAGGTGATCCTGAAGCCGAACCCGCCGAACCTGCAGGAGCTGTACCTCGGCTCGCTGGAAGCGATCGGCATCGACCCGCTGCTGCACGACATCCGCTTCGTGGAGGACGACTGGGAGAACCCGACCGTCGGCGCCTGGGGCCTGGGCTGGGAAGTCTGGTGCGACGGGATGGAGATCACCCAGTACACCTACTTCCAGCAAGTAGGCGGCCTGGACGTGTTCCCGGTGGCCGGCGAGCTGACCTACGGCCTGGAGCGCCTGTCGCTGTACCTGCAGAACAAGGAAAGCGTGTACGACCTGCAGTTCAACGACGAGTTCAAGTACGGCGACGTCTATCTCGCCAACGAGCAGCAGTTCTCGGCCTTCGAACTGGAAGTCGCCAACGTCGAGGTCCTGAAGAAGCAGTTCGAGGAAATGGAGACCGAGGTCCGGCGGATCGTCGGCTCGAAGGGCCGCCAGGGCCAGCCGCTGGTGCTGCCCGCCTACGACCATGTGCTGAAGGCCAGCCACCTGTTCAACATCATGGACGCCCGCGGCGCGATCGCCGTGGCCGAGCGGCAGAGTTACATCGGCCGCATCCGGGACCTGTGCAAACTGTGCGCCGAAGCCTGGGTCGAGAGCCAAGGGGCGAACGTCTAAGCCATGCCCCAACTCCTGCTTGAACTGCTCTCGGAAGAGATCCCCGCGCGCATGCAGGCTGCCGCCGCGCGCGACCTGGAGCGCATGGCGCGCGAGAAGCTGGCGGCCGAGGGGCTGATCCCCGAGGCGCTGAAGACCTTCGCCGGCGCGCGGCGCCTGACGCTGGTGGCCGAGGGCCTGCCGCCGGCGCAGAAGGACCGCCACGAGGAGCTGAAGGGCCCCAAGGTGGGTGCGCCGCCCCAGGCGCTTGAAGGCTTCCTGCGCAAGACCGGACTGACCCAGGACCAGCTGACCGAGCGCGACGGCGTCTACTTCGCCCACGTGCACAAGCCCGGCCGCCCCACGCCCGAGATCGTGGCCGAGATGGTCGAGGCGATCCTGCGGACCTTCCCGTGGCCGAAGTCGATGGTCTCTGGGACGAGCAAGCTGCGCTGGGTGCGGCCGCTGCGGCGCATCCTGTGCGTCTTCGACGGCCAGGTCGTGCCGTTCAACGTCGAGGGCATCGAGAGCGGCGACCTGACCGAGGGTCACCGCTTCATGAGCGACGGCAAGCCGTTCGCCGTGAAGGACTTCGACGGCTACGCCAAGGGGCTCGCCGACCGCCACGTCGTGCTCGACGTCGAGGAGCGGAAGGAGAAGATCCTCGAGACGGCCAAGACGGCCTGTTTCGCGCGCAACCTCGAACTCGTCGAGGACGCCGGCCTGCTGGACGAGGTGGCGGGCCTGGTCGAGTGGCCCGTGCCGGTGCTCGGCGACATGGACCCGGCCTTCCTGGATCTGCCGCCCGAGGTGATCCGCACCTCCATGCGGGTGCACCAGCGCTACTTCGCCGTGCGCGACCCACGGACCGGCAAGCTCGCGCCGCATTTCCTGACGGTGGCCAACATCCAGGCCAAGGACGGCGGCGAGATCATCGCCAGGGGCAACGCCAAGGTGCTCTCGGCCCGCCTGTCGGACGCCAGGTTCTTCTGGAACGAGGACCGCAAGACGAAGCTGCAAGACCGCCTGGAGAAACTGAAGGGCGTCACCTTCCACGCCAAGCTCGGCGCCATGTACGAGCGCGTCGAGCGGATCGAGATGATGACGGCGGCGCTCGCGCCGCGGGTGGGCGCAGACATCGGCAAGGCTAAGCTCGCCGCGCGCCTGGCCAAGGCCGACCTGGTCTCGGGCGTTGTCGGCGAGTTCCCCGAGCTGCAGGGGGTCATGGGCGGCTACTACGCCGAGGCCGAGGGGCTATCCCCGCTGGTCGCCGAGGCGATCCGCGACCACTACAAGCCGGTGGGCGCCAGCGACGAGGTTCCGGACCGCCCGGTCACGATGGCCGTGGCGCTGGCCGACAAGCTGGACACGCTGACGGCCTTCTTCGCCATCGGCGAGAAGCCTACGGGTTCGCGCGATCCGTTCGCCCTGCGGCGTGCGGCGCTGGGCGTCATCCGGATCGTGCTGGGTTCGGAGTTGCGCGTGCCGCTGCGCCAAGCGGTCGCCGACTGGTACGGGTCGCTGCGCTGCTTCGTGGATCCGGGCCGGGCGCTGTGGGTCTCCACGCCCAAGCTGACCGCTCACCTGGGCGCCCGCGGGCGGCAGAAGAGCCAGGAGTTCGACACCTACCTGCGCGAGTTCGACGAGGCGCTGCTGGAAGGGCGCGCGCAGGTCGTCGCCATGGATCAGGAGGTCGACCTGGTCTTCGACCGTCTGGAACGCGAGAAGCCGAAGGGCGAGGTCCTGTTCGAGTTCCGGCCCTACCACGAGGTGGCCGACGAGATCGTGGCGTTCTTCGCCGACCGGCTGGAGGTGTGGCTGCGGGATCGGGGCCAGCGGCACGACCTGGTGGCGGCGGTGTTCGCCCTGGGCGACGACGACCTGGTCCGCGTGGTGGCGCGCGTGAATGCGCTGGACGCCTTCCTCAAGACCGAGGACGGGGCGAACCTGCTGGCCGGCTACAAGCGTGCCGTAAACATCCTCAAGGCCGAGGAGAAGAAGGGCGCTCTGCCGACCGGCGAGCCTGCCCGTATGTCGTCCAGCCCGGCCGAGGAGGCCGCCCTGGTCGCCGCCGTTGAGGCGTTGGACGGAAAGCTGGACAGCCTGATCGACGCCGAGGACTTCGGCGGCGCGATGGCCGAGCTCTCGAAGCTGCGCGGGCCGGTCGATGCGTTCTTCGACAAGGTCCTCGTGAACTCGGACGATCCGGCGGAACGGGACAACCGGTTGCGCCTTCTTGCCAAGGTTCGCGACGCCATGGGGCGCGTGGCGGACTTCTCGCAGGTTACAGGCTGATTTCCCCGGCGGTCGCCGGGCTGGTGGAGGTGAAGGATGATGGCCGACACGATGGTGAAGACGCGGTGGGTCTATGCCTTCGGCGGCGGCGGGGCGGACGGCGACGCCTCGATGAAGAACCTGCTGGGGGGCAAGGGCGCCAACCTGGCCGAGATGTCGTCCCTGGGCCTTCCGGTGCCTCCCGGCTTCACCATCACCACCGAGGCCTGCGTCCACTACTACGCCAACGAGCGGCAGTACCCGGCCGACCTGAAGGAACAGGTGGCCGCCGGCCTGAAGAAGGTCGAGGAGCTGACCGGCAAGGCCTTCGGCGACGCCGGCAACCCGCTGCTGGTCTCGGTGCGCTCGGGCGCGCGGGCCTCGATGCCCGGCATGATGGACACGGTCCTCAACCTCGGCCTGAACGACGAGACGGTGGAGGGGCTGGCCAAGCTCTCCGGCGACCGGCGCTTCGCCTTCGACAGCTATCGCCGTTTCATCCAGATGTACTCGAACGTGGTGCTGGGCCTGGACCACCACATGTTCGAAGAGATCCTCGACGAGCATAAGGACCGGCTGGACGCCCGCGTCGACACCGACCTGACCGCCGAGGACTGGGAATCGGTCGTCGCCGACTACAAGCGCGCCGTGGAAGGCGACCTCGGCCAGCCGTTCCCGCAGGATCCGCACGCCCAGCTGTGGGGCGCCATCGGCGCGGTCTTCGCCAGCTGGATGAACGACCGGGCCAAGTTCTACCGCCGCATGCACGACATCCCGGAGAGCTGGGGCATAAAAAAATGGTATGCAGG
>NZ_JAPSKZ010000113.1 GCF_031181185.1 Phenylobacterium sp. | reverse complement strand
GGCCTGAAGTACTTCGTGCTGGGCGCGCTCTCGTCGGGCCTGCTGCTCTATGGCGCCAGCCTGATCTACGGCTTCGCCGGCTCCACGGTCTTCAGCGACATCGCCGTGGCGGTGCAGGGCGGCGCCAACACCGGCGTCCTGTTCGGCCTGGTGTTCCTGATCTGCGGCCTGGCGTTCAAGGTCTCGGCGGCGCCGTTCCACATGTGGACGCCGGACGTGTACGAAGGCGCGCCGACGCCCGTCGTGGCCTTCTTCGCCGCCGCGCCGAAGCTCGCCGCAATGGTGCTGTTCGCCCGCGCCCTGGCGGAAGGCTTCCCCGGCGCCACCGGCCAATGGCAGCAGGTGCTGGTCGCCATCGCCCTGATCTCGGTGGCCGTCGGCGCCTTCGCCGGCCTCGTGCAGCGCAACCTGAAGCGCCTGTGGGCCTACTCCTCGATCGCCAACATCGGCTACGCGACCCTGGGCCTCGCCGCCGGGACCCAGGAAGGCGTCCAGGCCATGCTGGTCTTCATGGTCCTGTACATGATCGACGTGACCGGCTTCTTCGCCTGCCTGGCGGCGCTGTCGCGCCAGGGCCGGTCGATGGAGTCGATCGACGACATGGCGGGCCTGATCAAGGAACAGCCCGGCATTGCGCTGGCCATGACGGCGTTCGCGCTGTCGGCGCTGGGCCTGCCGCCGTTCTCGGGTTTCTGGGCCAAGGTCTTCGTGTTCCAGGCGGCCATCGGCGCGGGCCTGTGGATCCCCGCCGTGCTGGGCCTGGTGGGCTCGGTCGTGGCCGCCTTCTACTACCTGCGCCTGATTAAGGTGATGTGGTTCGACGCGAGCGCCGGAGCGACCGATAAGCCGCCGCTTGAAGCCCGCGGCACGGCCATTGCGCTCGGCCTCTTCTCGTTCCCGCTGGTCCTGGCGGCCCTGGTGTGGATCTACCCGGCCGCCGGCCAGGCGGCGCAGGCCTTCGGGCTTGGCTGATCATCCGCCGATCGAGGCCTACGAGAGCCTCGACACCACCAACGCCGAGGCGCGCCGTCGCGCCGAGGCGGGCGAGGCGGGGCCGGTGTGGATCACCGCCGCCCTCCAGACCGCCGGCCGCGGCCGTCGCGGCCGCGCCTGGTCCACCCAGACCGGCAACCTCGCGGCGACCCTGCTGACCACGACCGACGCGCCGGCCGGCGAGGCGGCGCAGCTCTCGTTCGTCGCTGCGCTCGCCGCCTGCGATCTGGCGGACACCTGCCTAGGCGAGGGCGCCGCGCGCCTGAAGTGGCCCAACGACGTGCTGATCCACGGCCGCAAGGCCGTGGGCATCCTGGTGGAGTCCGGCGCCCGGCCGGACGGGCGCCTGTGGCTGGCGGTCGGCGTCGGGATCAACCTGGCTCACGCGCCTCAGGACGTGGAACGCCCCGCCGCAGCCTTCGCCGACTACATGCAGGGGCCTCCGCCACAGCCGCTGGCGGCGCTGGAGGTGCTGGCGTCTTCGTTCGAGCGCTGGCGAAAGGCCTGGGCCACGCGGGGCTTCCCGCCCATCGCCGAGGCGTGGACCGCGCGGGCGATGGGGCTGGGCGAGCGGTGCGAGGCCAGGCTGCCCGCCCGCACGCTGTCGGGTGTGGCGGAAGGCATGGATCCGGACGGCGCGCTGCGGCTCAGGCTGGACGACGGGGGCCTGGAGCGCATAACGGCGGGCGACGTGTTCTTCGGGGGCGTGTGAGGGCGAGATGCTGCTGGCCATCGAACAGGGCAACACCAACACGCTGTTCGCCGTGCACGACGGCGAGCGCTGGATCGCCCAGTGGCGCTCGGCCACGGAGTCCACGCGCACGGCCGACGAATACGCCGTCTGGCTTTCCCAGCTCCTCGCGATGGCCGGGCTCGCCCTGGGCGCCTTCGACGCCTGCATCATCTCAAGCGTGGTGCCGCAGTCGATCTTCAACCTGCGCAACCTCTCGCGGCGCTATCTGCACGTGGAGCCGCTGGTGATCGGCGAGAACGCCGAGCTCGGCATCGCCGTGCGCATCGACAAGCCGTCCGAGGCCGGCGCGGACCGGCTGGTCAACGCCATCGGCGCCCACATCGCCTATCCGGGCGCGCTTATCGTCATTGACAGCGGCACCGCCACCACCTTCGACGTGATCGCGGCCGACGGCGGATTCGAAGGCGGGGTGATCGCGCCGGGGATCAACCTGTCCATGGAGGCGTTGCACACCGCGGCGGCGAAACTTCCCAGGGTCGCGATCCAGAGGCCGCAGCGGGTCGTAGGCAAGGACACGGTAGGCGCCATGCAGTCGGGCGTGTTCTGGGGCTACATCGCCCTGATCGAGGGCCTGATCGCCCGGATCAAGGCCGAGCACGGCGAGCCCCTGACGGTCGTGGCCACCGGCGGCGTCGCCTCGCTCTTCCACGGCGCGACGAGCGCCATCGACAAATTCGACCCGGACCTCACGATCCGGGGCATGCTCGAGATCTACCGCCGGAACACGGCGAAGGCATAGATGGCCAAGGCAAACCAGACCGACGAACTCGTCTTCCTGCCGCTGGGCGGGTCCAACGAGATCGGCATGAACTTCAACCTGTACGGCTTCGGGCCGGCGCACGACCGCAAGTGGATCGTCGTCGATCTGGGCGTGACGTTCGGCGACCAGACCACGCCGGGCGTCGAGGTGATCCTGCCCGATCCGGAATTCATCGAGGAGTACGCCGAGCGCATCCTCGGCATCGTGCTGACCCACGCCCATGAGGACCACATCGGCGCGGTGGCCTGGCTGTGGCCCAGGCTGAAGGCGCCGATCTACGCCACGCCCTTCACCGCCTTCGTCCTCCGCGAGAAGCTCCGCGAGGCCGATCTGCTGGACGAGGCCGAGATCACCGAGGTGCCGCTGGGCGGCAAGATCGAGCTGGGACCCTTCAGCCTCGAGTTGATCACGCTGACCCATTCGATCCCCGAGCCGAACGGGCTGGCGATCAAGACGCCGCTCGGCGTGGTCCTGCACACCGGCGACTGGAAGATCGACCCTGACCCGTTGCTGGGCGGGCCGACCGACGTCGATCGGATCCGCGAGCTGGGCGACCAGGGCGTGCTGGCGATGGTCTGCGACAGCACGAACGTCTTCCAGGACGGTCATGCCGGATCCGAGGCCGAGGTGCGCGCCGCGCTGACCCCCCTCATTGGCGGTCTGAAGGGCAAGGTGGCGGTGGCCTGCTTCGCCTCGAACGTCGCTCGGATGGACAGCGTCTGCCGGGCCGCAAAGGACGCGGGCCGCCGCGTCTGCCTGGTGGGCCGCTCGATGATCCGCATGGCTTCGGCCGCCAAGCACGTTGGCCTGATGCAGGACCTGCCGGAGTTCGTCTCCGAGGCCGAGGCCAACTACGTGCCCGAGAATGAGATCCTCTATCTCTGCACCGGCAGCCAGGGCGAGCCGCGGGCGGCGCTGGCCCGGATCGCCGAGGGCACGCACCCGCACGTGAAGCTGGGCGACGGCGACCACTGCATCTTCTCGTCGCGGGTGATCCCCGGCAACGAGATCCCGATCCGCAACCTGCAGAACAAGCTCGCCGACCGCGGCGTGCGCCTCTACACCGAGCGCGACCATCCCGGCATCCACGTCTCGGGGCACCCGTGCCGCGACGAGCTGGCCGAGATGTACCGCTGGGCGCGGCCGGAGATCGCTATCCCGACGCACGGCGAGCGCCGCCACCTTCTGGAACACTGCGCGTTCGCCCGCGACCTGCAGGTGCCGCAGCAACTGGCGCCGCGGAACGGCGACATGGTGCGCCTGGCCCCAGGCCGGGCCGAGATCGTCGACGAGGTGCCCTCGGGCCGCATCTTCGTCGACGCCGGCGTCCTGACGCCCGAGAACGGCCAGGCCCTGCGCGAGCGCCGCCACGCCTCGTACAACGGCATGATCGCCGTCTCGGTCGTGATGGACGGGCGCAACAAGATCGTCGCCGGGCCGCAGGTGCGCGCATTGGGCCTGCCGGCCGACGAGGACTATCCGCTGGAGGAGGCCCTCGACGACCTGGCCGAGGAGGCGGAGGCCGCCCTCGGCCGTCTGAAGGGCGAACAGCGCGAGCTCGACCAGGAGGTGGAGACCGCGATGTCGCGCGCCGTGAAGAAGGCCAGCCAGCGCATCTGGGGCCGCCGTCCCGTGGTCGAGACGACGGTGCTCAGGGTGTGAATTCCCCAGCGTGATCTCGCGCCGGCCGGCGGGGCGGCGTATACGCACGCCATGATCGGGAAACTCAATCACGTGGGCGTCGCCACGCCTTCCATCGACGACGCGGTGAAGCTCTATCGCGATGTGCTGGGCGCCACGAAGATCGGCGAGAAGTTCGTCATGCCCGAGCAGGGCGTCTGGGTCTGTTTCGTCGACCTGCCGAACAGCCAGATCGAGCTGATCGAGCCGGCCGGCGACAACTCGCCGCTCAAAGGCTTCCTTGAAAAGAACCCCGCGGGCGGGCAGCACCACATCTGCTTCGAGGTGGAAGACATCATCGCCGCGCGCGACGAGATGGCCGCCAGGGGCGCGACCGTGCTGAACAACGGCCAGCCGCGCATCGGGGCGCACGGGACGCCGGTGATCTTCGTCCACCCGAAGAACATGGGCGGCGTGCTGGTCGAACTGATGGAAACCCCGAAGGGAGCCCACTGATGGGGCCGATCACCGCCATCGCGATCTATCTGACGATCTGGTGGACGGTGCTGTTCGCGGTGCTGCCCTGGGGCGTGCAGAGCCACCACGAAGCCGGGCTCAATAAGGGCGACGGCGGCGATCCGGCCGCCCCGGTGGACCCCAAGATCAAGCAGAAGTTCATCACCACCACCTGGATCTCTGCGATCGTGTTCGCCCTGGTGTGGCTGGTGATCCGGTTCCGCCTGGTGACGCTTCCGTCGCTGCCGTCGGGCTATTAGGGAGCCGAAACGCGACAGCCGCGTTGCCAAGCTTCCGGGGGCGGGGGTATCAACGCGCCTCCTTCCTGCCCAGAATCCCTAGTTGAATCCTTAGGACACCCGAGACGATGCGGCTTTCGCGTTACTTCATGCCGACGCTGCGCGAGGCGCCTTCGGACGCCCAGATCGTCTCGCATCAGCTGATGCTGCGCGCGGGCATGATCCGCCAGGAGGCGGCCGGCATCTACGCCTGGCTGCCGCTGGGGCTGAAGGTGCTCAAGAAGATCGAGCAGATCGTCCGCGAGGAGATGGACCGGGCCGGCGCCATCGAGGTGCTGATGCCCACGCTCCAGCTTGCCGACCTGTGGCGCGAGAGCGGCCGGTACGACGACTACGGCGAGGAGATGCTGCGCATCAAGGACCGCCACGAGCGGGACCTGCTGTACGGCCCCACGGCGGAAGAGGTCATCACCGACATCTTCCGGGCTTATGTGAAGTCCTACAAGGACTTGCCGAAGAATCTTTACAACATCCAGTGGAAGTTCCGCGACGAGCGCCGGCCCCGTTTCGGGGTGATGCGCGGCCGCGAGTTCCTGATGAAGGACGCGTACTCGTTCGACGTCGACGAGGCTGCGGCGCGGCGCTCGTACAACCGGATGTTCTGCGCTTACCTGAATGTCTATTCGCGGCTTGGGCTGAAGGCCATCCCGGTGCGCGCTGACACGGGCCCCATCGGCGGCGACCTCAGCCACGAGTTCATCATCCTGGCCGAGACCGGCGAGAGCGAGGTCTTCGCGCACCGCGACCTGGTGGAGATGGGCGCGCCGGGTCCCGACATCGACTGGGACGGCGATCTGGAACCTCTGGTGCAGCAGCGCACCCGCCTGTACGCCGCCAGCGACGAGATGCACGACGCCGCGCGCTTCGAGGCCGAGGCGCCCGAGGACAAGCGGATGACTGCCCGCGGCATCGAGGTCGGCCACATCTTCTATTTCGGCGAGAAGTATTCGAAGCCGATGAACGCCAAGGTCACAGGCCCGGACGGCAAGGACGCGCCTGTGCACATGGGCTCGTATGGCGTCGGGGTTTCGCGTCTGGTCGCGGCCATTATCGAGGCCAGTCACGACGAGGCCGGCATCATTTGGCCGGACAGCGTCGCGCCCTTCGGCGCCGCCGTCGTCAATCTGCGCCCCGGCGACGCCGCGGTCGACCAGGTCGCCGAAGAGGCCTATCGGGCGCTGCAGGCGGCGGGCAAGGAGCCGCTGCTGGACGACCGGGACGAGCGGCCTGGCGCCAAGTTCGCGTCGCTCGACCTCGTCGGCGTGCCCTGGCAGCTGATCGTCGGCCCCAAGGGCGTGGCCGAGGGCGTGGTCGAGCTGAAGCGCCGGGCCACGGGCGAACGCCAGAACCTGCCGCTCGAGGCGGCCCTGAAGGCGATCACCGGGTGACGAACGCCAGCGCCGCCGCAGCTCCAGCCGCCGGCGTCCGGGCGCCGGCCTTCGGCTACTGGGAGCGGATGCTCGCCGGTCGGTACCTGCGCGCCAAGCGCAGCCAGGGCGGCGTGGCGCTGATCTCGGTCATCTCGTTCATCGGCATCATGCTGGCCGTGGCGGTGCTGATCATCGTCATGAGCGTGATGAACGGCTTCCGGTCCGAGATGCTGACCCGCATCCTGGGCTTCCAGGGGCACGTCTACGTCACCGGCGGCCTCCTGGACGGGTCGGAGCGAGACGCCGCGGTGATGCGGCTTCGCCAAGTTCCGGGCGTCATCCAGGTGGCCCCCATCGTCGAGGCCCAGGCCATCGCGCTCGGCCCGACGCAGATCTCGGGCGCCATCGTCCGGGGCATCAGCCCCAAGGACCTGCAGGCCAGCCGGATGGTCTCGGGCAACATCACAAAGGGCTCGCTGCGCGACTTCGGCGTCGGCGAGTTCGGCGGCGAGACCATCGTCGTAGGCGCGCGGCTGGCCGAGTCGCTCGGTGTGGCGCCGGGCGACGTGCTGACCCTCATCTCACCTTCCGGCGGCGCCACAGCTTTCGGCGGCACGCCGATGCAGAAGGAGTACGTGGTCGGAGCCACCTTCGCCGTGGGGATGAGCCAGTACGACCAGGCCTACATCTTCATGCCGTTCGAGCAGGCCCAGCTGTTCTTCGGCCGTGAGGGGACGGCCGACGCTATCGAAGTGCGCGTCAACGACCCTGACCAGGCGGCCAAGATGAAGCCGCAGATCGGCATGGCGGCGGGACCGGCGGGCATCGTCACCGACTGGACCCAGCGCGACAGTTCGTTTTGGGGCGCGCTGAAGATCGAGCGCGTGATGATGCGCCTGATCCTGATGCTGCTGGTGGCCATCGCGGCCATGAACATCATCTCGGGCTTGGTCATGCTCGTGAAGAACAAGGGCCGCGACATCGCCATCCTGCGGACGATCGGAGCCGGGCAGGGGGCCATCCTGCGGATCTTCTTCATGGCCGGCGCCAGCATTGGGGTGCTGGGCACGCTGGCCGGTTTGCTGCTGGGGATCGTGTTCTGCGCCTACATCACGCCCATCCAGCACGCGCTGGAGATGGTCACGGGCGCTGTGCTGTTCTCCTCGGACGTCTATTTCCTCGACCGGGTGCCGGCCAAGCTCGACTGGATCGAGGTCGCGATCGTCACCGGCTGGGGCCTGGCCATGAGCTGCCTGGCGACGCTGCCGCCGGCCTGGCGGGCCAGCCGCCTCGATCCCGTGGAGGCCCTCCGGTATGAGTGAGCCGGTGCTGTCGATCCGCGGACTGGAGCGCACCTACCGCACGGCGGCGGGGCCGCTGACGGTGTTGCGCGGCGTCGACCTGGACCTGCGTCCGGGCGAAATCGTCGGGCTGATCGGTCCCTCGGGCTCGGGCAAGTCATCCCTGCTGCACGCCGCCGGGCTGCTGGAGCATCCCGACGGCGGCCGGATCACGGTCCTGGGCCGCGACTGCACGGACCTGGCGGAGCGCGAGCGCACCCGAGTCCGCCTGGCGACGGTGGGGTTCGTCTATCAGTTCCACCACCTACTTCCCGAGTTCTCGGCCCTCGACAATGTGGCGCTGCCGCAGATGATCGCGGGCAAGAGCCGCACCGTCGCGCGCGACCGGGCCGCCATGCTGCTGGCGGAACTGGGCCTTCGCGAGCGCACGCACCACCAGCCGGCCCAGCTCTCCGGCGGCGAACAGCAGAGGGTGGCCATCGCCCGCGCGCTCGCCAACGGCCCGCGCGTCCTGCTGGCCGACGAGCCCACCGGCAACCTCGACCCCAAGACATCGGAAGGCGTGTTCGAGAACCTCTATGCGCTCGCCCGCAAGCAGGGCGTGGCCGCCCTGGTGGCCACGCACAACCTCGAGCTCGCCGGCCACATGGATCGGGTGCTGGCGCTGAAGGACGGCCACCTGGAGCCTTGGCGGAAGCCCTAGCGGCCCTGCGCCGATGGCGTGACCATCTCGATCAGCTTGATCAGCGCTTCCCCGGCCGCCTCGACATCGGCGAGGACATAGGTGCCGCGCAACTCGACGATGTAGTCGCCGCGCCGCATGAACATCACCTCCTGCATCAGCCCGCCTTTGTCGACCCACGCCCGACCGGCCTGGATCGGCCACTTCGGACCGGTGGGAGGATCGCGCAGCTTGCGGGGCGCCTCCAGCGAGCGCTCAGCGTCAGCAAGCTGACGAGCGAAGTAGGCCTTGTCGGCGCTTCGGTCGGGGACCCGGCTGACGAAGATGCTGGTGAAGCTCTCATCGGTCGCCAGGCTGCAGTGGAGGTCGAGGGCGACGTCAGTAGCGTTCAACACCGCCGCGCGAAGCCGCTCGAACTTCCCAAGCGCCGCCGGACATACGAAGCCGGAGCCCCGCAGCTTCCAATCCTGCTCGATGGCGCCCGTGAAGAAATGGCCGTCGGGACCATACAGATGAGCGGGGCGCGCAGGCCTGATCGTAGCCGGACGGAAGAGTTCGGCATGCGTGCCTGACACTGTTTCGCGGAACAGGGTCACGGTGTCGCCGCCAGCCAGCACTGCAAGCGGCGTGCGGGTTGACTCCACGACCGCCCTCACGTCGTCCGCGAGTTGGCGGGTGTCGGGCAGGTCGTCGTAGATCTGGAAGACGAAGTGCTCTCCGTCGGCGAGCCCGACCAGGTAATAGGCGGGCCGCAAAGCCCCGGGCGGAAGGCCTTGCCGGCTCCGGCTCCATGCGAGCGCGTCGGGCAGGGCAGGCCCCCTGGCCAGATAGAAGAAGGCCTCCCGGCCCGGCGTCCGCACCCAGCGCGGCGGCGCGCGACCTTCCGCGCCAGCGATCGTCCAGACGACCGCCCCCGCCTCGAACCGGGCGAGGCTGCAGGGTTTGGCCGCTTCGATGTCCGCCGTCGGCCACGTGTCCGCGCCCGACGTGTCGTGAAGGGCCAGAAACACGCCCGCCGACAGCGCGGCCTGTGTGTCGCCGTCCAGGCGTTCGGCCAGTTCAAGCGGCTTGCCTTGGCCCGCCGGCGGCGCCGCGCAGGTGGGCGAGACCGGCTCCAGCTGAAACAGCCGCGATTCCGTTTCCGTCGCAGCCGCGCTTCCGCCCAGGAGCGCCATGGCCAGCGCCGCCGTCAACAATCTCATGCCCAGCTCCCGCTCTCCTCCTCGTCCACATACAGGCTTGACGATGAGAACAAAAGAGGAATAGGAACGAAAGCGGAACTGCTCACCGGTTGTCCACAAGGACGCCCACAGAAGGATGCGACACATGGTTCGTCTGGCCCGAGAATCGCTGGCCTTTGGGTCGGTCGCGAGCTTTGTCTGGATGGTGTGCCAGGTGGCGTCTCTCGTGAGCTGACGCCATGCGAATGGGGGAGCGGGCCAGTTTGAGCGAGGACACGAGCCAGGGCTTCGTCCACCTCCGGGTCCGGTCCGCCTATTCGCTGCTGGAAGGCGCGATCAAGGCCGACAAGATCGGGGATCTCGCCAAGGGCTGGCACATGCCGGCCGTGGGCCTGACCGACCGGGCCAATCTGTTCGGCGCCCTGGAGTTCTCCGTCGCCACAAAGGGCTCGGGCGTTCAGCCGATCATCGGCTGCGCCTTGCCCGTGACCGGGATCGGCGACCGCCCGCCCGAGCGCTGGGCCAAGACGCCCACCGTCGTCCTGCTTGCCCAGAACGAGCAGGGCTACCTCAATCTCTGTGAGCTCTCGTCGCTGGCCTACCTCGAGGTGGACGCCTCCGAGGAGCCGAACGTCCACTGGTCGAAGGTCTGCGAGCGCTCGGCCGGGCTGATCCTGCTGTCAGGCGGGCCCGACGGGCCCGTGGACCACCTGTTCGCGGCGGGCAAGGACAAGGAAGGCCGCGCGGCGCTCGCCGAGATGAAGCGCGCGTTCGGCGACCGCTTCTATGTCGAACTGCAGCGGCACGGCATGCCGGCCGAGGCGGCCGCCGAGGGCGGGCTGGTGGCCTTCGCCTATGACGAGGACGTCCCCCTCGTCGCCACCAACGACGTCTATTTCAAGAACGTCCAGATGCACCAGGCGCACGACGCCCTGCTGTGCATCGCTGACGGCAGTTTCGTGGGTCAGGACGAGCGCCGCCGCGTCACGTCCGAGCACTGGTTCAAGTCGCCGGCAGACATGCGGGCGCTGTTCCAGGACCTGCCCGAGGCCTGCGACAACACCCTGGATATCGCGCGGCGCTGCGCCTTCATGGTGCACAAGCGCGATCCGCTCCTGCCCAGCTTCCCCACCGAAGGCGGCCGCAGCGAGGCCGAGGAGCTGGCCCACCAGGCGCGCGAGGGGCTGAAGTCGCGCATGGCCCGCGGTCAGGCCAACGCCTATCCGCCCGAAGAGTACGAGGCCCGCCTGGAGCGCGAGATCCAGGTCATCACCCAGATGGGATTCCCGGGCTACTTCCTGATCGTCTCGGACTTCATCAAATGGGCCAAGGCGCGCGGCATCCCGGTGGGGCCGGGGCGGGGCTCGGGCGCGGGCTCGCTGGTGGCCTATGCGCTGACCATCACCAACCTCGACCCCTTGCGCTACGGCCTGCTGTTCGAGCGCTTCCTGAACCCCGAGCGGGTCTCGATGCCCGACTTCGACATCGACTTCTGCCAGGAGCGGCGGGAGGAGGTGATCAACTACGTCCAGCAGCGCTACGGCAGGGACAAGGTCGCCCAGATCATCACGTTCGGCACCCTGCAGGCGCGCGCCGTGCTGCGCGACGTAGGTCGGGTGATGCAGCTGCCGCTGGGCCAGGTGGACCGGCTGGCCAAGATGGTGCCGGCCAACCCGGCGAACCCGGTGACCCTGGCTCAGGCTCTCGAGATCGAGCCTCGCCTGAAGGAAGAGCGCCAGCGCGACGAGGCGGTGGACCGGCTGCTGAACGTCGCCCTGCAGCTGGAAGGGCTCTACCGCAACGCCTCGACCCACGCCGCCGGGGTGGTGATCGGCGACCGCCCGCTCACCCAGCTGACGCCGCTGTACCGCGATCCCCGCTCCGAGCTGCCGGCCACCCAGTTCAACATGAAGTGGGTCGAGAGCGCGGGCCTCGTGAAGTTCGACTTCCTCGGCCTGAAGACGCTCACCGTCATCGACCGGGCGGTAAAGCACCTTGAGAAGCGCGGCGCCGCGGTCGACATGGACGCCCTGCCGCTGGACGACGGCCCCACCTACGAGCTGATGAGCAACGCCCAGACGATCGGCGTCTTCCAGCTTGAAGGGCAGGGCATGCGCGACACCCTGCGCCAGCTGCGGCCGGGGTCGATCGAAGACGTCACCGCCATCGTGTCGCTGTACCGGCCGGGCCCGATGGACAACATCCCGGCCTTCGTCGACTGCAAGTTCGGCCGCAAGCCCATCGACTACCTGCACCCGAGCCTGGAAGGGGTGCTGAAGGAGACCTACGGCATCATCGTCTACCAGGAAC
>NZ_JAPSKZ010000112.1 GCF_031181185.1 Phenylobacterium sp. | reverse complement strand
GCTGATCCCGAACATGGCCTTCACCCGGGGCGGCCAATAGAGGGTGTCGCTCAGGGGATCCACGTCCCAAAGGCCGATCTCGGCCGCATCGGTCGCCAGCTGCAACTGCTCGGCCCGCGCCCGCAGTTCGGCCTCGGCGCCCACGCGCTGCACGTGGGCCCACGACCGCTCGGTGACGTCGCGGATAAGCGTCAGCTCATCGCCGGTCCAGACGTGGGGCGCCCGATGATGGATCGCCATCAGGGCGCGCAGCCGCCCGTCCTTGACCAGCGGCATGCAGATCGTGGCCGAGATGCCGATGGCCTGGAACGTCGCCGCCTCGTCCGGTGCGATCTCCTTGCGATTGTCGTTGATGACGAGCGGCCGGCCCGCGGAGAGGTTCTCGACCGCCAGGCGGCCGAAGTCGGCGAGGTGGTAGCGGCCGACGATGCTCGGGGAGCCTGGCGCGCTCCAGTCGCCGCGGATCGTGAAGCCGTCATCGTCGTCGTCCATGTCGGCGTAGGCGCAGATGGACACGCCCATATGCTGCCCCACGATGCGCGTGGTCGTCGCCATGATCGCGTCCGCATCCGAGAGCTCGGCGACGTGGTCCGTCAGTTCCTTCATGAGGCCCAGCCTCGCCTGCGCCTGGGCGCTGGCGGTGGTCTCGACGCACACGCAGAGCACGCCCGGAACGGCTCCGCTCGCGTCGTAGACGGGACTGTAGGAAAAGGTGAACCACGCCGGTCCGGTCTCTCCGCCGCGCGCGAGCGGCGCTTCATAGTCCTCGAAGAAGCTCTCCTGGCCCTGGAACGCCGCGTCGATGATCGGCTCGATATGATGGCGAACCTCGGCCCAGACCTCGAACATCGGCCTGCCGAGCGCGTCCGGGTGCTTGTCTCCGAGGATGGCGCAGTACGCCGCGTTGTAGATCAGCCGGCGTTCCGGGCCCCAGATAATGAACATCGGGAAGGCCGACTGCAGCACCAGGGCCGCCGCGTTGGCTAGCGCCTGCGGCCACTCGCCCGGCAGTCCCAATCCAGGGACGCCCTCCCGCGCCAGCCGGGCCCCGAACTCGCCCTTGAGCCAAGGCGGAGGAGACTTGTCGCTGGTCGCCGCCGTGTCGCGCATGATCACCCGAAGCTCGGGGCGGCCGCTCACACCCCTATGTCTCATCTGTTGCGCAACCCCGGCGGCCGCGCAACGGAGATCGGAGGCGCCGCGCCGTGGCGCCGCTCAGACGCCGTAGTATTCGCGGTACCAGTCCACGAACTTGCCGACGCCGACCTCCACAGGCGTGGTGGGCTCGTAGCCGATCGCGGCGCGGGTTTCGGCGATGTCGGCTTCCGTGCGGCGCACGTCGCCGGCCTGCATCGGCAGCAGGTTGATCTGCGCCTTGCGGCCCAGCTTCTCCTGCAGGACCTCGACGTAGCGCATGAGCTCGACGCGCTGGCTATTGCCGATGTTGAGCACGCGCCAGGGCGCGACGCCGCTGGTGGCGGGGTCCGGCCTCATCGGATCCCAGTTCGGGTTGACCTTCGCCGGGCTGTCGATCGCCTTCACCAGCCCCTGGACGATGTCATCCACATAGGTGAAGTCGCGCTGCATCTTGCCCTCGCCGTACACGTCGATCGGCTGGCCTTTGAGGATCGCGTCCGTGAACTTGAAGAGCGCCATGTCGGGCCGGCCCCAGGGCCCATAGACCGTGAAGAAGCGGAAGCCGGTCGAGGGGAAGCCGAACAGGTGCGAATAGCTGTGCGCCATCGCCTCGTTGGCGATCTTGGTGGCGGCGTAGAGGGTGATCTGGTGGACGGCGTGGTCGTGCACGTTGAACGGCAGCTTGCCGTTGGCGCCATAGACCGAGCTGGTGGAGGCGTAGACCAGGTGCTTCGGCTGCACCGCGCGGCAGCCTTCCAGGATGTTCAGGAAGCCGACCACGTTGGAGTCGACGTAGGCCTCGGGCTTCTCGAGGCTGTAGCGGACACCCGCCTGGGCGGCGAGGTTCACCACCTGCGCCGGCCGCGTCTCGGCGAACAGGGCGGCGACGGCCTCGCGGTCGGCGAGGTCGAGCTTGGCGTGCCGATAGCCCTTGTAGCCTTCGAGGATGGCCAGACGCGCGGCCTTCAGCGACGGATCGTAGTAGGAGTTGAGGTCGTCGATGCCGACGACCTCGTCGCCGCGCTCGAGGAGCCGTCGGCTGAGGTGGAAGCCGATGAACCCGGCCGAGCCGGTGACGAGTACGGTCATGAGCGCCCCTGCCCTGAACTGGGCTTTCCGGCCGAAGTAGTGCAAGGCGGAGGCCAGGTCGAGTGTGCCTCGGGTGGCGGGCGGCCTGACACCGGAGGGCGGCCGGTCTAATGCTAGCTTCGCTGCGGCCGGGGATTCGAGACGAGTTGATGCACCCGTTCACCAACAGTCCTGTGAAGATCGCCGTGATCGGCCTCGGTTACGTCGGCCTCCCGCTCGCGGCCGCGTTCGGGGCGAAGTACGACGTCGTCGGCTTCGACATCGAGACCGCTCGGATCTCACAACTGCGGGCCGGCGAAGACCGGACGCTGGAGGTGTCGCCCGCAGATCTCGCCGCCGCTAGGGGGCTGACGTTCAGCTCGGACGCCGCCGACCTTACGGGCTGCAACGTCTTCATCGTGACGGTGCCGACCCCCATCGACGCGCATAAGCGACCGGATCTCCGGGCGTTGCTGGCGGCGAGCCGCACTGTCGGCGAGGCCATCGGCAAGGGCGGGATCGTCGTCTACGAGAGCACGGTCTATCCGGGCTGCACCGAGGAAGACTGTATCCCCGTGGTGGAGCAGGTCTCGGGCCTGACGTTCAACAAGGACTTCTTCGCCGGCTACAGCCCCGAGCGGGCGAACCCGGGCGACCCGCACCACAAGGTCACCACCATCACGAAGGTGACCGCCGGCTCCACGCCCGAGGCGGCCGACTTCATCGACGCTCTCTACGGGTCGGTGATCACGGCCGGCACCCACAAGGCGAGCTCGATCCGCGTGGCCGAGGCCGCCAAGGTGATCGAGAACACCCAGCGCGACCTGAACATCGCCCTGATGAACGAGCTTTCGCTGATCTTCGCCCGGCTGGGCGTCGACACCGCCGAGGTGCTGGCCGCGGCGGGGACCAAGTGGAATTTCCTGCCGTTCCGGCCCGGCCTGGTGGGCGGCCACTGCATCGGGGTTGATCCGTACTACCTCACGCACAAGGCCGAAGCGCTGGGCTACCACCCGCAGGTGATCCTCGCGGGCCGGCGGATCAACGACGGCATGGGCGGCTATGTGGCGCGCGAGCTGGTCAAGGAGATGATCCGCCGCTCTTCGCCGGTGAAGGGCGCGCGCATCCTGATGATGGGCCTGGCCTTCAAGGAGAACTGCCCGGACCTGCGGAACACCCGCGTCATCGACATCATCGGCGAGCTCCAGGACTACGGCGCCCAGGTCGACGTCTGGGATCCGTGGATCGACCCGGCGGAAGCGCGCCACGAGTACGGGCTCGACCTGGTCGCTGCGCCCGAGCCCGGCGCCTACGACGGCATCGTGCTGGCGGTCGCGCACAGTCAGTTCGCCGAGATGGGCGCGGGCGAGATCCGCAAGCTCGGCAGGCCGGACGCGGTGCTGTTCGACGTGAAGAGCCTGCTGCCGAAGGACGCGGCCGACCTCAGACTGTAGGGTTGGTTGGCGCGGCAGGGGCAGGGACCGCCCGCTCGAGACCTGCGTCGGCTGCTGCCCATCGATGCAAGTCAGATCCCAGCGCCCCCGGCCCGCCCGGTTCAGCTAGGCGGTCTGGCAGGGACAGCGCGTTGCGGGCGTCAGCGGCTTCTGCCGCCATCTTCGACGGGGATGTGCAGCGTTGCTTGCACGCCATCTGGCGCGTAGCGGATCTCCACCGGTCCCCCCAGCTCCGCTGAGAGCCCGCTCTTCAGCAGGCGCGAGCCGAAGCCCTCGCGCCTGGGCGGTTGGACCGGCGGCCCGTCGCTCTCCCGCCAGGTCAGCAGCACCGCATCAGCGGCCGTCGGCGCGCGCGTCCAGGAAATGCTGACGCGTCCGCCGGGGGCGGAGAGCGCGCCGTATTTCAAGGCGTTCGTGCCCAGTTCGTGGAACGCCATGGAGACCGAGATTGCGGTCTTGGGGGACAGCACTGCGCGAGGCCCCTCCAAGGTGAGCCGATGATCTCCCGCCAGGGGTGTCAGCACGCCTCGGGCGAGTTCGTCGAGCGGCGCCCCCTCCCACTGCTCCCGGGTGAGAATGTCGTGGGCGGCGGCTAGGGCCGAGATGCGGTCGAGAAGGGCCTCGCGCGCCTGCAGCGGATCGGCGTCGCGCCGGAGCGCTTGGCGGACGATGGACTGCACCGTCGCCAGGTTGTTCTTCACCCGATGGTTCAGCTCCATCGCCACCAGTTGGAGGTGCGCCTCCGCCCGCTTCCGGTCGGTGATGTCCAGCACGAACTCGAAGCCCGTGCCGTCCGGCAGGAGCTTGGCCGCGAAGAGGGCCCACCAGCGGCTTCCGTCCTTGCGCAAGTACTCCTTCTCGTAGGGCGTCGTCTCGCCGCGCGCCTTGAGTTCGGCGAAGGCCCGTTCGGAGTCGGCGATCCATTCCGGCGGGGTCATGGCCTGCCAGGTCAGGCGACCGGCCTCGAGTTCGGCCCGGGAGTAGCCGGCCATCCGCAGGAACGCATCGTTGGCGTCCGTCAGCCGGCCTTCCATGTCGAAGTAGATCGCGCCCACGGTCTGGATCTGCAGCGCCGTGCGGAACCGCTCCTCGCTGGATTTCAGGGCCAGCTGAGCTCGATAGGTCTCGGTGACGTCGTGGCCTTCGCAGAAGATGCCGGTGACTTGGCCGCGCTCGTCCAGCACGGGCTCGTAGATGAAGTCGAGGTGCAGTTCGCGGACGCCGCCGCGGCCGTCGTCGACCCGGGCCGTCACGTCGCGCGCCACGATCCGCTCGCCGGTCGACCATACCCGGTCGAGCAGGTCGAAGAACTCCTGTCCCTCGAGTTCCGGGAACAGGTCGCGCGCGTCGCGGCCGATGTAGTCCCGGTCGCCGAAGAGGCGGCGGTAGGCGGCGTTGACGAACTCGAAGGTGTGCGCCGGGCTCCTCAGGATCACGATGAATCCCGGCGCCTGCTCGAACAGCCGCCGTTGCCGGGCGGTCTCTTCGGCCAGGCGGCGTTCGGAAAGCACCTGGGCGGTGATCTCGGTGCAGACGCAGAAGAAGCCCAGAACAGTGTCGTCATCGCCGAACACCGGGGTGTAGGAGAACGCGAAGTGCGTCTCCTCGGGGAAGCCGCGCCGGTGCATGACGAGGGTGATGTCGTCCATGTGCACCGGGTCGCCGGCGAAGGCCTGGGCCACGATGGGCTCCAACTCCTCGCGGATTTCCGACCAGACCTCCAGGAAAGGACGAGCTAGGGCGGACGGGTGCTTCGCAGCCAGAATTTCTGCGTAGGCGTCGTTGTAGATCAGCGTCTTCTCGTCGCCCCAGGCCACGAACATCGGCTGCTTCGACCCCAGCAGGAGATCGACGAGGGTCCTCAGTGACGCTGGCCAGCTGGCGACCGGCCCCAGCGAGCTCTCCGACCAGTCGATCGCCGCGAGACGCGAGGCGACATCGCCGCCATGCCGGAAGGGCGCGCCCAGACCGAGATCGGGCGAAAGGGGCGGCATGTCGGATGGGGACTTCACGGCGGGACGGGAAACGCACCCTTACCGGCAAGGTTCTCCGGCGCGCGGCTACGTGACCGTCGATGTTCGAGCCAATCCGCTCGCGTGGCTGAGGCGCACCCATGGCTCACTGCTTCCAGAGCTTACGGTCGCCGTTCTTGACCAGGTGCTTCCACATGGGCGTCTCTCCCGCTCCGCTGAAAGCGACGCTAGCCTCACGGTATGAGCAACGAGGCCCTCAGGGTGCAGCTCTCTCGCCGTCCTCGCGCCTATGGGCGCGTTGCAGGCTGACGGTCGAAACCGCGCCAACGACGCTTACGACGACGACGCAAAGTGGGCCGGCGACGTGGGACCACCCAACGCCCCTCCCGGCGCCTATCAGCTGTCGAACGGCTTCGCCCAGGCCGACCAGGCCGGTTACGCTGAAGAGAACCAGCAGCACCCAACAAGCGACCCGCCGATACCGACGAACGAATGCCGTATCTCGCAGGTCTTGCGCCACGTCCCGCTCCGCTTGCCCGGAACTCCGCACGATGGAGGCGAGGTCTTGCAGCTCTGCTAACGCCCGATGGCCTACGAGAGGGGACGAGGGTTCGCCGCTAGAACGTCACCCGCAGCCGCCCGGTTATCGTGCGCGGTGCCCCGGGCGTGATCCAGACGTCGCTGTAGGAGCTCTCCAGGTAGTAGGTGTCGAGCAGGTTCTCGACGTCGAGGTGGAGCGAGACCTTCGAGGTTAGCTGGTAGGCGACGTTGGCGCGGATGGTGACGTAGTCCGGCAGCTCGAAGCCGCTGTTGACGTCGTCTCCTGCCCGCTTGCCGACGTAGACCACGCCGCCGCCCAGGCTGAGCGATCCGGGCGCCTCGCCGTTCGAGCGCCAGTTCGCATAGGCCGCGCCGGAATGCAGTGGCACGTTGCTGAGCCGGCTGCCGACCAAGCCCGGCCGGGTGTCGCGGGTGATCTTCGTATCCGTGTAGGCATAGACCGCGGTGGCGGTCACCCCGGACGGCAGGCTCAGGGTGGCCTCGACCTCGAGGCCCTGGCTGCGCGCGCCGCCGACAGGGATGGAGAAGCCGGCGTTGGCGGGATCGTTGACCAGGATGTTGTCCTTCTCGATCCGGAAGAGCGAAGCGGCGCCGGTCAGGCGGCCGCCCACATCCCACTTCACGCCGGCTTCCCAGGCTTCGCCCTTCTCGGGCGGGAAGGCTCCGCCGGCCGCGTCCGAGCCCTGGTTATAGCGAAACGAGCGGCCCCAGCTGGCGTAGGCCGAGAAGCTCTCGCTCGGCGACCAGGTCAGGGCCGCGCGCGGCGAGGCTTCGGACGGGGACTGCCGGGTGACCTGGCCGTTGCGGTAGTTGGTGTTGGTCTGCCGGACCCAGTCCTGCCGCACGCCCACCAGGAGCGTGAACTGCGCGCCTAGGGTGACGAGGTCCTGCACGTAGAGGCTCTCACCGCGCAGCTCCTCCAACAGGTCCTGGTTCAGCGGCGCGACGGGCTTCGGCTGGCCGTACGCCGGGTTGAAGATGTCGACGCCGTATGGGTTCGCCGCCGTCGGGCTGAAGCGCCAGAAGATCCGCCGCTGGTCGTAGGTGAAGGCGTCCGCCCCCATCCGCAGCTGGTGCTCCATCCCGCCCAGTTCGCCGTCGAAGCTGAGCTCGATGCGGCCGGAGAGGTCCTCCCACTCGTAGTCGTGAATGCGGAGCTGCCGCCGAAGCTGCGCGCCCACCAGCGTAGCGTTGTGGGTCGACTGGCCCTCGAACGTTCCGTCGCGATACTGCGCGCCGGCTTCAAGCGCGACGGAGGGGCTGAGGTTGTAGGTCGCCGTGAGCTGGTGCTGCACCGTCTTCTGCTCGATCTCGCCGTCGTTCGGCTCGCCGAGAAAGCGGTCGCGAGGCAGGGCCTTGCCGTCGCCGCCGACCGCCACCAGGCCGCGGTCATGCACGAACTGCACCTCGTTCGCCTCGAGCTGGTAGAGCAGGCGCAGGTCGTTCGACGGCTCCCACGCCAGCGAGGGCGCCAGCAGCAGTCGATTGCTGCCGACGAAGTTCCGCCAGCCGTCGGTGTCCTGATAGACGCCGATCATCCGCGCCGAGACGCCGCCGCCCAGCGGGCCGCCGACGTCGCCCATCACCCGCCGGGTGTCGAAGCTGCCGTAGGCGAGCTCGGCGGAGGCGTGTGGCCGGTCCTTGGGGGCCTTGGTGACGATGTTGATCGAGCCCCCGGGCTCACCCTTGCCGGAGAGCGCCGAGGCCGGTCCCTTCAGCACCTGGAAGAGCTCCACCGTCGCCACGTCGCGACGTGCGTTGAAACCGCGGTTGGCCGTGAAGCGGTTCACCAGCAGGTCTGGACCCTGGTTGATATCGCCCGAGAAGCCGCGGATCGCATAGGCGTCCCAGGCGCCGCCGAAGCTGTTCTGGCGCGCCATTCCGCCGGCGTAATCGAAGATGTCGGACAGGTTGGCGATGCCGGTGTTCACGATCAGCGCCTCGTCGAGCACCCGCACGCTCTGCGGCAGCTTGAGCGGCTCTATGTCCATGCCGTTGATGCTGGCGCTGGCGGCGCGCGATCCGGTGACCACGACCGCCTCAACGTCGGTGGATCGCTCCTCGACCGAGGCCGCAGAGGCCGTCGCGAAGGAGGAGGCGCTGGCGAGAAGCGCCAGTCCGAACGGTTTGAACATCCCTAATCCCCGAACCGCGTAACACCGGTCGCTGCCGGCGGGGCCATCGATAAGCGGCGCCTTGAACGCGGGTCAATCTAAATGTTACGATATAACATCACATAGCCGCTCCGGCGGCCGGGATGGGGTGTCCAGGGAGGACGAAATGGCTGCGGACGCGACGCGGATTGTCGTGCGGGATCTGGTCGTGAGGTACGGCGAGCGGCAGGTTCTGGACCGCCTCTCGCTCTCGGTGTCGGCGGGCGAGGTCTACGCGCTGCTGGGGGGCAATGGAGCCGGCAAGTCGACCACCCTGCAGGCGCTGCTCGGGTTCCTGAAGCCACACTCGGGCCTCGTCCGGGTCGCGGGCCGGGATCCGGCGGCGGAGCCTGAGCAGGTCCGGCGCGCGATCGCCTACATCCCCGAGAACGTGGCGCTCTACGACCACCTTACCGCCCGGGAGAACGTCGACTACTTCCTGGGGCTCGCCGACTCGCCGCGCGTCGGGCCAGAGGTCGAGGCCGCGTTCACCAGCGTGGGCCTGCCGAAGGAGGCCTGGAGTCGACGCGTTTCCGGCTTTTCCAAGGGCATGCGGCAGAAGACGGCGATCGCCCTGGCCATGTTGCGCCAGGCGTCGATCCTGCTGCTGGACGAGCCCACCTCGGGGCTCGATCCGGGCGCGTCGGCCGACTTCAACGATCTCGTGTCGCGGCTGCGGGCGGAGGGCGCCGCGATCCTGGTGGTGACCCACGACCTCTTCGGGGCCGCGGACGTGGCCGACCGGATCGGCTTCCTGGAGCAGGGCCGCATCGTCGAGGAGATGGCCGCCTCGGGGCCTGAACGGTTTGATCTGCGGGCGCTGCACGATCGCTTCCAGCGGGCGCCGGTGGCGGGCAAGGCCGCATGAGCGCCGTCCTTTCCGTCGCGCGCAACGAACTGCGCCACCTCGTCCGCAGCCGGGTCGCCCTGACCGGGCTCGTGCTGACCGCCCTCCTGACCCTGGCGGCAGCCCTGACCTCCAGCGCCTACCAGGCCGACCAGGCGGGTCTGCGCGAACGCCTGCAGGCCTCGGCCGACGCCGAGTTCGAGTCCCAGCCGGACCGGCACCCGCACCGGGTGGTGCACTACGGTCACTTCGCCATCCGGCCGGCCAGCGGCCTGGCGGCGCTCGACCCGGGCGTCGAGGCCTTCACCGGCAACATGATCTTCCTGGAAGGCCACCGGCAGAACAGCGCGAACTTCGGCGACGCGCGGCAGTCCTCGCTGCTGGTCCGCTTCGGCCAGCTCTCGCCGGCCCTGGTGCTGCAGGTGATCGTCCCGCTGCTGCTGGTGTTCATCGGCGCCGCCGCGATCGCCGGCGAGCGCGAGCGCGGCACGCTGCGCCAAGCGGTGCTGGCCGGGGTGCCGGGCCGCAGCATCCTGGCTGGCAAGGCGCTGGCCCTGGGCCTCGCCACCCTGGCGATCGCGGCGCCGGCCATCCTGCTGCTCGTGTGGCTTGCGATGACCGGCCCGGCGCGGCCCTCGGCCGTGCTGCTGGCGGCCGGCGGCTACGGCGTCTACCTCGGCTTCTGGATCGTGCTGATCGTCGCGGTCTCGGCCCTGGCCGGCCGCAGCCGCACGTCGCTGATGACGCTGGTGGGCGCCTGGGCCTTCGCGGTGATCCTTGTGCCGCGGATCGCACCGGAACTGGCCGCCGGCGCACGGCCGCTGCCCACCCGGATCGAGACCGACATCGCCATCGCCCGCGACCTGCGATCGATGGGCGACAGCCACGATCCCGACGATCCGTACTTCGCCGCCTTCAAGCAGAAGACGCTCCGGCAGTACGGCGTCACGCGCGTGGAGGACCTGCCGGTGAACTATCGCGGCCTCCTGGGCATGGAGGGCGAGAAGCTGACGTCCAGCCTCTTCAACCGCTACGCCGATCAGGCCTTTGCCGCCATGGCCGACCAGAGCCGGATCATGGACGCCTTGGCGGTCCTCAGTCCAACGATCGCCATCCGTCGCCTCTCCATGGCCGCGGCCGAGACCGACCTCGGCGGCTATCGGCGCTTCCTCCAGCAGGCCGAGGCCTACCGCTATGAGCTGATCCAGCGGCTCAACTGGCTCCAGGCCACCGCCGTGGACGCGGAGGACGACGCCGCGAAGGGCAGCGACGCCGCCGCCGAAGCGCGCAGCCGCGTGTCCGCCGATCACTGGCGCGACATGCCTCGGTTCAACCCCGCCCGCCCGACCCCAGGCGAGGTGATCCGCGGCGCCCTGCCCGCGCTGATCGTCCTCCTCCTCTGGTTCGCCGCCGCCGGCCTCCTGGCCGGCCACGCCGCCCGCCGCCTCCGGAGCGCCGCATGACCGATTTCCTTCGTGAAGCGCGACTGTTCTTCAGCCTGCGTTCGGCTGTCCTGACGATCGCGGGGCTGTTCCTGCTGGCCGCCGCGAGCGTCGGCGCCGGGCTCGCCGAGGTGGCGCGCCAGCAGGCGGTAATCGCCCGCATCGGACCGCAGCAGGCCCAAGACGTGGAGGCCATCGCCGACTGGGTGTCGCGCGACAAGGATCCCGGCAACGCCGCCTACTACACCTTCCACGCCACCTGGGACGCGCCCTCGGATCTCGCCTTCGCGGCGCTGGGCGCGCGTGACGTCGCCCCCTATGTGCTCCGCGTGCGGGCGCTCGGGCTCGAGGCGCAGCTCTACGAGGGCGAGATCGGCAATCCCGAGGCCGCCCTGCCGGGTCGGTTCGACTTCGCCTTCGTGCTGGTCTACCTCGTGCCCCTGTTCGTGATCCTGCTCTTCCACGACCTGCGGTCGGGGGAGCGCGAAGCGGGCCGCTTGAGGTCTTTGGAGACGTCGGCGGGATCGGCGCGCAAGCTGTGGGCCACGCGCATCGCGGTACGCGAACTGGCCCTGTTCGGGGCGCTCGCCGTCCCGTTCCTAGCCGGCGCGCTGCTGGCCGGGACGGCGGGGTGGAAGACCGCAACCGTGCTCGGGCTGATCGCCGTCTATCTGGCCTTCTGGACGGTGGTCTGCTTGGTGGTCGCGCGGGCGGCGCGAAGCTCGCTCGCCAACGCCATGACGCTGGCGGCGGCATGGCTGGTGCTCACCTTGATCGCGCCGGCGGTCGGACATGTCGCCATCAACGCGGCGGTCCCGCTGCGCCAGGGCATGGAGCTCAGCCTGCTCCAGCGCACCGCCGTCCACCGCGCCTGGGACATTCCCAAGGCCGAGACTATGGACGCCTTCTTCCGGACCCACCCGGAGTGGGCCTCCACGCCGCCTGTAACTGCGCCTTTCCACTGGAAATGGTACTTCGCCTTCCATCAGGTGGGCGACCAGTCCGTGGCCGACCTGGCGCGCGCCTACGAGGCGGGCATCCTGCGCCGCGCCGAACTCAGCGGCCGCCTCGGCCATGTGCTGCCGGGCGTCGGCGTACAGGTGGCCCTGCATCGGCTGGCCGACAGCGATCCGCAGGCCCAGATGGCCTATCTCGAGGCCATCCGAG
>NZ_JAPSKZ010000343.1:1205-1502 GCF_031181185.1 Phenylobacterium sp. | reverse complement strand
CCGAGCTCGGCGCGACCCACCACCTGGTCGAGATCGGCGGCGAGCTGCGCGGCCGCGGCGTCAAGCCGGACGGCCATCCCTGGTGGGTCGAGCTGCAGCAGGCGCCCGCCGCCCCCGGCCCCCGCACCCTCGCGGCCCTGTTCGATCTCGCCGTCGCCACCTCGGGCGACTGGGTCCGCGGCTTCGACCACGACGGCCGGCGCTATCCCCACACCCTCGACGGCCGCATCGGCCGGCCGGTCGACAACGGCGTGGCCTCGGTCACGGTCCTCGCCGACACCGCCCTGCGCGCCGACG
>NZ_JAPSKZ010000343.1:0-1195 GCF_031181185.1 Phenylobacterium sp. | reverse complement strand
CACGGCCCTGACCGTCATGGGGCCGGTCGACGGGCCAGCCTTCGCCGGGGCCCTGGACATCGCCGCCGCCTTCGTCGTGCGCGGCCCCGACGGCGCCCTGGCCGAGACCGTCACGCCCGCCTTCGCCGCCATGCTGAACGAGGGCGCGTGACCGTCGATCCGTCCCGCTGGCTGTGGGCCCTCGCCGCCGTCGCCCTGTGGCTCGGCCTTGTCGCCCTGGTCGCCTGGCGCCGCCGCCGCGCCCGCCGGGCCGCCGCCGACCGCACCGCCGCCCTCGCCTCCGGCGGGGGCGACGACGCCCTGCTGGTCGCCTTCGCCAGCCAGACCGGCCAGGCCGAGGAGCTGGCCTGGATGACCGCGGCCGGCCTGTCGGCCGCCGGGGCGCCGGCGCGCGTCGCCCTGCTCGGCGGCCTCGAGCCCGGGCAGCTGAAGGCGGCCGGACGCGTCCTGTTCATCGCCTCGACCACCGGAGAGGGCGACGCCCCCGACGCCATGTCCCGGTTCGCGCGGCGGCACATGACCGCGCCCGCCGACCTCTCCGGACTGTCCTACGGCCTGCTCGCCCTCGGCGACCGCTCCTACGCCGGCTTCTGCGGCTTCGGCCGCGCGCTCGACAGCTGGCTGCAGCGCTCGGGGGCGACGCCCCTGTTCGACCGGGTCGAGGTCGATGACGGCGACGCCGGCGCCGTCCGCCACTGGCAGCACCAGCTGGGCGCGATCACCGGCCGCCCGGTCGAGGCCGACTGGACCCCGCCGGCCTACGACCGCTGGAGACTGGTCTCGCGCGTCCATCTCAATCCCGGCAGCCCCGGCGGCGAGGCCTGGCGGCTGGCGTTCGAACCGGTCGGCCACACGCCCGACTGGGTTGCCGGCGACATCGCCGAGATCGGCCTGCCCGCCGTCGAGGGCGCCGCCCCGGCCAGCCGCGAATACTCCGTCGCCTCCCTGCCCTCCGACGAGGTGGTCGAGCTGATCGTCCGCCTCGCCGTCCGCGACGACGGCTCGCCCGGCCTCGCCTCCGGCTGGCTGATCCGCGGGCTCCGGCCCGGCGATCCCGTGGACATGCGGCTCAGGACCAACCGCAGCTTCCACAGCCCTCCGGCGGACACGCCGCTGATCCTGATCGGCAACGGCACGGGCCTCGCCGGCCTGCGCGCGCACTGGCGCGCCCGGTCCGGCGTCCCGCACGGCGGGA
>NZ_JAPSKZ010000342.1 GCF_031181185.1 Phenylobacterium sp. | reverse complement strand
GCCGCCGAGCAGGCGGAGGCCGCCCGGCGGCTCGCGCGCTCGAAGTCGGACCTGGTCTCCACTCTCTCGGACGAGATCCGCAATGGCCTGACCGGCGTGGCCCACATGCTGGCGTCCGCGGCGGGTCCCGGCGCCCGCGCCGCGCCGTCGCGCCAGCAGCTGACCGCCGCGCGCGAGGCGGTCGAGGAGCTGCTGTCGGTGCTGGAGACCACTGTCGACGCCGAAAGCGCCGAGGCCGGCGCCCTGTCGGTCGAGCCCCGGCCCGTCGACCTGACCGCCATCGCCCGCGACCTCGTCCTGCAGCACCGTGCCGCCGCCGCGGCCAAGGGCCTGGAGATCGCGCTCCACGTCGACGCCGAACTGGCCGCGGCGGAGCACGGCGCGGCCATCGCCGACCCGGCGCGCGCCCGGCAGGTGCTGTCGGCCCTGATCGGCAACGCCGTGAAGTTCACGGTCCGAGGCCGCGTCGAGGCGCGCCTTAGCCTCACGGGCGACCGGATCCTGGCCGCCGTCGCCGACACGGGCCCTGGCCTGTCCGACGAGGAGCTCTCGGTCGCGCTGCAGCCCTTCCGGCGCGTAGCCCGCACCAGCGCCGGCGCCCCCGGAGCGGGGCTCGGCCTGCCGCTGGCGGTGCAGCTCGCCCGTCTGATGGGGGGCGACGTGAAGGCGCAGAGCGCCGCCGGCGTCGGGAGCTGCTTCACCCTGGAACTCCCCTACGACCACAGCGCCCGGCCGCCCGCAGCCGAGGTCGCGCCGCTTTCCGAGGCCGAGCCCCGCCGCCTGCGCGCGCTCATCGCCTGCGACGAGGCCCTGACGTCGGCCATGCTGCGCGCCACCCTGGAACAGCTGGGCCATCAGGTGGTGCAGGCGGCCGACGGGCGTCGCGCCGTCGAGCTGGCCCGCGTCTGCGACCTGGACCTGGTGTTCGTCGACGACCCCGCCACCATCGCCGCCCTGCGGGACCTGGCCGGGGAGGCCGCGCGCACGCCGCTGGTCGCCCTGATCGCCGACCCGGCCGAAGGCGCCGCCCGCCGAGGCGCGGGCGCCGACGCCCTCCTGCGCAAACCGGTCGCCGCCCCCGCCGCCGCCCGGGCCATCGCCGAGGCGCTGTCGGCCCGGACGCCCGCCAATGACCGTGCGGTAGCCTGACAAGCGTCCCAACGCCTGTTTAAACTCCCGGAAAACACCGGGAGGGACGCGTGCTGCTGAAGGGCCTGAAGGTCGTCGACTTCACCGCCTACATCGCCGGGCCAGGCGCCGCGGCGATCCTGGGCGACTGGGGCGCGGACGTGATCAAGGTGGAACGCCCCGAGGGCGACGCCATGCGCCACATCTTCGGCGACCTGAAAACGGACCTGGGCGCGAATCCCACCTTCGACGTGGACAACCGCGGCAAGCGCGGCATGGTCCTCGACATCACCAAGCCGGAGGGCCGCGAGGCCCTGGCCCGCCTGGCGGGACAGGCGGACGTCTTCCTGACCAACGTGCGGCCGGCGTCGCTGA
>NZ_JAPSKZ010000111.1 GCF_031181185.1 Phenylobacterium sp. | reverse complement strand
CGCATTGCGCGCTTGGCAAGAGCCCCCGGGGGCGAGGTTCAGAACAGGGAGAAGTGGCGCACCCGACACGATTCGAACGTGTGACCTTTGCCTTCGGAGTGGGAAATGGCGTGATTTCCGGCTGTTGCTGAAAATCTCACGCTGCTCTTAACCATCTGATTTTTCGCCCGATGTGCGTATCAAGTTGCTGCGGGATGTTTCTCCGAGTTACGTCGCCACTGCCCCACTACTGCCCCACTAGATGGCGGTGGGGCAGAGAGGCGTCCCGATGGCGGCAGCGAAGGCTATCTCAACGGATCGGCAGGTCGCGGCCCTTCGTCCGGCCGAGAAGCCATATGAGGTGTCGATCGACGGCGCGCGCGGTCTCGCGATACGGGTCTTTCCCACCGGCACGAAATCGTTCGAGTTTCGCTATGTGAGCCTGGCCGGCGCGCGCCGGCGCCTCCCGCTGGGCGCGTATCCTGGCCTGAAGCTCGCCGATGCCCGAGACCAGGCCGCGGCCCTTCGCGTCGCAGTCGTCGGCGGTGCGGATCCAGCCGAGGAGCGCGCCGCGGCGAAAGCCGCTGCACGCACAGGGGAAACGCTCGACGAGCTTTTCACCGCCTACCAGACTGCCGCGGCCAAGGGCCTGCACGGAGGCCGAGGTCGGCCAAAAACGGCAAAGGTGCTCGCCGTCGAAGAGAGCCGCTGGCGTCTGCACGTTCGGCCGAAGCTGGGCGCTCGCAAGTTCACCGACCTCACACGCGGCGACATTAAAGCCTTCATGCGTGAACTCGCTTCGACCGAGATGTCGCCGGCCTCTGTCGCGTCGATCGGCGGAAGCTTGCGGGCCGTACTGGCCTTCGCCGTTTACGAAGAGCGGCTCGAGGTGAATCCGGCGACGGGCCTCACGCGCCCGCTCGAGCCGCCCACTCGCGAGCGCATGTTCAGTGACGAAGGCGTCGCGAAGATCTGGCGCGCGCTCGTCGTTGCATCGAAGCCTCGCGCGAAGGGCCAGGAGAGGGCCGATAAGGGAGCTCGACTGGAGCCCAGCACGGCCTTGGCCCTGCGCTTCGCGCTCCTCACGCTTTGCCGCCGCGGGGAGGTCGCTGGCGCCAAGTGGTCAGAGGTCGATGAGGCTGCCCGCCTCTGGACCATACCCGCAGACCGGGCGAAAGCGCGTCGTCCGCATGTGGTCCCGCTCTCGAAGCCCGCCCTGGCGGTGCTGAAGGAGGTGCGGACACTGCAGGACTCGCCCTTCGTGTTCCCAGCGCCGGAGGATGCCGACCGCCCGCTGCCGCCTGACGCGATGACGCTTGCGCTCACCCGCATCTGCCGCCGTCAGAATGTCCCGCACGGCAGCCCTCACGACTTCCGGCGCAGCGGTGCGACCACCCTCGCCGCGGTGTACCAGACGCCCGGCTTCATCGTTTCGCTACTTCTGGGCCACGCAGCCAGCGACGGCGCCGCCGCCATCACCAGCGTTTACAACCGCTTCGACTATGCTCCTCAGCAGCGCTCCGCCCTCGACGCCTGGGGCGAGCACGTCATAGCGCTGAGCGAGGGCAGGAATCCTCGGGACGCGGAGGTCATCCCGATGCGGCGGCGGCGATGACAATGGGCGTTAGAAGGGGTCGAGGCGCTCCCCGACCGCAGGTTCCGACCACAGACCGAGAAGGTACCATCCAGGTCCTTAAAGATACTGCGGACTGGTTCTCTGATGAACACGCCTCCGAACGGCTAGCGCGCGCGCTGGATAGCGCGGAGGCGCACGCCCATGACGTTCTCTCGGACCGGACCAACCCTCACGAATGGAAGCGAGAACGGGCAAAGATGTTGCTCGATCGCGTGGAGAACATTCGCCTAGGCACCGCTGACAAATTCAGCGGATGGAGCACCGAGCACTACTTGCTCTCAGCCATCGACCTAGGTGTCTATATCCACGAATTGGATGGCTTCTATGCTCCGCTGCCGGGAAGGCCAGAACTCTATAGCCGCGCCCACTTTGCACGCTACAAGCTGCACAAAGCCAGGGGCCTGAAGCGGCAAGCGGCCGCACTTGCGACGCTCAGAGAAATGTACCCCCTCATGTCAGAGGCGGAGCTGAAAGGCTTGGTGCGCGGGCTTTATGAGGCTGCCGAGCGCCATGACGGAAAAAAGTAGCCACCTTCCTGCACTGGAAAGCCGATCCAATCCTGAAGCTTCTTGCGACTCCTCGGCGCACCGCGCCGCTCATTTGATGGAGCCGAGTATGGAAGATCGAGGAACTCCCAAACCGCCGCGCCTTATCCGTGCTGCAGAAGTCTACGACCGCGCCGCGCTTTCTCGCGCCAGCATCTGGCGCCGGGTGCGAGAGGGCTCGTTCCCGAAGCCTGTCACGCTAGGCTACAACCGCATCGCTTGGGTCGAATCCGACATTGATGCCTGGATCGAGGCTCAGCGCGACAATCCTCCCGCCCCACCCCGGAAAGCAGATGACGGGGTTGCGGCGTCGTGATCCACAAACTGAAAACCCCCGTCGCCTCGGCAAAGGCGAACGGGGGCGATGGAGATGTTCACGTGAGCGCTGAACCTCTCGATCATAACCCGCCGCGCTCGGAGATCGCCAGCCCGTCTTGGCGCGGACAGGACGCGTGGTTGCGTCAGGTCTCTGCTGATCCAGCCCAAGGCAATGCCGCCTTCCGGGCGGCGTGGGCAGTATCGACACTCCTACGCGAGGACGGCGACCAAGCAAGGACCACCTTGCAAGCCATCGGCACTGTCGCTGGTCAGCGAGGCCAGAATGGCGAGTCCGCCGTGTGGGTGCGCCGTGGTCTCCTGGCGCTTGAGCGCGGTGGCCATCTCTGGATCAGTCGACCTCAGGTGCACGGTCGCGGACACATCCACCGCTATGCCCTGATCTCGAAGAGCCCACAGGGGTGATGCATGGCTCGCCACAACAAGAAGGGCCGGTCGAAAGGGGGCGGACGTTTTGTCGCTCTCCACCATTTCATGCTGAATACTCTCGCATGGCAGAGCCTCTCGCCGGCCGCGCGCGCCGTCTATGTTTTCCTAGCGCAACAGTATGACGGTGCGAACAACGGGACCCTGCGCGGCCCCGACCGCGGCATCGCCGATGGCTGCAACATGAACCGAGCGACCGCCGCCAAGGCGAAACGCATTCTCGAGGAACGTGGCTTGATCGAACTCGTCACGCCCGGCGGGTTCAGTCGCAAGGTTCGGCACGCCAGCGAGTATCGATTGACCATCTATCGATGCGACGTAACCGGAGCGGCCCCTTCCAAGGCATTCCTGAAGTGGCGTCCAGTGGCCCCCGAATCGAGCCAATCAATTGCGGAACACGGGCCCACTTCAGGCCCAAAACTGGCCCCTCAAACAGGCCAGCGCGATGTCGATGGGGGTCACACTGGCTTAAATGAGGGACCAAAATCGTCCCTTCAGGCCCATTCACGGGCCTACCTTAGGGGCCACATATACATCTAAGCCATAGGCCGGTGCATTCCGACGGCGAGGTGTGTCCCTCAATGGCGCCTGCCGATGACGATGCCGCCCTCGCCTGGTTCCCCCATCATAGCGGGACGAGCCTCAACCACGGCGCGGCACGGCCACACCTGAGGACGCGGAGTCGCCGGGGTGAGATCGGGGGGAGTCGTCGACTCCAACAATGGATCCGAATGCAGGCGCCGCCGGACTGCCGATAGGGGCGGAAAAGTCGGAAGACGTCGCCGCTGGAACCGGTGCCGGGGCCACTTTTGCCGGGTGTCGAATTTTAGGAGGGGGGTCGTTCCCGCACCTCAGGACCAGATCCCGGTCCGACTTGCCATCGGACGCTCCACCTTCCCTTCCTGCGCACGTCTTGCGAGAGTGGCGCTGAGGACGGGGCGGTTGCGGTCAACGAACTTCGAGTTTCTGGCGCGACACGACCGGCGGCTGGTTCAGCTCGCCGGCCTGGCGGAGCGTTACTTCACCGAAGACCCGGCGACGTCGCTGGTCAAGATGCGCCAGTTCGCCGAGGTGCTCTGCGGACTTATAGCCGCGCGGGCCGGGTTGCTGGACCAGCCGGGCGAGACCTTCGCCGACAGACTGCGGCGGCTCCAGTTGGAGCGGGTTCTGCCGCGAGAGGCCGGAGACCTGTTTCAGCAGTTGCGCGTCGTGGGTAATCGAGCGGCCCATGAATACCAGGGCACTCACGCCGAGGCGCTGACGGCGCTCAAGGTCGGCCGGCAGCTGGGCGTATGGTTCCACGTCTCGCGCAGCGGCGACCGCGGGTTCAATCCAGGGCCGTTCACCCCGCCTCCGCCCCCGGCGGATCCGACTGGACCGCTTCAGGAGGAACTCGCGCGTCTCCGCGAGGAGCTCGCCGCCTCCCAGACGGAGGCCGAGCGCCATCGCGCGGAAGCCGAGCGGGCCGCGGAAGCGAAGCTGAGCGCGGAGGAGCGGGCGCGACGGGAGGCGGAAGAAAAGGAGGAATGGGCACAGCTCGCTTCGGAAACGGACGCCCAGCTGAAGGACCTCGCCCATCAGCTGGCCTCGCTCCAGGCCGCGGCCGAAGCGCAGCCGGCCGAGGCGGAAGCCTTCGTCGAGATGGCCCAGGCGGCGGCCAAGGACATCACGCTCGACGAGGCGGCCACGCGCACCATCATCGATCAGCAATTGCGGGACGCCGGCTGGGAAGCTGACACCCAGACCGTGCGGTATTCCGCCGGCACCCGGCCGACGAAAGGTCAGAACCTCGCCATTGCGGAGTGGCCGACAGCGACCGGGCCAGCCGACTATGCCCTGTTCTCGGGCACGACCCTCGTCGGCGTCATCGAGGCGAAGCGCAAAAACAAGAACGTCATGGCCTCTCTCGATCAGGCCGAGCGCTACGCCAAAGGCATCAAGGGCGTGGAGTCTCATCTTGCCGAGGGCGCGCCGTGGAGAGACTTCCTCGTGCCGTTCGCCTTCTCGACCAACGGCCGGCCGTACCTGCGCCAGCTCGAAACCGCGTCGGGCATCTGGCGGCGGGACCTCCGGCGCGCGACCAATCCCGGCAAGGCCCTGACGGGCTGGCCCTCGCCAGCGGGTCTGCTCGAGCGGCTGGAGGTGGACCGGGACGCGGCGGAGGCGGCGCTGGCGACGCAGGGCTTCGACTTCGGCTTCCCGCTGCGGCCGTACCAGAAGAAGGCCGTCGAGGCGGTGGAGAAGGGCCTCGCCGAGGACCGCACCCACATGCTGGTTGGCATGGCGACCGGGACCGGCAAGACCAAGCTGGCCATCGTCATGCTGTACCGGCTGATCGCAGCCAAGCGCTTCCGCCGGGTCTGCTTCGTCGTCGATCGCAGCGCCCTGGGCGAGCAGACCGAGAAGGAGTTCACCACCACCAAGGTCGTGAGCGGCAAGGGCTTCGCCGAGATATTCGGACTCAAGGGCCTCGGCGACGTCACACCTGACCCGGAGACGCGGGTCCACATCTGCACCATCCAGGGGCTGGTGAAGCGGGTGCTGTTCGCCGACACGCCGGGCGAGGCGCCGCCGGTCGACCAGTACGATCTGATCATCGTCGACGAGTGCCACCGCGGCTATCTGCTGGACCGCGAGATGTCGGACGCGGAGCTCAGCTTCCGCAGCCAGGACGACTACGTCTCCAAGTACCGCCGCGTGCTCGACCATTTCGACGCGGTGAAGATCGGCCTGACTGCCACGCCCGCGCTCCACACCGTCGAGATCTTCGGTGCGCCTGTGTTCAGCTACTCGTATCGAGAGGCCGTGGTCGACGGCTACCTGATCGATCACGAGCCGCCACTGCGGATCACCACCGCCCTCGCCGAGCAGGGCATTCACTTCATGGCCGAGGAGGAGGTGCAGTTCATCCACGCGCCCACCGGCCAGACCGAACTGTTCAAGCTGCCCGACCAGCTCGACTTCGATGTCGAAGCCTTCAACCGGACGGTCATCACCGAGCCGTTCAACCGCGCCGTCGCCGAGGAGCTGACCAAGCACATCGACCTGTCGGAGCCCGATAAGACCTTGGTGTTCGCGGCCTCGGACGCCCATGCGGACATCGTGGTGAAGGTGCTGCGCGACGCCTTCCGCGAGGCCTATGGCGAGATCGAGGACGCCGCCATCCGCAAGATCACCGGCAGCGTCGACAAGGTCGGCAAGCTGATCCTCAGCTACCGCAACGACGCCCTGCCGAAGATCGCCGTCACCGTCGACCTGCTGACCACCGGCGTGGACGTGCCGCGCATCACCAACCTCGTGTTCCTGCGCCGGGTGAACAGCCGCATCCTCTACGAGCAGATGCTGGGTCGGGCGACACGTCTGTGTCCGGAGATCGGCAAGGAGACCTTCCGCATCTTCGATGCGGTCGATCTCTACAGCCGGCTCCAGAACCTGACCGAGATGAAGCCGGTCGCCTCCGACCCGAACATCACCCTGACCCAGCTCCTCGAAGAGTTGGCGGCGATCGACGATGCCGAGCATCGCGCGGCGGTGCGCGACCAGATCATCGTCAAGCTGAGCCGCCGGCTGAAGCGGCTGTCCGAGGAAGCGCGGGCGAAGGCTCAGCTGGCCAGCGGCGAGACGCCGGAGGAGACCCTCGACCGCTTCCGCAAGGGGTCGGCCGACGAACTGGCGGCCTGGGTGAAGAGCCGGCCGGGGCTTGGGCCGGCGCTGGACTGGATGACCGACGGCGGCATGCCGGTCATGGCTCCGATCTCGCAGCACGCGGACGAGGTGGTCGAGGTCAGCTACGGCTACGGCGCCGCGGATAAGCCCGAGGGCTACCTCGACGCGTTCGCCGCCTTCGTGAAGGGCAATTTGAACCAAATCGCCGCCCTGACCACGGTGGTGCAGCGGCCGCGGGAGCTGACCCGCGCCGAGCTGCGGGAGCTGCGCCTGCAGCTGGATGCCCAGGGGTTCACGGACGCCAAAATCCGCAAGGCCTGGGCGGACGCGCGCAATGAGGACATCGCTGCCTCGATCATGGGCTATGTCCGGCAGGCGGCGCTCGGCGATCCTCTGGTACCCTACGCCGACCGGGTGAAACGGGCGGTGGACGCGGTGATCCGGAAAGGCGAATGGACGCCCATCCAGATCCGCTGGCTGCGCCGCATCGGCGAGCAGCTAGAGAAAGAAGTCGTAGTCGACCGCGATTCATTGGATGAGGAGCCGTTCCGGGCCGACGGGGGATTCCGCGTCCTGAACAAGCGGTTCGACGGCAAGCTGGAGTCGGTCCTAGCGGACCTGAGTGAGGAAGTATGGCGAACGGCGAGCTGACGCGCGGCAGGGTGACGACCCAGGACATCGTCGGCCGGCTGTGGAACCTGTGCCACGTCCTGCGCGACGACGGCGTCGGTTATGGCGAGTACGTCACCGAGCTGACCTTCCTGCTGTTCCTCAAGATGCTGGAAGAGACCCAGCGCGAGGACCGCTTGCCCGCGGAGTACCGCTGGAAGACCATCGCCTCGCGCGAAGGCGTCGAGCAGCTGGATCACTACAAGCGCGCCCTGCTGGAGCTCGGCAAGGCGGCGGACCCGGTCGTCGCCCAGATCTTCACCGACGCCCAGACCCGGCTGCGCAAGCCGGCCAACCTCAAGACTCTGACGACTGCCATCGACGGCCTGGACTGGTTCTCGGCCCGCGAGGAAGGGCTCGGCGAACTGTATGAAGGCTTGCTGGAGAAGAACGCGTCGGAGAAGAAGTCCGGCGCCGGCCAGTACTTTACGCCGCGTCCCCTCATCGACTGCATCGTGCGGCTGATGAAGCCGCAGGCGGGAGAGGTGATCCAGGACCCGGCGGCGGGCACCGCCGGCTTCCTGGTCGCCGCGGACCGCTATATCAAGGACGCCACCGACGACCTCTACGGGCTGCCGCAGGCGCAGGTCTTCTTCCAGCGCAACAACGCCCTGACTGGCATCGAGCTAGTGCCCGACACCCATCGTCTGGCGCTGATGAACTTGATGCTGCACGGCGTCGATGGACCGATCACTCAGGGCGACAGCCTGTCGCCGGACGGCGAGGCGCTGGGCAAGGCCGACCTGATCCTCACCAATCCGCCTTTCGGCACCAAGAAGGGCGGCGGGCGGCCCAGTCGGTCTGACTTCTCGGTCACCGCCGACACCTCCAACAAGCAGCTGGCCTTCGTCGAGCATGTAGCGCGGGCGCTGAAGCCCGGCGGCCGCGCCGCGGTGGTCGTGCCGGATAATGTGCTGTTCGAGGACAACACCGGCCGCCGCCTGCGCCGGTGGCTGATGGAGCTGGCCGACCTGCACACCATCCTGCGGCTGCCGACCGGCATCTTCTACGCCCAGGGGGTAAAGACCAACGTCCTGTTCCTGCGACGGGGCGAGACCGAGCGGGCCAACACAAAGGCCGTCTGGGTCTATGACCTGCGCGCCAATATGCCGGCCTTCGGCAAGACCCGGCCGCTGACGCTGGCCGACTTCGCGGCCTTCGAGGCCGCCTATGGCGACGATCCGAACGGCGGCGCGGCGCGGACGGACGAAGGCCCCGAGGGCCGCTTCCGCCGCTTCACTCGCGAGGAGGTCGCCGCTCGCAACGACAACCTCGACCTCGCCTGGCTGCGCGACGACTCCGACGCGGCCGAAGACGACCTGAGCGATCCCGAGGACATCGCGGCGGCCATCCTGGGCCACCTGCGCGCGGCCCTGGCCGAGGTGGAGACGGTCGGCGCGGAGCTGGCCGGCGAGGAGGCCGCGCCGGCGGAGGTGGGGGCGTGAGCGGGCTGCCGAAGGGGTGGGCCATCGCGTCAATCGACGACCTTACCGACCCCAAGGCGCCAATTTGCTATGGCGTGCTGAAGCCCGGCGATCGCGATGGTGCCAGCGTGCCGATGGTGCGCGTTACGGACATCCGACACGACATCCTCAGTCAGGCGCATCTCATGCTTATTTCCAGGAGCTTGGATGAAGAGTTCTCGAGGAGCCGCATCCGGCGGGGTGACGTCCTGCTTTCGATACAGGGGACGATTGGGCGGGTCGCGATAGTTCCAGACAACCTGCCAGCGGCCAACATTTCGAGGACGATCGCGCGCATACGTCCAGCGTTGCCGGAGTTGTCTCGGTGGCTCTGGGCGGCCCTGCGAACCCCGCAAATGCAGGAGGCAATGGGCAAGGAAACTGGTGGATCAACGCGCGACAGTTTGAACATCGGCGCGCTACGTGAGATCCTTATTAGACTGCCGCCCGTCGCCGAACAGAGGCGGATCGTGGCGAAGCTCGACGCTCTGACCGCCCGCACGGCCCGCGCCCGCGCCGACCTCGACCGCATCCCCGCCCTCGCCGCCCGCTACAAGCTGGCCCTGCTCCGGACCGCCATGCGCGGCGGGCTGACTGAGTCATGGCGAGAACAGGCCGAGCTTGAACCCGCTTCAGCTCTCGTGGAGCGGACGCCAGCTCCACAGCAGGGTCGAGGTGGACGTGAGGCAACCACCGGGATT
This sequence comes from Phenylobacterium sp., assembly GCF_031181185.1. Classification (GTDB taxonomy): domain Bacteria; phylum Pseudomonadota; class Alphaproteobacteria; order Caulobacterales; family Caulobacteraceae; genus Phenylobacterium. The sequence continues at coordinate 2,755 of NZ_JAPSKZ010000111.1, read as the reverse complement.
GTGCCGGGCCAAGCGGCCCTCTCGGTGAATGATCCGGGAACGTCAGCCCCGGACGGATGGGCCTGGACGCCGCTGCTTCGCATCGCGCGGCAGGAGACCGGACACACACCCAGTCGGAGCGTCGACAGCTACTGGGGCGGTGAGGTTCCGTGGATCGGCATCCGGGATGCTGGCGCTCACCACGGTAGAACGATCGAGCGCACGCTTCAGACCATCACTGAGGAGGGCCTCGCGAACTCGTCTGCGCGCGTGCTTCCGGCCCGCACGGTCTGCCTCTCTCGCACCGCCTCGGTAGGCTACGTTACGATCATGGCGAGGCCAATGGCGACCAGTCAGGATTTCGCGACTTGGACCTGTAGCGAGGCGCTGGAACCCGAGTTTCTGATGTACGCCCTGATGGCTGAGGGCGACGATATCCGGGCGTTCGGCGAGGGTTCGACCCACACAACGATCTACTTCCCGGAGATACGGGCCCTGCATATCTGCCTTCCGCCGTTGGCCGAGCAGCAGGAGATCATACGGCGGGTGAGGGCCGGTCTCACCGAAATCGACCGCCTGACCGCCGAAGCCGAGGCCGCCCGCCGCCTGCTCGACCGGCTGGATCAGGCGATCCTCGCCAAGGCCTTCCGCGGCGAACTGGTCCCGCAGGACCCCGCCGACGAGCCCGCCAGCGTGCTGCTGGAGCGCATCCGCGCCGAACGCGCCGTCGCGCCGAAGACGAGCCGGGGACGGCGCAAGGCGGCCGCATGAGCCACGGGCGCGCCGACATCGCCATCGGCGTGATTGACGTAGGCTCGCCCAACGGCGGCAAGCTGGGCTGGGCCATCCTGACGCCCAACGCCGAGCCCATTCGCGGCAAGGACCTCGACGCCTTCATCGACGCCATGACCACGCTTGGCGCAAGCTGGCCCCTGGCCATCGGTTTCGAGGCCCCGCTTTTCATCCCGACGCCCGCCGAGGCCCTGAAGATCCTGAGCGGCCGCCGCGGAGAGGGCTCCCGGCCCTGGAGCGCGGGCGCCGGTGCCGCCGTCACTACGGCGGCCCTGGCGGTGGTCGCCTACACCCTGGCCGGCCTGCGCAAGGGATTGAGCGACGCGGCGGCCTCGACCGACATCAGCGCCTTGCCCACGCGCCCCGGCGACACCCTCTTCTTCGAGGCCTTCGTCACCGCCGCCGCCAAAGGCGTCGACCACGCCGATGACGCCTTGATCGCCGCCCGCGAGATGCGCGCCCTTCTCTCTGGCGACCGCCCCTACCGCTCCGCCATCGACGAACCTGAGGTCTTCAGCCTGCTGGGCGCGAGCTTGCTACGCACGGGCTGGTCGTCGGACCTGGCGGTTCTGTCGGCTCCTTGCCTGGTCGTCAGGCCGGGGTTTGATCACTACGGCTGACGAACAACCTCAGCCCAGTCGTGCGCCAAGCTGACGTTCGAGGCCGATCCATTTGTCGCGGAAAGCCGGACCTTCAAGGTCGGCCGCGTCCAGCCTCAGGGCGGCGGCGATCTGGAGGCGGAGCTTCCCCATGTAGGTCAGGAAGCCTTCGCGAGCTGGCGTGTCAGGGCAGTGGCGCTCGATCGCGTCCAGCGCCCACAGAACCGTCGCCCAGGTTTCCAGAAAGTCCGCGGGGATGCCGCCCGCGGCCCGATCAACGACCAGCCGGCTGATCGGCGCCTGACGCCCGACAAAGAAGGCCGTCAGCACGCGGAAGGCCAGGCGCGTCCAGCCCTGATCGTCCAGTGTAGGAGAAAGGCCCTGCGGAAGCGCCGCGCATCGCGCATTGTAGAGCAAGAGCATGAGCCAGAGGCGGAGCCTCAAGACCTCCAGGGGGCCGGTAGCGCCGTCCGAGGCGCAGGCCCGGGCATAGGCATGGACCGCCTTCTCGAATTCTGCGGCGTCAACGCGCCGCTCGCCGGGTTGCGCGGACCTCGCGTTCGGGGCCCGCTCGGGGTCTTCTGGAGACTCCTCATCGAGATCAGCGGAGTCACCTTCCGTGCCGTCATCGAACTCCGACAATCTGTTCAGCAGCTGACGGACGTGATCACAGTGAAGCCCCTCAATCGCGCTGTCCGAGAGCGCCGCCCCTTGCGGATCATTGCGGGGCCGCTCTCGCATGAAGTCTTCGTACGACAGGTGCCGGTTCTCATTTTCGCTTGCGACGGCTTCCCTAGGCGAGCGGCTCGGCGCAATGCGATCTGAGCCGGCGCCAGGCTCCATGTCCGCCCGGCTCAGCGCATCGAGCGCTTCCAGCGCGAACAGGTTCAGATCGACCGTGTTCGAGAACCAGTCGGCGGCCCGCGCCGCAGCGCCGCCGAGTGGCTCCCTTCGGTTTCGGCGAAGAGCCGCAGAGTGCTCAATGCCGGCGAGGCTCGACTTACGGTCGACGTATTGCACCTCGGCGAAGCGCGCTTGCTCGGCGGCGCCGGGCGCCAAGACGAATTGGCGCCGATCGGAGCCAGCAGCGGAGTGAGAAATCTCCGCCAGAACGGAGAGCTCCGCGTCGAACACAACGAGGACGACGTCCCGATCTCGAAGTGGCGGCGGCGGGCTCCAGACGAGCACGCCTTGTTCAATCACGAACCGGCCTGGGCTCGATGCAGTTAGCGCGGCCAAGGGAATGGGAGGTGACGGAACAGGATCAGGAAGCGCTTCGATCGCGACCGTAGGTGCATCGACCCACTGATCGAGGCCAAGTGCTTGCATCGCCTCCCCTGTCGGCAGCCGACGGTAGAGGCTGGCCTCCGCATTGCGGCCGCCCA
>NZ_JAPSKZ010000341.1 GCF_031181185.1 Phenylobacterium sp. | reverse complement strand
ACGCCGACCTGTACAACATCCATCGCTGGACCATGGGCTTCGCGGCCGACAGCGCCTACGGCGCCCGCTACCGCGACCTGGCCGACAAGATCACCGAGGCCCTGGCCTTCATGGAGGCGGTCGGGGTCACGCCCGAGACCCATCCGGATCTGAGCCGGGTGGAGGTCTTCACCTCGCACGAGGCCCTGCTGCTCAACCTTGAGAGCGCCCTGACCCGGCTGGACGGCGCCACCGGCGAATGGTTCGACACCTCGGCCCACATGGTGTGGATCGGCGAGCGCACCCGCCAGCTGGACGGGGCCCATGTCGAGTTCGCTCGCGGCATCCGCAATCCAATCGGCCTCAAGTGCGGTCCGACCATGGACCCCGACGACCTGCTGCCGCTGATCGACGTGCTCAATCCGGACAACACGCCCGGCCGCCTGACCCTGATCGGTCGCTTCGGCGCGGACAAGGTCGGCGAGCGCCTGCCGCGCCTGATGCGGGCGGTGAAGGATCACGGCAAGCGGGTGATCTGGTCGATCGACCCGATGCACGGCAACACCCTCAAGGCGGGCAACGGCTACAAGACGCGGCCTTTCGAACGCATCCTCTCCGAGGTTCGGGGCTTCATCGACGTCGCCGAGGCCGAGGGCGTCCATCCCGGCGGCGTGCACCTCGAAATGACCGGCCAGAACGTCACGGAATGCCTCGGCGGCGCCCAGGCCCTGACCGAGGACGACCTGTCCAGCCGCTACCACACCCACTGCGACCCGCGCCTCAACGCCGACCAGGCGCTGGAGCTGGCCTTCCTCGTCGCCGAGCGGCTCAAGGTGGGGCGCCAGGCCCGCTCCGAGGCCGCCTAGGATGGACGGCGTCGGCCGCCCCGAGGGCGACGCGCCGCCGGGACGCTGCGCCTACCAGGGCGCGCCGGGGGCCTTCAGCCACGAGGCGGTCATCGACCTTCGCCCCTGGGACGAGCCGGTCGCCTGTGACAGCTTCGAGGCGGCCATCGCGGCCCTCAAGGCGGGCGAGGTCGGCTGCGCCCTGATCCCGGTCGAGAACTCGACCATCGGCCGCGTCGAGCCGGCGGCCACGCTCGTCGAGACCTCCGGCCTGACCGTCGTCTCCGAGGTCTGGCGGCCGATCCGACTGGCCCTGATGGGCCCGCACGGCGCGCGTCTGGGCGGGGTCCGCACCGCCGAGAGCCACCCCGCCGCGCTCGGCCAGTGTGTCGGCGCCCTCGCCGCCCTCGGCATCGAGGCGGTCGAGGCCTTCGACACCGCCGGCGCCGCCCGGGCCGTGGCCGAGGCCGGCGATCCGACCCGCGCCGCCGTCGCCCCGATGCGCGCCGCCGAGGTCTACGACCTGTCGATTCTGCGCAACGACATCCAGGATTCAGCCGACAACCGCACGCGCTTTGTCCTGCTCAGCGCCTGAGCCGCTTGACGGCGCACGATCCGTGCGCCCAATGACGCCCATGGTCCGTTCGCCAGCCCTCGCTGCGACTGCATTCGCCGGCTTCACCGCCGCCGCGGACCTGTATTTCTACG
>NZ_JAPSKZ010000110.1 GCF_031181185.1 Phenylobacterium sp. | reverse complement strand
ATGTCGGCTGCAAGGCGCCGGCCAGCAGCTATGAGCGCAGGCTTTGGCCGTTGGTGTTCCGCGCCCCGGACATCCAGCAGGCGTCCTCGGAAGGGAGTCAGCCGCCGGTGTTCACCCTAGACCAACTGCTCGAGAGCGCATCCCGACCGGCTGGCCCGAGCAGAGGCGGGCGCTCGGCTTCGGCGAAAAATAATCCCGGGTCTGGTCGGGGGCCCGCCGGCGGCGGCCGAACAGCGGCGCCGAGGGCGACGCACTAGCGGGCGGTACGGGAGCTCGGCGGCCAACAGCCCCGGCCTTCCGGGCCATGCAGGGGCGGAGCCAGATCAGAAAACTGTTCCGGGGGTGAGTGGCGGTGCGGCCAGTCCTTCGGCAACTTGTCTCAACTCGCCATCTCTCGCGTCGGGACAGATCCCTCAGCCCCAGAGGCAGGCGGGGACGTCTCTGCGCCAAGAGCGGCAGTCGCTCGCCGGCGACAAGCGAACCCTGAACCTTCGCCCGTCGGGTGTGATGAAGCGCGGTTCGTTGACGCTCATTTTGCGCCATGATAGCGTCACCTGATGACAGCGCTGTCAGGCTGTCCAATAACTACACAGTCGCCTGGGGAGGACGGCAATGAACGCCATAACGATGAATCGCGACGCGTCGGCGCGGCGCGCCAGCCTTTGCCTGGCCGGCACGTCGTTGATCGCACTGGGGATGCTCCTGCAGCCCGCCACCGCCATGGCGCAGTCGGCCCCGGCAACGCCCCAGGATCCTGAGGCCGCCGAGGTCGAGGAGGTCGTGGTGACCGGCATCCGCGGCAGCCTGCGCTCGGCGCAGTCGATCAAGGAGAACGCGGACCAGATCGTCGACTCGATCACCGCCTCGGACATCGGGGCCCTGCCGGACCGCAGCGTCACGGAAGCGGTGCAGCGCATTCCGGGGGTGACCATCGATCGCCTTCAGGCGCGTGAGGATCCGGACCGCTTCTCGGCGGAAGGCAGCGGGGTCCAGGTCCGCGGTCTGACCCAGGTGCGCCAGGAACTGAACGGCCGCGACACCCTGGGCGCCCTCGATGGACGCGCACTGGGCTTCGAGGACGTTCCCGCCGAGCTGATGGCGGGCGTCGACGTCTACAAGAACCCCTCGGCCGAGCTGATCGAGGGCGGCCTGGGCGGCACGGTCAACCTGCGCACCCGCATGCCGTTCGAGTCGAACGGCCGTCTGATCGCCGGCTCGCTCAGCGCGAACTATTCCGACCACGCGGAACAGTGGAAGCCGCAGGGATCGATCCTGTTCAGCGACCGCTTCGACACCGGCGCGGGCGAGATCGGCGTGCTCGCCAATCTTGCCTATTCGGAACTGGCCAGCCGGTCGGACGGGATCCAGGTGTCGCCCTATCGCGCCCGTCGCCTGGGGGACGATGCGCTGTGCGCGGGTCTGCAGAATCCAAATGGCGATCCCTACGCCTGCGGCCAGGACTGGATCGACCAGTCCTATCTGGGGCTGACCGCCGACCAGACGCTCTACGTCCCCGAAGGCGTGTCGTGGCGGCGGCTGGACTCCGAACGGGAACGGCTGGGCGGCGCCCTGGCGCTGCAGTGGCGGCCGAACGACCAGACGGAGGTCTTCCTCCAGTACCTGCGCTCGGACTTCGACACCCGCTGGGACAACTACGAGGCCATTCCGCAGGTCGACGCCAACAACAACTTCGTCATTCCGGCCTCGGGAACACAGTTCACCTTCGATGACGACGGCTACTTCCAGTCCGGCTCCCTGCGTCAGATCAGCTACTGGCGCGGCAGCCAGCCCGTGGCGGGCGAGCTCGGCACCCAGTACCGCATGGCCACGCGCCACCAGGAGCGCGAGGAGTCCAGCAACGACCTGGCCGTGGGCGTCCGCTACTATCCCTCCGACCGCGTGGCGGTCAGCGCGGACCTGCAGTACGTCAAGTCCACGAGCGCCGGCTGGGACTTCACCATCTTCAGCTCGGCCTATGTGCCCGAAGTGACGATCGACCTCAGCGGCGGCCGGCCCGTGGCCAGCCTCGGCCCGGAGTCCTTCACCAGCGATCCGGCCAACTACTTCTGGCACGCGGCGATGGATCACATCGACGACAACGAGGCGGAGCAGATCGCCGGACGCGTCGACGTGGCGTGGGAAATCGACCACCCCGTCCTGAACTCGATCCGCTTCGGGGCCCGGGCCACCGACCGGGAGGTCACCAACAACTACACCCAGTACAATTGGCAGGCGCTCAGCGCGCCGTGGAACGAGCCCTTCCTGTGGATGGACACGGTCCTGCCCGAGCACGCGATGCTCTACAGCTTCGACAACTTCTTCCGCGGAGACGTGCAGGCGCCTACGGTGGTGATGCCAGACATCGAGCTGGCGCGCGGCTTCCTGCGCAACTCGGACCTGATCGAGAATATCGGCGGCAACGCCCAGTGGAGCCCGCGCGGCTTTGATGCCGAGAGTCTCTCCACCCAGACCGAGAAGACCCTCGCCGGCTACGTGGTCGCGAGATTTGGTTGGGAGAACACCCCGGTTCCGGTCGAGGGCAATATCGGCGTCCGGGTGGTGCGGACCGAGACCACAGCTCGCGGTTCGGGCTTCCTGCCGGACCTGAGCAGCTACCCGAGTCTGCCCGCAGACGACCGTGCGTTCGGCACGGGCGCCGCCTTCGACGTCTCGGGCGAGCAGTCGTACACCGACGTGCTGCCCAGCCTGAACCTGAAGTTCCAGCTGACGGATTCGCTGATCGCCCGCTTCGCCGCCTCAAGGGCCATCGCCCGTCCGAGCTTCAACCAGATGTTCCCGTTCGTGGACCTCACCGCCTCGGTGAACCCGCAGGGCACGGTGGTCGAGGGCTGGGGCGGCGCCGCGCGCGGCAATCCGGAGCTGAAGCCGATGCGGGCCGACCAGTTCGACGTGGCGCTGGAGTGGTATCCGTCCCCGACCCACTCGGTCTACGTCACCGCCTTCCGCAAGAACATCGAGGACTTCTTCACCACCGGGACGCACACGCGCACCTTCGAGGGCCGGGACTTCCTGGTCAGCGGCCCGACCAACGGCGAGGAAGGCACGATCCAGGGCTTCGAGGTCGGTTACCAGCAGTTCTACGACTTCCTGCCGGGCTGGCTGGGCGGTCTGGGGCTGCAGGCGAACTTCACCTACATCGACAGCGAAGGGTCGACCTCGCAGCAGTACATCAGCGAGTGGGACGCGGCCGAGGTGATCGACGGGTTGCCGCTCGAGGGCTTGTCCGAGAAGGCGTGGAACATCATCGGCCTGTACCAGCGCGGCCCGATACAGGCCCGCCTGGCGTACAACTGGCGCGGCAAGTACCTGCTGACCAATCGCGACGTCTCGGACGTCCGGCTGCCCATGTGGCAGGACGACTACGGCCAGTTGGACGGCTCGGTGATCGTGGAGCTGCGCGACGGCGTCAGCCTGGCCTTCGAGGGCAACAACCTGGCCAACAGCGAGAACCGGCAGCTGATGGGCAATGACGTTCTGAAGACCCGCTCGTGGTGGATCTATGACCGTCGCTTCGCGGTGACTCTCCGCGCCTCCTTCTGAGGCGCGGAACGGCCCCGCCTGGACCGGACGGAGACCATCTTGAAACGACTGCTTGCCCTCGCTCTCTTCGTGCTGCTGCCCGGGGCCGCGCTGGCCGAGACGCCGGTGGAGCGGCACGGTCAGCTGAGGCTGGAGGGGACGCGGCTGGTCGACCAGCACGGCGAGCCCGTCACCCTGCGCGGCATGTCGCTGTTCTGGAGCCAGTGGGCCCCGCAGTACTACAACGCCGCCGCCGTGCGCTGGCTGAAGGACGACTGGTCGGTCACCGTGGTGCGCGCCGCGATCGCGGTTCACCACGACGGCTACCTCGATCACCCCGAACGGGAGATGGCCAAGGCCGAGGCGGTGATCGACGCCGCCATTGCCGAGGGCCTGTACGTGATCGTCGACTGGCACGCGCACGAGCCGGAGCCGGAAGCCGCCGCCGCCTTCTTCACCCGCATCGCAGAGAAGTACGGCGACAGGCCGAACCTCATCTACGAGCCCTGGAACGAGCCGCTGAACACCCACTCCTGGGGCGAGGTGGTCCGTCCCTACCACATGGCCGTCATTCCCCGGATCCGCGCCCACGACCCGGACAACCTGATCGTCGCCGGGACCCCGAGCTGGTCGCAGGACGTCGACATCGCTGCGGCCGACCCGCTGCCGTTCGCAAATGTCGCCTACACCCTGCACTTCTACGCCGGCACCCACCGGCAGGAGCTGCGGGACAAGGCGAAGAAGGCCCTGGAGCTGGGCGCCGCCCTGTTCGTCACCGAATGGGGAACCAGCGAGGCTACCGGGAACGGCATTCTCGACCGGGACGAGACGGCGCTGTGGTGGGACTTCATGGAGGTGAACGGCCTCAGCAGCCTGAACTGGTCGATCACCGACAAGGACGAGACCTCCGCGGCCCTGCGGCCCGGCGCGGCCGGCGAGGGCGCTTGGGAGGACGCGATGATCAGTCCCTCGGGGCTGTTCGTGCGGGCGTGGCTGCGCCGGATGAACCCGCCGGCCGACTGACATCGCCGGTCAGCGCACGCGGCGGATGCCAGTCACCGCCAGGGCTCCGAAGAAGGCGAACAGGGCCGAGGCGGCGTAGACCCATCGGAAATCGCCTCCGAAAAGGGACAGAAGCCCCAGCCCCAGCAAGGGCGCGAGCACCTGCGGCGCCGTGATCGCCACGTTCATGAGCCCGAGGTCCCGGCCGGCGGCCCGCGGGTCCGGCAGGACCTCGGCCACCAGGGCGGTGTCGACGGTCGAGTACAGGCCCAGGCCAAGGCCGAAGAGCAGCTGCGCGACCAGCGGCCCCGGCCACCCGGGCGCGGCGACCAGAAGCGCCGCGCCGCCCGCCATGGCCAGACCGCCCGCCGTCACGAACAGCCGCCGCCGCCGCAGCCGGTCGGACAGGACGCCGCCCAGGAACCCCGCCGCCAGCGAGACCGCCGTGCTCGCTCCCAGCAGGCCGCCCAGCACCGCTTCCGGGCGCAGATCCGCGAAGGGCCCCAGCCGCGCCGTCTCCTGCAGGTAGAACAGCAGGTAGAGCACGTTGAAAGTGATGGCGACCTGGACCAGCAGGCGCGAGGCGAAGGCCATCAGGAAATCGCGGTCGGTCAGGGCCGCCAGAGACGGCAGGCCGACCCGCGTCGCGGGCCGAGGCCGCTGGGGCTCGCGCAGGCGGAGAGCGAAGGGCAGGACCAGCAGGGGCACGGCCGCGGCGACCGCGACGAAGCGCAGGTCGAGCCGGGTGAGCGCCACCGCCAGCACGCCGGCGGTGAACAGGCCCGCGCCCGGCAAGGCGAGGCCGGCCAGAGCCGCCGCCAGGCCCTTCTGCCGCCCCGGCACCACGTCCGGCAGCACGGCGTTGAGCGGACCGAACATCACGTTGACCGCGGCCTGGAAGATCAGGACGGCGACCAGCAGCTGCAGCGGCGTGGCGGCGGCGAAGACGAGGCCGTGCGCCCCGGCCACCGCGAGGGCGCCGACGACGATCCACGGCCGCCGCCGCCCGAACGGCCCCCGGGTGGCGTCGCTGAGCACGCCGGCCGCCAGGTTGGTCACCGCCGCGGCCAAAGCGCCCCACAGCATGACCTGACTCAGCAGAACGGCCTTGCCGGCGGGGTCGATGAGCTCCGCCTTCAGGGGCAGGAGCAGGTTGAGCATCGGGATGAAGGCGATGAAGGCGCCGAGATGGGCGAGGGCGAACAGGCCCAGAAAGGGCCGGCTCACCGGCGCGGGGGCGGGGGCGTCCTGCCGATTCTCGCCAGCCTCTTCCATCGCCGGAGCTTTCGCTGCCCGGCCCGACGACGCAAGCGCCAGGCGCCTACGGACCGGCCGCGGCGGCCGGGCACATCGTGTCGGCTTCGTTGGACGCCAGCCTGATTTCGGACACCGAGACCGTCGCCGCCCGCTCGGAGACCAGTTGGAACGGCCGTTCTACCGCCGCGAGATCAGCCCCCGCGTCGCGGAAGCAGGAGAGACGGACCTTGATTGTGCGCCACTCCCCGATCGGTGGTGTCCCGAGAACCTCCGTCAGATCAACCGCTCCCTGTCCCAGCCCCAGGGCGACACGACCTTGCGGCGGCTGATCGACCCGGTAGCGGAAGGACAGGGCCATCTCGCCGTTGGCCTGCCGGGAGAGATCGACCGCGCCGCCCCAGATCAGGGCCTGTCCGCCGCCCTCGCCGAAGACAAACCGCCGCCCGCTCTCCTGGGCGAGGTCGTCGACGACGGTCATGCGCACGCCGCCTCGGGGACTGGCGACCGACTTCTCGTTTCCGATCCGGGTTTGTCCGCCGGAATCCTCCAGCGCCAGGGACCAAGGCGGCGTCACCCGGCCATCGACGAGGTACATGTCCACGCTGGAGGTCGAAGCGGCCACGCCGCTCTCCTCGGAGAGCCGTCCGACTGCGGCCGGCCGGGCGTAGCTGAGGCCGTAGCCGTAGGCGAACTGGGGATCGTAGCCGGGCTCCTCCCGGTTCAGCGGCCGGCCGGTCGCGTCTCGCGGCCAGGAGAAGCCCAGCACGCCGCTGAAGTCGTGGCGCGGGCGCCCCTCGGCGTCGCCGATCAGCACGTCCGCGACCCCGGCGCCCTCGGTGCCCGGCAGCCAAGCGGCGACGAAGGCGTCGGAGGCGTTGATCTCGGGATTGACCCACATCGGCCGCCCCGAGAGGAAGACGGAGACGGTGGGGATGCCGTCCGCCTGCAGCCGCCGCAGGGTCGTCAGCGACTCCTCCGGCAGGAAGTCGAGGGTGTCGATGTCGCCCTGGAACTCGGCGTAGGGGGTTTCGCCGAAGACGACCACGGCCACGTCGGGCCGTTCCTGCCAGGCGCCGTCGGGGCTCAGCACGGCTTCGCCGCCCGCCTCGGTCACCGCCTCTTCGATGCCGGCCCAGATGGAGTCGGCGTTGGGGAAATGGTCGTTGGTGTTGCCGGTCCCCTGCCAGGTCAGGGTCCACCCGCCGGAGGCCTGGCCGATGTCGTCGGCCGCGGCGCCGGCCACCAGAACGCGGGCGTTCGCGCGGATGGGCAGGACGCCGTTCTCGTTCTTGAGCAGCACCAGCGATTTACGCACCGCCTCGCGAGCCAGCGCCCGGTGTTCCCGAGCCCCGAGATGCTCCAGGCGGCCCTCAAGCGGCCGGTGGTTCTCGAACAGCCCCGCCTTGACCTTGGCCCGCAGAATGCGGCGAACGGCCTCGTCCACGCGGGTGATCGGGATCTCGCCCGCGCGGACCTGGGCGAGGGTGTTCTCGTACAGCGGCTTCCAGCTGTCCGGCGCCATCAGCATGTCGATGCCGGCGTTGATCGCCGCCGGACAGCTCTCGTTCGAGCAGCCCGGCAGCTGGCCATGGGCGTTCCAGTCCGAGACCACGAAGCCCTCGAAGCCGAGCGGCCCGCGCAGCACGTCCGTCAGGATGCTTCGGTTGCCGGAGTGCTTGACCCCGTTCCAGCTTGAGAAGCTCGCCATGACCGACAGCACCCCGGCTTCGATCGCCTGCGGGTAGCCGCTCAGGTGAATGTCGATGAGCTCGCGCTCGGAGCCGACGAAGTCGCCCTGGTCGCGCCCGTCGCGGGTGCCGCCGTCGGCGAGGAAGTGCTTGGCCGAGCCGGCGATGCGGCCGGGCTGCAGGGGCCGACCGGCCTCGATCGGACCCTGAAGGCCCAGGGTCAGGGGGCCGGCGTAGCTGCGGGCGATCTCGGGATCCTCGCCGAAGCCCTCGTAGGTGCGGCCCCAGCGGTCATCCCGCGGCACGGCGAGGGTCGGTCCGAAGGTCCAGTCTGCGCCCGTCGCCGCCACCTCGAGCGCCGTGGCCTCGCCGATGCGTCGGATCAGGTCCGGATCGCGCGCGGCGCCGAGGCCGATGTTGTGCGGGAAGATGGTGGCGCCTACGACGTTATTGTGACCGTGCACCGCGTCGATGCCGTAGATCAGCGGGATCGGGGTTCCAGACCGGGCGGCATTGGCCTCGCGAAAGGCGCGCGCCAGCTCGACCCATGCCTGCGCCGGCGCGCGTTCGTCGCCGCCTGGGGAGGAGTTGCCGCCCGCCAGGATGGAGCCGATCGGCCAGGTCAGCAGATCCTCGGGACGGATCGAAGCAATGTCCGCCTGGATCAGCTGTCCGACCTTCTCCTCGACCGTCATCCGGCCGATCAGGTCGGAGATCAAGGCCTCGGTGGCCGGATCGCTAAGGCTCTGTGGGGAGGCGGCTCGCGGCCAGTTCGCCGGCTCCGCCCGCGCCGTCCCGCTCGCCGCGGGGGCGGGGTCGGACGGTGCAGTCTGCGCGTACGCCGCCCCGGCGGCCAGTGCGAGAACCAGAACGGAAACGGCGCAACGCATGGCGGACTCCAGAATGGCCGGCGGCCCGATCACAGGAGGCGGCTCAACCGGCCCGAATGATCGGAACCTTATATTAGCCGGCCTGATGACAGCGCTGTCAAGCCGCGCTTGGCGGCGGCGCCGTCGAGCCGCGCACCACCAGCGCATGGGGTACGGTCGCCTCGCCCAGATGAGCCTGTCCGTCCATGCGGGCTCTCAACTGCGGAATGAGCCGCTGCGCGGCGGCGGCGGCCATCTCTGCGACCGGATGGCGGATGGTCGTGAGGGCCGGCGTGCTGAACAGGGCGCTGGGCGTATCGTCGAAGCCTGCCACCGACAGGTCATGCGGGACTTTCAGCCCCGCGGCGGCCGCGGCCTGCAGCACGCCCAGGGCCATGTCGTCATTGGCGGCGAAGATGGCGGTCGGGCGTTGCGCTCCGGCCAGGAGGCGCTCGGCCGCCTCAAGGCCTGACGCGAAGGTGAACTGCCCCTCGGCCATCCACTCCTGGCGGAACGTCAGACCCCGGCGGCGCAGCGCTGTCTCGAAGCCGATCCGGCGCAGCCGGCTGGCCGAATAGGCGGCCGGCCCCGAGACATGGGCGATGTCGACGTGCCCCAGGTTGAGCAGGTGGTCGGTGATTTCCTCGGCCGCGCCGGCGTCGTCCATGCGGATGCGTATCCCGCGGTCAGGGGCGGTCTCAGGCCCGATGCGCGCATAGGGCACCGCCATCGCCTCCAGCACCTCCAGGACCACGTCGTTGTCCGAGTTCGGCGGCGTCAGCACCACGCCCTGGGGCCGGATGGCGGACAGAAGGCTGGACAGGTCTTGCCGAAGGGTCGGGGCGTCGTAGTCGACCAGCTCGACCATCAGGTGATGGTCGGCCTGACGGCATTCCATCAGCAGCCCCAGCTCGAGGCGGCTCAGGTAGTCGTTGCCTCGCCCGCTGCGCCAGTGCTCGATGGTCAGCTTGGCGTCGACCAGGGCGGCGATGATGGACGAGGCCGAACCGGCGAGCGAGCGCGCCGAAAGGCTTCGGCGATAGCCCAGCTCCGCTACCGCGGCCTCGACCTTCTTTCTCAAGGCCTCGCTGACGTTGGCCTCGCCGTTGAGGACGCGAGAGACGGACTTGATCGAAACGCCCGCCCGGGCGGCCACCTCATAGATCGTTACCCCCGCCATCCCCGAACCCGCTGCGGCCAAGACGTGTCGGGTCTCGCATCTGGGAGGGCGGCTGGCAACGTCAGGCGCTACTGTCATCTAAGTGCCAAGGCAACAGAGGACCGTTGGCCGGTCGTAAAGCTGTGCGGCTCGGCGTCGAAACCTCATCTTCGTCTGCGGCGACGGACGGGCGTGGCATACCTGGTGCGAAGGCGGCGTTGAGCAGGCGCCGGCGGCGCCTCAGCATTCTGTTCGAACCGCCCCTTGACGCCCGGGGCGGCCGTGCACACATGGGCGCCACTCATCGAGATCGGCTGAGGGGCAGGCCCTTTGACGCCGGGGCAACCCCCGCCATGCGGAACGGTGCCAACTCCTGCGGGGCAGTTCCCCGACAGATGAGTGAGAGCGCCGCCCCGGCGCGTCCTCACCCTCTGTCGCCCGCCGGAGCCTCGATCAACGAGGTGGAGGCGCGTGCGCGACCGTGGCTGATCTGGCTGTCTTCTACGAACACCCTGCGTGGTTCGAGCCGCTCTTTGCGGCCCTCGACCGTCGTGGCGTCGACTGGATTCCGATCCAGGCGGGGGACCACGTCTTCGACGCCGCACCGGGCCAGCCGCCCGCGCCGGTGATCCTGAACCGGATCGGGATGTCCGCCTTCCTGCGCGAGCCCGAGCACCCGATCTTCTACGCCCGGACCCTGTTCGATCACTGGGAAGGGCAGGGCGCCCGCGTCATCAACGGGGCGGCGCTGGACGTCGACTCCTCCAAGACCCGCCAGATCTCGCTGATCCGCCGGCTGGGCCACGGCGCGCCCGAGACGCGCGCCGCCCACCGCGTCGCCGACGTGCCGAAGGCGGCGGCAGGGCTCGCCTTTCCGGTGCTGGTCAAGCCGGACATCGGCGGCTCGGGGGCGGGGATCGTGGCGTTCGAGACTCCTGAGGAGCTGGCGGAGGCGGCCCGACGCGGCGAGCTGCCGATGGGCGTGAACTCCGTGGTCATGGTGCAGGAGAAGGCCCCGATCCGCGGCGGCCGCATCGTCCGCGTCGAAACCCTGAACGGCCGGTATCTCTACGCCTGCAGCGTCGAGAGCGGCGGTTTTGATCTCTGTCTGGCGGACGTGTGCATGGTCGAGCCGGGCAAGGCGTCCCTCGCCCTGGAGGCGGTGACCCCGCCGCCCGCGGTCATCGCGGCCGCCGAAGCCATCGCGCAGGCGGCCCGCATCGACGTCGGCGGCGTCGAATACCTGGTCGACGACCGGGACGGATCGGTGAAGTTCTACGACGTCAACGCCCTGTCCAACTTCGTCGCCGACCCGGTGCGCGTGCTGGGCTTCGATCCGCACGACAACCTCATCGATTATCTGGTCGAGCAGATCGGGCTCGCCAAGGAGAAGGCTGCGTCCTCATGAGATACGGATACTGGGCCCCCGTCTTCGGCGGCTGGCTGCGCAACGTGCCGCAGGAGGACGGCCCGGCGAGCTGGGAGAGCCTGTCGCGGCTCGTCCGGCGCTCGGAGGAGATCGGCTACGACCTGACCCTGATCGCCGAGCTCAACCTGAACGACATCAAGGGAATCGAGGCCCCGGCGCTGGACGCCTGGTCCACCGCCGCGGCCCTGGCCGCGGTGACGCGGAGCATCGAGCTGATGGTGGCGGTGCGGCCGAACTTCCACCAGCCGGCCCTGTTCGCCAAGGCGGCGGCCAACATCGACAACATCGCCGGCGGCCGCCTGGCGCTGAACGTCGTCTCGTCCTGGTGGGCGAAGGAGGCGACCAGCTACGGCCTCCAGTTCGACCAGCACGACGACCGCTACGCCCGCACCTCCGAGTGGCTGGAGGTGGTCAGCGGCCTCTGGCGCGAGCCGCGGTTCAGCTTCTCGGGCAGGTACTACACGCTCGAGGACGCCATCGTGGAGCCCAAGCCGCTCAAGGCTCCGCGCCCGGTCGTCTACGCCGGCGGCGAGTCCGAGGCGGCCAAGACCATGATCGCCCGCCAGTGCGACGCCTACGTCATGCACGGCGACACCCCCGAGGTGATCCGGGGCAAGATCGCCGACATGCGCGAGCGCCGGGAGCGCGAAGGCCTGCCGCCGCTGCAGTACGGCATGGCGGCCTACGCCATCGTCCGCGACAGCGAGGCCGAGGCCCAACGCGAGCTCGCCCGCATCACCCGGATCCCGGGGCTCGAGGACGGCTCGCCGCCGCCGGGTTTCGCCAATTTCGATCAGTGGCTCTCGGGCACCCAGCTCGAGCGCGAGCTGAAGGTTCAGGAGTACTCCGTCTCCAACCGAGGCCTGCGGCCGCGTCTGGTCGGCACGCCCGAGTCGATCCGGGAGCAGATCGCCGCCTTCGAGGATGCGGGCCTCGACCTGCTCCTGCTGCAGATGAGCCCCCAGTACGAAGAGATGGAGCGGTTCTCCGAACAGATCATCCGGCCCCGGATTGGGCGATCACGGGAGGGGCAGGCCTGACGGCAGACACTGGAAACCTCGAGAACGGGTAGAACAGGGTGCAGGGAGCCGCGGACCCAAGCCCGCATGCGGCGAAAGACGCTCGGAGACAGCCGATCGCGATCGGCGGCCATTCCGGCGCATTCACCGCGGTGTGGGAGGATGGGCAGCGGCTTGGGCAGCGGCTGGTGCGGGCAAAGGTGCGCTAGCTGCGGGCTCTTCACGCCTGCCTGAGGGTCGAAGAGGCGTAGGCTGGGGTCGGTGGCGGAGAGGGTGTCCTCCAGTGATGCCGCTATCGGGGCATTTGCAGGGGGATAGTGGAGATCACCCACGCATTTACCCCCGCGCCTGATCCTCGTGGGC
>NZ_JAPSKZ010000109.1 GCF_031181185.1 Phenylobacterium sp. | reverse complement strand
GGAAGCGCCGGACGAGGGCCCGGTCCTTCTCGAAGTGCTGGCGGAACTCCTTGTAGGTCGTCGAGCCCATGCAGCGCAGGGTGCCCGACGCCAGGGCGGGCTTCAGCAGGTTGGACGCATCCATCGCCCCGCCCGACGTGGCGCCGGCGCCGATAACGGTGTGGATCTCGTCGATGAAGAGCACCGCGTTCGGGTGGTTCTCCAGCTCCTTGACCACCTGCTTCACGCGCTCTTCGAAGTCGCCGCGGTAGCGGGTGCCGGCCAGCAGGGCGCCCATGTCGAGCGAGAAGATGGTGGCTTCCGCCAGCACTTCCGGGACCTGCTTGTTGACGATCTTGCGGGCCAGGCCCTCGGCGATGGCGGTCTTGCCGACGCCCGGGTCACCGACCAGCAGCGGGTTGTTCTTGGTCCGACGGCAGAGGATCTGGATGCAGCGCTCCACCTCGGCCATCCGCCCGATCAGCGGATCGACCTTCCCCTGCTTGGCCTTCTCGTTGAGGTTCACGCAGTAGGCTTCGAGGGCCTCGCCGCCAGTCTTGACCTGGGGCTTCTCGTCGTCCTCCGCGCCCTTGACGGGCTTGGCTTCCGACGCGCCGGCCTTCTTGGCGATGCCGTGGGCGATGTAGTTGACCGCGTCGTACCGCGTCATGTCCTGCTCCTGCAGGAAGTAGGCGGCATGGCTCTCGCGCTCGGAGAAGATCGCCACCAGCACATTGGCGCCGGTGACTTCCTCTCGGCCAGACGACTGGACGTGGATCACCGCGCGCTGGATCACGCGCTGGAAGCCCGCCGTGGGCTTGGCGTCCTCGCCGTCGTCCACCACGAGCGAGCGGAGCTCGTTGTCGACGTAGTTGGTGAGAGTGGTGCGCAGCGCGCCCAGGTCCACATCGCAGGCGCGCATGACGCCGGCGGCGTCCTCGTCGTCCACGAGAGAGAGCAGCAGGTGCTCTAGGGTGGCGTATTCATGCTTACGCTGGTTGGCGTAGGCGACCGCGCGATGCAGGGACTCTTCGAGCTGGCGCGAAAATGAAGGCAAAGGGCCTTAATCCTTTTCCATGGTGCACTGCAGCGGGTGTTGATGCCGCCGCGCCGTATCAACGACCTGGGCCACTTTTGTTTCCGCCACTTCGTATGTGTAGACCCCGCAGACGCCCACGCCGTGTTGATGGACATGGAGCATTATGCGAGTCGCGTCTTCGCGCGACTTGTTGAAGAACTGCTCAAGTACGTAGACCACGAATTCCATCGGGGTGTAGTCGTCGTTGAGCAGCAGAACCCGATACATCGACGGTTTCTGCGTCTTCGGCTTGGTCTGGGTGATGACCGCCGAACGAACGCCGGCGCCCGAGTCACCTTCCTTGCGTTCGCTCATCCAAACATCTCCTGCGGACGCAAAGACGCGCGCCCACTTCGATTAGATATGTAAGACGCCGGCTTTTGGAAGGGTCAAAGCGTCACGCACCACCCAAACGTCAGGGCTGAGTCGGCTGGGCGACGCTGATCACTCTTCGTTGACCGCCTTGCTCTTGAGCATACGGCCCGACGTCACCGCGTCCTGGCCGAACTTGGCGCGAATGACGTCGAGGGTCTTTTCGCCGGCCAGGGCGCGCCGCTCGTCCTCGGCGAAGAAGTCGGAGGCCGCGGTCTCCGCGTCGGCGAAATCGGAAAGCCCGATGCCGATGAGCCGCCAAGGTCGGGCTCCGGCCTCCCTCGCCAGCAGCTCGCGACCGACGGCGAAAAGCGTCCTGGCGGTCTGGGTGGCCACCGGCAGAGTCCGCCGGCGCGTGACGATGCGGAAATCGGTGGTCCTGAGTTTCAGGGTCACGACCCGGCCGGCCACCTCGTCGGCGCGGGCCTTCCGCGCCACCTTCTCGCAGAGCGGGGCCAGCATGTCCTCGAGGTCGGCCAGGCGCGTGAGGTCCTCGTTGAAGGTGGTCTCGGCGCTGATGCCCTTGCGCTCCTCGTTCGGGTTGACAGAGCGGGCGTCCTGGCCGTGGGCGAGTTGGGAGAGGCGAAGGCCGTATGCGCCCCAGCGCTCGGCCAGCAGCTTGAGGTCGGCGCGGGCGAGGTCGCCCACAGTGCGGAAGCCGGCCTTCTCGAGCGACGCGGCCATGGCCGGGCCGACGCCCGGCAGGATGGAGACCGGCTTCGGCGCGAGGAACGCCTGGGCCGAGCGGGCGCCGATCACCGAGAAGCCGCGCGGCTTGTCGAGGTCGGACGCAACCTTGGCCAGGAACTTGTTGGGCGCCAGGCCGATGGAGACGGTGAGCCCCGTCTCGGCTTCGATGCGGGCCTGGAGCTTCGCGAGCGTGACGGCCGGTGGCGCGCCGTGCAGGCGTTCGGTCCCCGAGAGGTCCATCCAGGCCTCGTCCAGAGACAGGTTCTGGATCAGCGGCGTGAGTTCGGCGGCGAGGCCCAGGATGCGACGGCTCTCCGTCCGGTACTTCGTGAAGTCCGGCTTGATGACCACGGCCTCGGGGCAGGCCTTCAGCGCCTTGAACATCGGCATGGCCGAGCGAACCCCGGAGATGCGGGCGATGTAGCAGCAGGTGGTGACCACCCCCCGCTTGCCGCCGCCGACGATTACCGGCTTGTCGCGCAACTCGGGCCGGTCGCGCTTCTCGACCGAGGCATAGAAGGCGTCGCAGTCCATGTGGGCGATCGCGAGTTCGCCCAGCTCCTCGTGGGCGACGACGCGCGGCGAGCCGCAGGCGGGGCAGCGGCGCGGCGTCCCCTCGCCGGTCCAGAAGCAGTCGCGGCAGAGCGCGTTCATGCCGGCCAGAGCCAGGCCGCGCCGCGCACGCCCGATGAGTCGCCGTGCGCGGCCCTGCGGATGGGGGTGTCGAAGCGGTCGGAGAAGACGTGGGGCGCGATGGCGGCGGGCAACCGCGCATAGAGCTCGGACACGTTCGACATCCCGCCGCCCAGCACGATGACGTCCGGGTCCAGCACGTCGACGATGACCGCCAGCCCCCGGGCCAGACGATCGACGTAGCGGTCCAGGACGGCGGGATCCTGCACCGCCTGCTCGGCGGGGACGCCGGCGTCGCGGGCGAGGCCCGAGCCGCTGATCCAGAGCTCCAGGCAGCCGCGCCGGCCGCACCAGCACTCCGGCGCCGGCAACTCCTCAGGCCGCGGCCAGGGCAGGGGCGTGTGGCCCCACTCGCCGGCGACGGCGTTGCGGCCGACGAGCGGGCGACCGGCGAAGGCCACGCCCCCGCCGCAACCGGTTCCCAGGATGGCGGCGAACACCACCTCGGCGCCGGCGCCCGCGCCGTCGACCGCCTCGGACAGCGCCAGGCAGTTGGCGTCGTTGGCGTAGCGCACCGGCCGTTCGAGGGCCCGCGCCAGGTCCTGATCGAAGGGACGGCCGTTCAGCTGGGTGGAATTGGCGTTGCGGATAAGCCCGGTGGCCGGCGAGATCGAACCAGGGCCGCCCACGCCCAGGCGGGTCGCCGCGACGCCCGCCTGCCGCTCCGCCTCGATCACCAGGGCGCGGACGGCTTCCAGGCCCATGTCGTAGTCGCGCGGCGTCGGAGCGCGGACCCGCGCCACCACGCGCCCGTCGGCATCCAAGGCCGCGGCCTCGATCTTGGTCCCGCCGAAATCCACGCCGAAGCGGATCATGCGGGCAGGCTACCTGATTTGTTCCTCAGGCGCCTGCCTTGGCGAGGTTGGGCTTGGGGATTGCGAAGACGAAGGACCCGCCCTTGGCCTTTTCGCGCGCCTGTTCGGCCCAGGCGACGGCGAAGGCCAGCGGCTTGCCCGGCGCGGGCGCCTGGCGGGCGATGCGGATCCTGCGGTCGCGGAAGGCGGTGGTGACGGCGGCCCACAGGTCGAGGTCCTCGGACGGCGGCTCGTCGCCCGGCTCGGGACTGAGGACGCGGGGGATCGACGCCAGCAACGGATCGTTCGTAACGAGCTCGACGGCGTCGCCTGCAGGAACGTCCTTCAGGGCCGCCAGCAGGCCTTGCAGGGGCAGCCGCTGTTCGCCGATGCGACGGTCGCCACCGGCGGCCCCGCTCACCAACGTCCCGGCGCTGCGCACATAGCACCAGCCGCCGGTGCGGAAGGGCGCGGCGTACGAGACCGCGAGCCAGATTCGGATGCTTTCAGACATGGTCTAGCGGCGTATCGCCGTCTCGATGGCCTCGGCAAGCTCGGCCCAATCGTCGATGCGCGGATGCCGCTCCGAGCGAGGCGCAAAGGGGCGCAGGCGCTCGTCGGCCACATGCTGGAAGGTGGCGGTGGCTGGCGAGTGGTCGGCCACGGAGTCGAGGTTCGGCAAGAGGTCGTCGACGAAGGCGGTGGGCTGAGGCGTCTGGGCGGTGAGGGCCGCGGCGATGGGACCCTTGGGGCCGCTGTTCAGGATCAGCGGGTGCTTTAGGCCATGGCTCTCCAGCCATCGGGCGCGGAGGCGCTCGGCCTCGGCGGGGGCGTTGGAGAGGATCAGGATCTCGGCGCTGGCGGTCAGGCGGTTCAGGGCGGCGACCGCGCCAGGCGCCGGCTCGATGCGATGGCAGTGGTCGGCGAAGAAGGCGTTGAAGAGCTCGCGGCCGGTGTCGAGGTCCACGTGCTGGGCTTCCCCCGGGCGGTAGATGTTCTGGAACAGGGCGAAGCGCTCGATTCGCATCTCCAGCCCGCGGCTGGCCAGGAAGTCCCCGAAGCCTTGCATGAAGAGGCCCAGCACCTCGTCCACGTCCACCAGCACCAGCGGCCGGTCTCGGGAAAGCCCAAGCGATTCAAGGCTGGGCGCGCTGATGGCGGTGGTCTCGGGCAAGGCGGCGTCCAACGCGGCTAACGAAGTTTAAGGATATCCGTGGGATCAACGCCGGACAGATGGGGAAGGCCGCGCGCGGCCCGACCTTGCAAACAGGCGCCGGGTCCCGAATGGCCAAGAAGGTCCTCATCGTCGAGGATAACGAGCTGAACATGAAGCTCTTTCATGATCTGCTCGAAGCCCAGGGCTACGAAACGATCGAGACCCGCGAGGGCCTCGCGGCGCTGTCGCTCGCCCGCGAGCACCGGCCCGACCTGATCCTGATGGACATCCAGCTTCCCGAGATCTCCGGTCTCGAAGTCACGAAGTGGCTGAAAGAGGACGACGAGCTGGCCTCGATCCCGGTGGTCGCCGTGACCGCCTTCGCCATGAAGGGCGACGAGGAAAGGATCCGCGAAGGCGGCTGCGAGGCCTATATTTCGAAGCCGATCTCGGTCTCGCACTTCCTCGACACCATCCGCCGCCTGCTGGACTGACGCCGATGTCCGCCCGCATCCTGGTGGTGGACGACATCGAGGCGAACGTCCGCCTGCTCGAAGCCAAGCTGACGGCCGAGTACTACGAGGTGCTGACCGCCTCAGACGGCCCGACCGCCCTGGCTATGGCGGCCGCCGAGCGCCCCGACATCATCCTGCTGGACGTGATGATGCCCGGCATGGACGGCTTCCAGGTCTGCCGGCGGCTGAAGGACGATCCCGAGACGCGGCACGTGCCGGTGGTGCTGGTCACCGCCCTGGACGGACGTTCGGACCGGGTGGCGGGCCTGGAGGCCGGCGCCGACGACTTCCTGACCAAGCCCATCGACGACGTGATGCTGTTCGCCCGCGTCCGCTCGCTGACGCGGCTGAAGGCGGTGATCGACGAACTGCGCGAGCGCGAGGCGTCGGGCCGGCGCATGGGCGTGATCGCGGGCGCGGCCTCGCGGCTGGGCGGCTCCGGCGGGCGGATCCTGATCGTCGACGATAATCCCCGCCAAGCGCAGCGCGTCTGCGCCGAACTCGCCATCGAGCATCGGCCGCTGGTGGAGACCGACCTGGAGAAGGCGCTGATGACCGCCAAGGGGCCGGTGGACCTGGTGCTGGTGAACACCGGCGCCAAGGCATTCGACGGCCTGCGTTTCGCCGCCCAGGTCCGCTCGGACGAGGCGACCCGCGGCGTGCCGATCCTGGCCGTGGTGGACCCCGACGAGCGGCAGCGGATCGTCAAGGCGCTGGAGATCGGCGTGAACGACATCCTGGCCCGGCCCATCGATCCGGGTGAGCTGGCGGCGCGGGCGAAGACCCAGATCCGGCGCAAGCGCTACACCGACTACCTGCGAACAAACCTGGACCACTCGCTGGAGCTGGCTGTCACCGACCAGCTCACCGGCCTTCACAACCGCCGATACATGCAGGGCCAGCTGGAGGCGCTGATGCGGCGCGCAGGCGTCGGGGGCGAGCCGGTGGCGCTGCTGGTCATCGACATCGACCACTTCAAGAAGATCAACGACAGCTTCGGCCACGACGTGGGCGACGAGGTGCTGCGCGAGTTCGCCGTGCGCCTGGCGTCGAACGTGCGGGCGATCGATCTGCCGGTGCGGCACGGCGGCGAAGAGTTCGTCGTCGTGATGCCCGACACGAGCCTGGAGGATGCTCGTCGCATCGCCGAGCGCATCCGGCTGCATGTGGCGGGCTCGCCGTTCCGCGTGATGGGTGGCGACGAACTCCTGAGCGTGACGATCTCGATCGGCGTGGCCGCCAGCTTCGGTCCGGCCGACACCTCCCAGGGGCTGCTCAAGCGGGCGGACGAGGCCGTGTACGAGGCCAAGTCCCGCGGCCGCAACCGGGTCATCGCCCGGGCAGCGTGACTATACAAAGAACTGCGTTCGCCTAAGATGTCCCCCTGCGCGAAAGCGGGGTAGGGCGCGATGATCCGGATGTCAGCCTGGTTGGCCGTCGTCTTCGGCGCAGCGCTGAGCGTGCTTGAAGTGCTGCGGAACTGGCCGACGTGGCAATGGTGGCCGTACTGGCTGGTGGACTACATCGCCGCGGCGTTGCTGGTCGCGGGGGGAATCCTCGCCTTGCGCCGGCGAGGCGAGAAATGGCTCACAGCCGGCTGGGCCTTCGCGTGCGCGATGCTCTGGGCTTCGTACTTCACCAAGCTGGAGCAGGCGCTGGAGGCCACGGCGACGCTCAGCGCCCGCGACGAGCGGCTGATGAACATCATCGGCGCGATGTTCCTGATCACCATCGTGGGCCTGGTCCTGAGCCTCGCCGGCAGGCCGAAGACTCCCTGAGCGCAACGGAAAACGCCCGGCGGTGAGGCCGGGCGTCTTCTTCCGGAAGATCAGAGGCTTCGCAGCCTTACTTGATCTTGCCTTCCTTGAACTCCACGTGCTTGCGCACGATGGGGTCGTACTTCTTCAGCACCATCTTGTCGGTCTTGGTGCGGGCGTTCTTCTTGGTCACGTAGAAGAAGCCGGTGTCCGCGGTCGAGTTCAGGCGGATCTTGATAGAGGCGGGCTTCGCCATGTCGGGTCCTTAAAGCGCGGGGCCAAACGGGATCGCACCGCCGGCGGGTGTTCGAGAGGCGCGGAAAATACGAATCCGCGCCGGGAAGTCAATGACCGGCTACGGCAGAGGCCGCGAGTAGTCGGTCGGCGTGAGCACCCGATCCTCGATCTCGCCCACCAGCTTGCCGTGCTGGGCCGCCGTCGCCCGCTTGATCTCGGCCCATTCTGGGTCGGCCATGAAGGCGGTCCAGGCGGCCTTCATCTCGGGTTCGTCCCGCCATCGCAGCAGGTAGACGAACTCGGTCCGTCCGTCGCGCTTCGCCTCCCACATCGACAGGATCCGGAAGCCGTGACGCGCCATGATGCGCTGGGCGTGGTCCCGGAAGCGGGCGTGGAAGGCGGCCTTGTTGCCGTCGAAGATCTCGTAGATCCGCAGCTGGTTGATCGGCCGATCGTCGTCGGCCGCGGCGGCCGGCGCCGCGAAGAAGAGGGCGAGGGCGGCGAGCAGTCCCCGAAGCATGCGCTGAGCCTTGGCTGTGGGCGGAAGCCCTACAGATAAGCAGGCCGGCCCGCGCTTCTATCCTTGTAGCGCAAGAAGGGCTTGGGCCGCGACGGGTCGGCCATACGAAGCTCGGCTTCCTTGATCATCAGCCGGGTGACCGTCGGCAGCGGCAGGTCCAGGGCCTCGGCGAAGTCCACCCAGGCGATCTCCTCCAGTTCGCCGCAGTCGGGCTGGCGCTCTAGGCTGGTCAGCCGCTCGGCGTCGGCCATCAGGAACCAGGTGTCGAAGCGCTTGCCAACGCTTGGGGGCGTCACCGCGCGGGCGATGACGTCGAGCGCCTCGAGGTCGGGCAGGGCGCCTTGCTCGACGAACGGCCGCCAAGGGCCGGCGAGGGGGCGGGCGGGCGCCGGCTGGGCCAGGAGCAGGCCGGCCTCTTCCCAGGTCTCGCGGATCGCCGCCAGCGCCAGCGCACGCCCCTTGCCCGGCTTCAGATAGGCGTCGAACAGGGCGGCCGTTTCCGGCTTCAGGTCGGTGGCGAACGGCGCGCGGTAGTCGGCCCGGTCGATCCGCCCGCCTGGGAACACCCAGCGGTCGGGCATGAAGCTGTGGCCGCCGTGCCGACGACCCATCAGCACCCGGGGCTTCGGGCCGTCGCGACGAATGATCATCACGGTCGCCGCGCTTTTCGGGCGCACGGCCCGGGCGCCCGCTGTGCGGGGCGGGCCTTCCGGCTTCAGCGGCAGGACGGGGGCGTCGTCGGACATCGAAAAGGACTGTGGCGGCGGAAAGAACGGCTGGAAAGCGTGACCCGGCGTCAACGACCGCGGGTCTTCTTCTTGCCCTTGCTCTTGGGCGTACGGCCGGCGCCGCCGCCGCGGGCTTGGCCCCTGGGCGGGCCCCGGAACTCCCCGCCGGGCCTGCGGTCGCCGCGGGCGCGGACGCCCAGCCTGGGGCGGGGCGCGGAAGGGTCGGGCGGGGCGGGCTCGCTCAGCATCTCGAACAGCAGGCCGCCAGTGATGGGCGTGGCCTCGCGCAACCGCACCTGGACGGCCATGCCGAGCGGCCAGCGCGCGCCGCTGCGCTCGCCGACGAGGGCGTGCGCCCGATCGTCGTGGACGAAGTATTCCCCGCCGAGGCTGGAAACCGGGACCAGGCCGTCTGCGCCGGTCTCGGTCAGGCGAACGAACAGGCCGAAACGGGTGACGCCGGTGATCTTGCCGTCGAACTCGGCGCCCACCCGGTCCGACAGGAAGGCCGCGATGTAGCGGTCGGTGGCGTCGCGCTCGGCCGCCATGGCGCGGCGCTCGGCCCCGGTGATCTGTTCGGCCGTGCCCTTCATCTGGGCCACGTCGCGCTCGGACAGGCCGTCCTTGCCGAGGCCCAAGGCGCTGACGAGCGCCCGGTGAACGATCAGGTCGGCGTAGCGGCGGATCGGCGAGGTGAAGTGGGCGTACTTGGCGAGGTTCAGACCGTAGTGGCCGATGTTCTCGGTCGAGTAGTGCGCCTGCATCTGGGTGCGCAGGACCACTTCGTTGACGATCTCGGCGTGCGGCGTGTCGCGGGTCTCGTCCAGGAGGCGGTTGAAGCGCTCGGTGCGAGGGGCCTCGCCCTTGGTCCAGGGCAGGCCCAGCGTGCCTAGGAAGTCCACCAGGGCGAACAGCTTCTCCTGGCTGGGCGCGTCGTGGATCCGGTAGATCAGCGGGATCTTCTTCTGCTCCAGGGTCTCGGCGGCGCAGACGTTCGCCTGGATCATGAACTCTTCGATCAGCCGGTGGGCCTCGAGGCTGGCGCGGGGCGTGATCGAAACGACCTGGCCCTGCGCATCGATGACGATCTTGCGTTCCAGGCTCTCGATGGCGAGCGGCGAGCGGGCGTCGCGGCCCTTCTTCATGGTCGCGTAGGCCGTCCAGAGCGGCTTCAGGACCGGCTGCAGCAACGGACCGGTCTTGTCGTCAGGGTTCCCGTCGATGGCGGCCTGGGCCTGCTCGTAGGACAGCTTGGCGGCCGAGCGCATCAGGCCACGGACGAAGCGGTGCGAGCGTTTGCGGCCGTCGGCTCCGAAGACCATGCGGACGGCCATGCAGGCGCGGTTCTCGCCCTCGCGCAGGGAGCAGAGGCCGTTCGACAGCCGCTCGGGCAGCATCGGCTCGACCCGGTCTGGGAAGTAGACGCTGTTGCCCTTGTCGCGCGCCTCGCGATCGAGGGCGGAGCCGGAGGTCACGTAGGCGGCGACATCGGCGATGGCGACCCAGACGATCCAGCCGCCGGGGTTCTTCTCGTCGTTGTCGGGCTCGGCATAGACGGCGTCGTCGTGATCCCGGGCGTCGGCCGGGTCGATGGTGATCAGCGGGACCTCGCGCAGGTCCTCGCGACCTGCGAGCGTCGGCGGCTGAGCCGCCTCGGCTTCGGCTTCGGCCGCCTGGGAGAAACCGGTGGGAATGCCGTGGGCGTGGATGGCGATCATGGAAGCGGCGCGGGGCTCGTCCTCGCGGCCGACCACCTCCAGGACCTTGCCGCGCTTCGGTCCATAGCGGCCGACAGAGCCTTCCATCTGGGCCACCACCAGGTCGCCGTCCCGCAGGTCGCCCGGCTCCGTCAGCACGAGGCTGTCCTTCGAGCGGCGGTCCACCGGCTCAACGCGCACTTCGCGGCGGACCTTTCGGATCACGCCCAGCACGCGGTGGGCGCTCTGGCCCAGACGCTTGATCAGCCGCGCCTCGAGCTCGCCGTTCTCGAGCCGCACGAAGCGGACCAGAAGCTTGTCGCCGAGGCCTGGCGCCGGACCAGCCTCGTCGCCGCCGGGGGCGAGCGGCACGAGCGGCGCGTCCTCCCCCTTGACCAGCTTCACCAGCAGGTCGCCGTCCGGGTCGCGTTCGGCGGCCACGGCCACGCCAACCTCGGGCAGGGCCCCGGTCTCGGCGAAGCCGCGGCGGCTGCGGCGGCTGAGGGTCCCGTCTTCCTCCATTTCGGCCATCATCATGCGCAGGGCGCGGCGGTCGGCGCCCTTCAGGCCGAAGGCGCGGGCGATGGCGGCCTTGTCGGTCTCGCCGTGCTCGCGGATGAAGTTCAGCAGGGCGTCCCGGTCCGGCAGGCCCTGAGGGATGCGAGCGGGTTTGGGCTTGTGGGGTCGGGCCATGGGGTGGTGCTTAGCACAACGCCACGGCGCCGGTCCGGCTCCGTCGCGAGCTCAAAGGAAGGCGAGGGCGGCTGCGGCCAGGATGGTCGCGGCCATCACAAGGTTCATGGCCCGCTCGGCGCCCGGCGAGAGCTTCAGGCCGCCCAAGGCCGCGCCGACGGCCAGCCAGGCGACGTCGACGGTGATCATCACGACGACCAGGATGCTCCACTTCGCGACGCCGTCGCCCAGGCCGCTGCGGGGGATCAGGACAAAGGACGCGATCAGCGAGGCGAAGGCGAGGTAGGCCTTCGGGTTGGCGATGCCGAGCAGGAACCCCTGGCCCAGAGAGCTGGCGGTGGAAGCGGCCTGAGGCTCGCCGACCGGCGCGGCGCCGATCTTCCAGGCCAGCCAGACGAGATAGGCCAGCGCCACCAGCATCAGCGCCTGCTGCACCGCCGGCGCGGCGGTGAGCAGTGAGACCAGTCCGGCCGCGCTGAGGCCGGCGGCGATCGCCAGGCCCAGTTGGAGCGCGAGGAAGAAGGGCAGGCTGGCGCGGAAGCCCTGCGCCCGGCCGATGGCCAGCAGGGCTGCGATGGCGGGGCCAGGCGAGCCCAACAGGGCGACAGCCGCGAGCGTGAAGGCGAGCGCATCGGTCATGCGCCGCCCTATAGCTCAGTCATATAAAGACATAAAGATATCTTTATGTGCGATCAGGCGTCGGCCTTCGCCTTCTTTTTGGCCGGCGCCTTCTTCGCGCCGCCGGCGGCGGTCTTGCGGGCTGGCTTCTTCTTGCCGCCGCCCATGGCTTCGCGCTCGGAGAGCAGCTTCACCGCCTCGTCCATCGTCAGGGCCGCGGGGTCGGCGCCCTTCGGAATCGTGGCGTTGGTCGAGCCGTGCTTCACATACGGGCCGTAGCGGCCGGCCATGACCCGGACGGGCTGGCCATCGGCCGGGTGGGCGCCCAGCTCCTTCAGCGGCGCCTGGTCGCCGCCGCGCTTGCCGCCCGCGCGCTTGGTGGCGATCAGGTCGACGGCGCGGTTCAGACCCACCTCGAACACCTCGTCGACGTTCGGCAGGTTCGCATAGGTCCCGTTGTGCTGGACGAAGGGCCCGTAGCGGCCGATGCCGGCCAGGATCGGCTTGCCGTCCTCGGGGTGCGGGCCGATCTCGCGGGGCAGGCGCAGCAGCCGCAGCGCCTTCTCCAGGTCCATGTCGGCGGCGCTCCAGCCCTTGGGCAGGCTGGCCCGCTTGGGCTTCTCGCCTTCGCCCAGCTGGACGTAGGGGCCGAAGCGGCCGGCCTTCAGGTACACGGTCTCGCCGGTCACGGGATCGACCCCCAGCTCGCGGTCGCCCGAGGCGGCCTCGTCGCCTTCCTCAGAGACGGTCAGCGGCCGGGTGTGGCGGCACTCGGGATAGTTCGAGCAGCCGATGAACGGCCCGT
>NZ_JAPSKZ010000340.1 GCF_031181185.1 Phenylobacterium sp. | reverse complement strand
ACTGGGCGACAGTCGAGGGCGAGCGGGCGAAGGATCCGGCCGATCAGGCGCATGCCGCGGCCTTCGGCGGCTGGGGCATTCCCACCGCCCGCGCTATCGCCGAGGTCCGCGCCGCCTGTCCGAGGACCCTGATCATCGGCTCCGGCGGAATCGCGGACGGCGTGGACGCGGCCAAGGCGATACGGCTCGGCGCCGACATCGTCGGCCAGGCCGCCGGCGTGCTGACCGCCGCCACCCTCTCCACCGAGGCGGTGGTCGCCCACTTCCGGACCGTCATCCGCCAGCTGCGCACCGTCTGCTTCTGCACCGGCTCCGCCAACCTGACGGCCCTGCGCAAGGCCCCGCTGCAGGGCTGACGCTCAGCCGGCGGACGGCAGCAGGTCGCCGGCGAAGGGGCGGTAGCGGCCGGCCCGCACCCCCTGCGTCGCGCGTTCGATGTCGGGGGCGAAATAGTGATCCGAGCCATAGGCCGCCGCCGCCTCGCGCACGATCGCCCAGACCTGCTCCAGCTCCGGCGAGCTCTTCAGCGGGCGGTGGAATTCGATCCCCTGGGCGGCGGCGAGCAGTTCGATCCCGACCACCGTGGCGGTGTTCTCCGCCATGTCGAGCAGGCGGCGCGCTCCGTGGGTGGCCATGGAGACGTGGTCCTCCTGGTTGGCCGAGGTCGGCACCGTGTCGACGACGCAGGGGTGCGCGACCATGCGGTTCTCGGCGACCAGCGCTGCAGCGGTCACCTGGGCGATCATGAAGCCGGAGTTGAGGCCGCTTTCCCTGACCAGGAAGGCAGGAAGCTCGCTCATCTTCGGATCGACCAGGATGGCCGTGCGGCGCTCGGAGATGTTGCCGATCTCGCACAGGGCCATGGCGATCTGATCCGCTGCATAAGCAACGGGTTCGGCATGGAAGTTGCCGCCGGAGATGACGTCGCCGTCGTCGATGAAGACCAGCGGATTGTCGGTCACGGCGTTGGCTTCGCGCTCGAGCATGGCGGCGGCGCTGCGCAGCACGTCCAGCGTCGCGCCCATGACCTGCGGCTGGCAGCGCAGCGAATAGGGGTCCTGGACCTTGTGGCAGCCGTCGCGGTGACTGTCCCGGATGGCCGAGCCCTGCATCAGGGCGCGCAGGCGGGCGGCGACGTCAATCTGGCCCGGCTGGCGGCGCAGGGCGTGGATGCGCGGATCGAACGGGGCGTCGGAGCCCTTCAGGGCGTCCACCGACAGGGCGCCCGCGGCGACGGCGGCGGCGAAGCAGTCTTCGGCGGCGAACAGGCCGGCTAGAGCCAGGGCGGTGGAGCACTGGGTGCCGTTCAGCAGGGCGAGGCCTTCCTTCGGACCCAGCGTCAGGGGCGTTCGCCCGATGCGGGCCAGCGCCGCTTCGGCGGACAGCGTCTCGCCGTCCGTGCGGGCCTCGCCGACGCCGATCAGGACACAGCTCATGTGGGCCAGCGGCGCGAGGTCGCCCGAGGCGCCGACGGAGCCCTTGGACGGGATGCACGGCAGGATGTCGGCGTTGACGAGTTCGACCAGGGTCTCGAGCGTCTCGCGGCGGATCCCCG
>NZ_JAPSKZ010000108.1 GCF_031181185.1 Phenylobacterium sp. | reverse complement strand
GTGCACGCCGGTCATCAGGGCGTTGCGGCGCAGCGGATGCCCGCTCGCCGGCCTGAGGATGCCCAGCGCCGGGATCCAGCCCATGTAGCTGCCGGCCCAGACCCCGACGCCGGCGGCCGCCATCGGGAGCGGTCGGGCGGGCACGTTGGCCGCTGCGAGCAGGGCGCCCGCCAGGGCGCCGAAGCCGAAGTGGGCCGCGACCGTCCGGTCGCCGACGCCCTGTGTGCGGCCTGAGACCTCCTGCAGGATCTCGCGCGGCGGCAACGGATAGCGCTCGGCGTGCGGGAGGCGTCGGTGCAGGCGCCACATGCAGGCGGTCATCGCCGCCGTGCCGGTCAGGCCTGCTAGCGCGCCAAAGAGCAGCCGGGTGGAGAGCGCGCTCACGGGATGAGATCGAACGAGGGCCGGGCGATCATCAGCCAGAAGATCGCCAGCACGGCGGCGAAGGCTGGGAAACCGAAAGTGAACCACAGGCGATAGAGGCGATGGTAGGCGGCCGGCAGCGGCTCGCCGGCCTGGGCTGCGGCCAGCGCCAGCTTGCGGATCCTGACCTGCATCCAGACGACCGGCAGCCACCAGGCGCCCGTCCAAAGGTAGAGGGCGATGGAGAGGACAATCCAGCCCTCGGTCAGCCGATAGCCAACCTCGCGTACGAGGAGCAGGCCGGTGATCGGCTGGACGACCACGGCGGTCGTCGTGAAGACGAAGTCGGCTATGACGACGATGCGGGCGACGGCGGCGACCGTCGCGGCGTTCCCTGTCCGGTGCGCCATCAGCATGAAGAAGGCGATGCCGGCCCCGGTGCCCAGCAGCACGGCGGCCCCGATGACATGGGCGAACTTCAGGAGGAAGTAGGCGCTCATCGGTCCTCCAGGATGGCGAGCGCCACCAGGTTGAGGACCATGATGGGGAAGATCTTCGTCATGGGCCCGAGCGGCTCCGCCCACAGCTCGGGCAACAGGATCGTGCCGGCGATCAGGTAGAAGATGGACAAGCCTAGCGCGCCCCAGAGCGCCAGGCGGGCGGTGCGACGCCAGAGCAGGCCCAGGCCGATGACGAGGTCCGCGAACGCGCCGGCGACGACGGAGGGGCCGCTCAGAGGGCCGGCGCCGGCCAGCTGCATCAGCCGCTCGCCGCGCTCGTAGCCCGGGCCGATCGAGATGAAGGCCGTGGCCAGCCAGAAGCCGGCGAAGACGACGAAGACGAGCGCCTTCATCAGGTAGAGGTTGGCGAACCAACGCTCCTGCACCGAAGCCGGCTGGGCGGCGAGGGCCGCGGCGAACTGGCGTAGCTGGATGCCGGTGCGGGCGGTCCATTCCGTCGGATCGCCGACGGCCCCGCGGACGATTTCGCGCCGGGCGTTGCTGCGGATGGGCGGCCGCCAGCCGAATGCGCCGGCCAGGTCGCCCAGGCGGTAGGCGAGGGGCAGGAGGAAGCCGCCGGGCGCACGCTTGGCCGGGGCGTAGCCCAGCCAGCGCCGGTAGGCGGCGACCACCTCGTCGAAGCCGAGCCGCTCCGGACCGGCGAGCTCAAGCGCCAGGCGGCCCGGCGCCTCGGGCCGCAGGAAGAAGAGGACGGTCTCGACCACCTCGTCCAGCTGCACGATCTGCAACGGGCCCGCATCGGGCGTGCGGGGCAGGAAGGGAAGCGCGGCCAGGCCTCGGAAAAGAGCGCTCCCGCCGTAGGCCGCTCCGCCGACGACGACCGAGGGGCGGAGGATCACCCAGTCGAGATCCCGCGAGGCGAGCGCCTGGTCGCCTTCGGCCTTGGTGGCGGAGAAGCTGGAGACGCCGCCACGGTCGGCGCCGATGGCGGAGAGATGGATCACGCGGCGGACGCCCGCCGCCTCGCAGGCGGCGAAGAGCGCCTCGGCGCCCCGGACATGCACGCCGGCGGTGGAATCGCGGCCGCCGTCCTGGAGCACGCCGGCGCAGTTGATCACGGCGTCGACGCCCTGGAGGTGCGGCGTCCAGTCGGCGGGCTGGCTCGCGCGCGCCATGTCGAGCGCGATCCAGCGGTCGGGCGCTAGACGGCGCGCGGCGGGGCCTGCGCTGCGCGAGACCGCCAGCACCTCATGGCCGTCCGCCTTCAACCGGGCGAGGACCGCCGAGCCGATGAAACCCGTGGCTCCCGTCAGGAGAATCCGCACCTAGGCATCCCTCATCCCGGCCAGAACCGCCGATGGCGAAGCTTGTTCCAAGAGGCGGTGCGGCGCCAGGCCCGGAGGCCTCCAAGTTGCCAGTCTGGCCCGCCCATGCTTTCCTTAACCATCCGAAGGTTAGCTCCAGCGGGTGAGACGAGCCGGCGCGGGAAGGGGACACCCCTTGCCCGCGCAGGAAATCGTTCACATTTGGGCGTTTCCGCCATTGACGGAGGGGGCCCGATCCCTATAACGAGGCGCTTCCGCGAAAGAGCGCGAAGGACGCGCCGGCCTATGCCTATGGCAAAGAGGGGCCGGGGCGCCGTTTGCGCTTCTGTCGCGTGATCAGGAGAATTTCCCACGTGGCCCGTATCGCTGGCGTCAACATCCCCACCAACAAGCGCGTGATCATCGCGCTGCAGTACATCCATGGCATCGGCGCCGCGAAAGCTCGCGAGATCGTCGAGAAGGTCGGCATCGAGGACGCTCGCCGCGTCAATCAGCTGACCGACCAGGAGGTCTTGCAGATCCGCGAGACGATCGACCGCGACTACATGGTCGAAGGCGACCTGCGCCGCGAGACCGCCGTCAACATCAAGCGTCTGATGGACCTGGCCTGCTACCGCGGCCTGCGTCACCGGAAGGGCCTGCCGGTCCGCGGTCAGCGCACGCACACCAACGCCCGGACCCGCAAGGGCCCGGCCAAGCCGATCGCCGGCAAGAAGAAGTAAGAGAGTCTAGCTCCGATGGCCAAGGAACCGGCGCGCGTCAAACGCCGCGAGCGCAAGAACATCACGTCGGGCGTCGCCCACGTGAACGCCTCGTTCAACAACACGATGGTGACCATCACCGACGCCCAGGGGAACACCATCTCCTGGTCCAGCGCCGGCCTCATGGGCTTCAAGGGTTCGCGCAAGTCGACCCCCTACGCCGCCCAGATGGCCGCCGAGGATGCGGGCCGCAAGGCCGCCGAGCACGGCGTGCGCACCCTCGAAGTGAACGTCTCGGGCCCCGGTTCGGGCCGCGAGTCGGCGCTGCGAGCCCTGCAGGCCGTTGGCATGACGATCACCACCATCCGCGATGTGACCCCGATCCCGCACAACGGCTGCCGTCCGCCGAAGCGTCGTCGGGTCTGAGTAACATCGTACTGCAATTCAAGGCGCCGGACCGCGTTCGCGGCCGGCGATCCTGCGTTCCGAGGGACACCCTGTGATCGAAAGAAACTGGAACGAGCTTATCCGTCCCGAGAAGCCGCAGATCGAGACCGGCGCCGACGCCAGCCGCAAGGCGCGTCTGGTGGCCGAGCCCCTCGAGCGCGGCTTTGGCGTGACGCTGGGCAACAGCCTGCGCCGCGTGCTGCTGTCGTCGCTGCAAGGCGCGGCGGTCACCGCCGTCCAGATCGACGGCGTGGTCCACGAGTTCTCGTCGCTGGAAGGCGTGCGTGAGGACGTCGTCGACATCGTCCTGAACATCAAGCAGCTGGCGCTGCGGATGCACGCCGAAGGCCCGAAGCGCATGACGCTCCGCGCCACCGGCCCCGGCCCCGTGACGGCCAGCCAGATCGAAGCCCCGTCCGACATCGAGATCCTGAACGGCGACCACGTGCTCTGCACGCTGGACGACGGCGCCCAGGTCCGCATGGAGTTCACGGTCAACACCGGCAAGGGCTATGTCCCGGCCGAGATGAACCGTCCCGAGGACGCGCCGATCGGCCTGATCGCCGTCGACGCCCTCTACTCGCCGGTCAAGCGCGTCGCCTTCCGCGTCGAGCCGACCCGCCAGGGCCAGAGCCTCGACTACGACAAGCTGATCATGGAAGTGGAGACCAACGGCGCGGTCAGCCCCGTTGACGCCGTGGCCTACGCCGCGCGCATCCTCCAGGACCAGCTGCAGATCTTCATCACCTTCGAAGAGCCGAAGAAGAAGGTCGAAGGCGAGGCCAAGCCGGAACTGCCGTTCAACCCGGCGCTGCTGAAGAAGGTCGACGAGCTGGAGCTGTCGGTCCGTTCGGCCAACTGCCTGAAGAACGACAACATCGTCTACATCGGCGACCTGATCCAGAAGACGGAAGCCGAGATGCTGCGCACGCCGAACTTCGGCCGGAAGTCGCTGAACGAGATCAAGGAAGTGCTCGCCGGCATGGGTCTCCACCTCGGCATGGACGTGCCGAACTGGCCGCCGGAGAACATCGAAGAGCTGGCGAAGAAGTTCGAAGACCAGATGTAATCAAGCTTCCGCGCCGCTCCGGGCCGCTTCCGCGGTTCGGGCCCTGTGAAGCCGCAACCGCGGCGGAGGGCCCCGGCGCTTCGTGTTGACCCAGGCGGGAGCAAGGCTGGGACTTGGTTAGGCAGACGCTTCCAGACCATCGGAAGCGCAGGCGGGCCGGAGAGCCCAGGAGATACAAGAGATGCGTCACGGCAAAGCCCACCGCAAACTGGGTCGTACGACCGCCCACCGCACCGCCATGTTCGCGAACATGTCGGCCAGCCTGATCAAGCACGAGCAGATCGTCACGACGCTGCCGAAGGCGAAGGAACTGCGCCCGTTCGTCGAGAAGCTGGTGACGCTGGCCAAGCGCGGCGATCTGCACGCCCGCCGGCAAGCGATCAGCCACGTCCGCGACGTGGAGCAGGTCGGCAAGCTGTTCTCGGTCCTGGGCCCGCGCTACGCCGACCGCAACGGCGGCTACATCCGCGTCCTGAAGGCCGGCTACCGTCACGGCGACAACGCCCCGATGGCGGTGATCGAGTTCGTCGATCGCGATCCGGCCGAAAAGGGCAAGGACTCTGGTCCGGTGGCCGAAACGGCCTTCGCCGAAGCCTAAGCATCGACGAGAAAACGACATCGAGAGCCCCGGAAGGCGACTTCCGGGGCTTTTGCTTTAGGCGGCCAGCTGCTCTCGCCGCCGCTGGGTCTCGGCCCACCAGTCGCCCAGGGCGTCGATCACCGGCATCAACCGCTGGCCAGCGTCGCTCAGCGCGTACTCAACCCGGGGCGGAACCTCGGGGTAGACGGTGCGGGTGATCACGTCGGCGTCCTCCAGCGCCCTGAGCTCGCGCGTCAGCATCTGCTGCGAGATGCCGGAGAGTGCGCGGCGCAGGGCGTTGAACCGCATCGGCCCCTGGCTGAGGTAGTAGAGGATCAGCGCCCGCCAGCGGCCGCTCAGCAGCACCATCGCGCCTTCCAGCGGGCATTCCGACACCGTGGTCTGCATCGCGCTCGATCTCCCCAAAGGTCCGATTTCTGTGACCCAGGTCACAAATTTCTGCGTTCTTGGACGCCGGATTCCAGGTGGTTACTTGGGTGTTCCGTTCAACCAGCCTGGAGTGCTGATAATGGAACCGATCCTCGTTTATGGACACCCGCTGGGCAGCTCGATGGGGCTGGTCGCCGCTTTGGAATGGCTGGGCCAGCCCTACCGCGCCACGCGCGTCGACCTCTTCACCGACATCCACACGGACGCATACCGCCGCCTGAACGGCCGGGGCGAGGCGCCGTTGCTGATCACCGACAAGGGCGAGCCGCTGAGCGAGACCATCGCCATCGGGCTGTGGCTCGAGGCGCGCGATCGCGAGCGGCGCATCAGTTTCGCGCCAGGCAGCCGTGAGGCCGACCTGATGCACCAGTACATGGCGTTCCTGAACACCGGCTTCACCCAGGCCTTCGCCGGCTACTGGGTGGCGCTGGAGTCGGAGGACGCCGATCCGCGCGACCGCGACGCCTGGCGGCGGCTGGGCCGCCGGCTCGTCAACGACCGGCACGCGAAACTGGAGGCGATGATTGGCGACACGCCCTATCTGCTGGGCGACAAGCCCACCCTGGCGGATGCGGTGTTCGTCGGCGTCGCCCGCTGGGCCGACTTCCACCAGGCGATCGACCCGGCCGCCTACCCGAAGGTGACGGCGCTGAAGGCGCGGCTGCACGAGGACCCGGCGGTCCGCTTCGCCGTCGCGCTAGAGGACGGCGAGGGGCCGCCGGGCAGCGGGGCGCTTAAGGGCCACGTGCCCCTGTACGAACTGCTGGCGCCAGTCTCGGCCTGACGACGAGCCCCGGAAGGCGACTTCCGGGGCTTTTCGTTTGCGCAGGCGTCACAGGGCCGGAATAGGGAGGGCTCATGCGCCTGATCCTTCTGCTCGCGTGCCTGCTGCTGGCGGCCTGTGCGACGGCCCCGAAGCCGCAGGTTTCGACCGCGCCGCCGATCATCCTGATCTCTATCGACGGAGCCCGCCCCGACTATCTGGACCGAGGCGCGACGCCGGTGCTTTCGGCGATGGCGGCGGAGGGCCTGCGGGGCAGTCTGAGACCCTCGTTCCCGGTGAAGACCTTCCCCAACCACTACACGCTGGTCACCGGCCTGCGCCCGGACCGCAACGGAATCGTCGAGAACAACATGGAAGATCCCGCCATTCCGGGCGTGACCTTCAAGATGTCGAACCGGGCCGCCGTGGGCGACCGGCGCTGGTGGGATGAGGCCGAGCCGATCTGGGTGGCGGCCGAGCGGGAGGGCGTGAAGACCGCGACGATGTTCTGGCCGGGCTCGGAGGCGCCGGTGCGGGGGGTGCGGCCCAGCTATTGGCTGCCCTACGAGGAGGCGATGCCGAACGAGGCGCGGGTTGACCGTCTGCTGGCCTGGCTGGACCTGCCGCCGGCCGAGCGGCCGCGCCTCCTGACCCTCTACTTCCACCAGGTGGACAAGGCAGGACACGACTTCGGACCGGACGCACCGCAGGTCGCCGGAGCCATGGCGGAGGTGGACGCCGCCATCGGGCGGCTGGTGGCCGGGCTGAAGGCGAGGGGCCTGGCCGCCAACGTGATCGTGGTCTCGGACCACGGCATGGCCGCGACGCCCGCCGACCGGCGGATCTTCCTGGAAGACCTGATGCCCCTCGACGCCGGCCGCACTTTGGTGATGGGCGCGATCATGACGCTGTACCCCGCCCCGGGCCGCGAGGCGGAGGTCGAGCGGGCGCTCCTGAAACCGCATCCGCACATGACCTGCTGGCGTAAGGGCGAGATTCCGCCCAGGCTGCGCTACGGCCGCAATCCCCGGGTGGCGCCCATCGTCTGCCTGCCGGAGATGACCTGGACGATCACCACGCGCGAGTGGGTCGCCAAGGCGAAGCCGGAATTGGGCAGCCATGGCTGGGACCCGGACGCGCCGGAGATGGCGGCGCTGTTCGTCGCGCAGGGCCCGGCGTTCCGCCGGGGCGCGCGGCTGCCGACGTTCGACAACGTGGACGTCTATCCGCTGCTGGCGCGGCTGCTGGGCCTGCGGCCGCAGCCGGGCGACGGCGGGCCTCGGCTCGCCGAATCGGCCCTTGTCAGATAATTTCTATTGGCGTTAAATATTGCGGATATGTGCAAGGAGAAGCCGGTGGCTGTCCGCAACGCGCTCACGTCCGCCCTCTGCTATCGCGATCCCAAGGCGGCGCTTCGGTTCCTAGAAGCGGCCTTCGGGTTCGAACTGGTCATGCTGATCGAGGACGACCAGGGGAACGTCGCCCACTCCGAGATGCGGTTCGGCGAGAACCTGATCATGATAGGCAGCGAGTGGACCGAGGACCACCGCAGCCCCGCCTCGATCGACGGCAAGAACACCCAGACCGTGCATATCCACGTCGACAGCGACATCGACGCCCACTGCGAGCGGGCGCGGGCGGCGGGCTTCGAGATCCTGATGGAGCCGGCTGACCAGTTCTACGGCGACCGGACCTATCGCTGCCGCGATCCCGAGGGCCACTTCTGGACGGTCGGCCAGACGGTGCGGACGGTCTCGCGCGAGGACGCCGAGGCCGCCAGCGGGCTGAAGATCCAGGGCTGGCTGTGAGCGCCGCCGCGGTTGACCGGACCCTCGCCGCCCTGGCCGACCCGCACCGCCGCCGCGTCGTGGACCTGCTGGCCGAGCGACCCCGCGCGGCGGGGGAGCTGGCCCGCGAACTGGGGCTGTCGGCCCCCGCCATGAGCCGGCACCTGAAGACCCTGCGGGCGGGCGGCCTCGTCGAGGAGTCGCATCCCGAGTTCGACGCCCGCGTCCGCATCTATGCCCTGAGGGCTGAGCCTATGGTCCATCTGCTGCGCTGGCTGGAGGAGAGCGAGCGGCTCTGGAGCGCCCAGCTTGCGGCGTTCAAGGCGCACGTTGAAGGGCATGGGGAGAAGGACGCGTGACCTCGAAGGTCTTCGTGGCGCTTCGGGTGAAGGCTTCTCCCGAGCGGGCCTTTTCGGCCTTCGTCGAGGAGATCGGCGACTGGTGGCGGCCGAACGGCCTTTTTCAGACGACGCCGCATCCGCCCGGGCGGCTGGCGTTCGAGCCCGGCGAGGGCGGGCGGCTGACCGAGACCCTGGCGGCCGGCAAGGTCTTCGAGATCGGCCGTATCCTGGCTTGGGAGCCGCCGCGGCGGCTGGTGTTCTCGTGGCGACAGGCGAACTTCCCTCCGGATCTGCAGACCGAGGTCGAGGTCAGTTTCGAGCCGGTGGGGGCGGAGACCCGCGTCAGCGTCGAGCACCGCGGCTTCACCCAGGTCCCCGCCGACAGCGCCGCGCGCCACGGATTCCCCGACCAGGCGCTGCAGATGCGGCTGGCCGAGTGGTGGCAGGCGCAGCTCCGGTCGGTGGCCGGTCGGCTCACGTAACGCGGTTGCGCCGGCCCTGGGCGCATTCCATCCTAGGCGAGGGAAAGATCATGACCGAGTCATCCGCGACGCGCTCGCGCCGGCAGGCCAGCTTCGGCTTCATCTTCGCGGTCGCGCTGATGAACTCGATCTCGTTCGGGATCATGATCCCGATCCTGCCGAACCTGATCAAGCAGTTCACCGGCGGAGACACCGCGGCCGCCTCGGAGTGGAACCTGGTGTTCGGCGCCACCTGGGGCCTGCTGCAGTTCGTCTGCGGGCCGATCCTGGGGTTGATGGCCGACCGGTGGGGCCGGCGGCCGGTGCTGCTGATCTCCCTCTTCAGCCTGGCCGTGGACTTCCTGTTCATGGCCTTCGCGCCGAGCCTATGGTGGCTGTTCGTCGGCCGGATCCTGAACGGGATGACGGCCGCCAGCTTCTCCACCGCGAGCGCCTACGTGGCCGACGTCACGCCCCCGGCCGAGCGGGCCAAGGTGTTCGGCTGGATGAGCTCGGCCTTCAGCTTCGGGTTCATCTTCGGCCCCTTCATCGGCGGCTGGCTGGGCGAGACCGACCTGCGCCTGCCGTTCATCGCCGCGGCCGCGCTGACGTTTGTGAACTGGCTTTATGGCGTCTTCATCCTGCCCGAGAGCCTGCCCGCCGAGCGGCGCGCCACCCGTTTCGACTGGCGCAAGGCCAACCCGCTGGGCTCGCTGACGCTGCTGCGCGCGCATCGCGGGCTGCTGCCGCTGGCGGGCGTGGGCTTCCTGTTCCAGCTGGCCCATGTGGTGCTGCCGACCATCTTCGTCCTCTACCTGGGCTACCGCTACGGCTGGACGCCGAAGGTCCTGGGTTCGATCTTCCTGGCCACGGGGGTCTCGGGCGTCATTGTCCAGGCCCTTCTGGTCGGACGTATCGTGCGCGCCGTGGGCGAGCGGAAGGCGGTGCTGATCGGCACGGCGGCGGGCGCGGTCGGTTTCGCCTGGTATGCGGCAGCGCCTACAGGGGCGCTGTACCTGGTCGGCATCCCGATCTTCGCGTTCACGGGCCTGATCGTGCCGGGACTGCAGGGACTGATGACGCAGCGCGTCGCTCCGCAGGAGCAGGGGCAGCTGCAAGGCGCGAACCAGAGCCTCACGGGTCTGGCCTCGATCTTCGGGCCGATCATCTTCGGCGAGACCTTCGCCTGGTCGCTGCGGCACGAGGGCTTCCATTTGCCGGGCCTGGCGATCTATGTGGCGGCCAGCCTCATGGCGGCGGCCTTCCTGCTGGCCTTCGCGTCGGCGCGGGCGCGCGAGCCTGCGCCGCAACCCGCTTGAAACTTCGCCATTTTTGCGCCTGAAACATCGGGCGATTTCCGACGGTTGACCGACTTTCCGGAGAGCTCATGCGCGCCGTACGCGTCCTGATCCCCGCCTTCGCCCTGATGGCCGCCTGCAGCGACCCGGGCGCAGGCCAGGCCCAGCCCAACTTCGTCCCGCCCAACCGCGCCGCGCCGGCGAGCGCGGCGTCGATGAAGATGTCGTTCGCGCCCGTGGTGAAGCGCGCGGCGCCCGCCGTGGTGAACATCTCCGCCCGGCGCCTGGTGCGCCAGCAGACCGACCCGTTCTGGCAGCTGTTCGGCCTGGGCGCGCCGCGCGCCCGGATCGCCAACTCGCTGGGCTCGGGCGTGATCGTCCGCGCCGACGGGGTGATCGTCACGAACAATCACGTGGTGGAGGGCGGCCAGGAGATCACCGTGGCTCTGGCGGACCGCCGGGAGTTCCCGGCGCGCATCCTGCTGGCCGATGCGCGGACCGACCTGGCCGTGCTGAAGATCGACGTCCCGGCGGGCGAGCGGCTCCCGGTGCTGCCCATCGACGACTCCGGGGACACCGAGGTGGGCGACCTGGTGCTGGCCATCGGCGACCCCTTCGGCGTCGGCCAGACCGTCACCAACGGCATCGTCTCGGCCCTGAACCGCACGACCGATCCCACGGGCGAGGGCGGCTCGGCCTACATCCAGACGGACGCGGCGATCAATCCCGGCAACTCGGGCGGCGCGCT
Source organism: Phenylobacterium sp. (assembly GCF_031181185.1). GTDB lineage: Bacteria > Pseudomonadota > Alphaproteobacteria > Caulobacterales > Caulobacteraceae > Phenylobacterium. The sequence goes on along the minus strand of NZ_JAPSKZ010000108.1, from coordinate 1,662 downwards.
CGTCGACATGGACGGCGACCTGATCGGGGTGAACAGCTTCATCCTCTCGCGCTCGGGGACCTCGTCCGGCGTGGGCTTCGCCATTCCCGCCGCGGTCGTGCGGCGCGTCGTGGAGACCGCCGTCGGCGGCGGGCGCGCGGTGGTGCGGCCGTGGCTAGGCGCGCGCACCCAGAGCGTGACGTCCGAGATCGCCCGCTCGCTGGGCCTGCCGCTGCCGCAGGGCGCGCTGGTCGCCGACGTCTGGCCAGGCGGCCCCGCCGCCCGGGCGGGGCTGCGGCAGGGCGACGTCGTCACCGCGGCGGACGGCCAACCCGTGGTCGACGCGGCCAGCCTCAACTACGTCTTCTCGACGCGCAGGCCCGGCGACACGGTGCGCCTGACGGTGCGCCGCGACGGCGCCCGCGAGCAGACGCTGAACGTGCGGGCCGAGGCGCCGCCGGCGAGTCCCGCCCGCGATCAGCGCACGATCGAGGGTCAGAACCCGCTGAACGGGGCGACGGTGATCAACCTCTCGCCGGCCGTCGCCGACGAGCTGGGGCTGGATCCGTTCTCAGGCCCTGGCGTGCTGATCTCGGGCGTGGGTCGCGGCTTCGCGGTCGGCGCCGGCTTCCGGCCGGGCGACATCATCCGCTCGGTCAACGGCCGGCGGGTGGCGAGCGTGCGCGACCTGGCGGCGGCGCTGGAGGCGCCCGCACGGGGGTGGCAGATCACCCTGGAGCGCGGCGGCCAGACCATCACGGCGAACTTCTAAGGCGGTCGTTGCGGTTCGGCGCTTTGTGCTAAGCCGCTGGCCATGGCCGACCTGTTCGAAGCCGCGGGCCTGACGCCCCAGCAACCCTCGCCCCTGGCGGACCGGCTGCGGCCGCAGAAGCTGGACGAGGTGGTGGGCCAGGAGCACCTGCTGGGCCCGGAGGGGCCCATCCGCAGGATGGCCGAAGCACGGCGCCTGTCGTCCATGATCCTGTGGGGCCCGCCCGGCACCGGCAAAACCACCATCGCCCGCCTGCTGGCGAAGGAGGCTGGCTACGAGTTCCAGCAGCTGTCGGCGGTATTCTCGGGCGTGGCGGACCTGAAGAAGGCTTTCGAGCTGGCCCGCACCCGGCGGCTGGCGGGGCAGGCGACCCTGCTGTTTGTCGACGAGATCCACCGCTTCAACCGGGCCCAGCAGGACGGCTTCCTGCCCTTCGTCGAGGAGGGGATCGTCACCCTGGTGGGCGCGACGACCGAGAACCCCTCGTTCGAGCTGAACGGGGCGCTGCTGTCGCGCTGCCAGGTCTATGTGTTGAAGCGCCTGGACGAGGCGGCGCTGGAGGCGCTGCTGGCCAAGGCGGAGGCGCACGAAGAGCGATCCCTGCCGCTGGAGCCCGAAGCGCGAGCGGCGCTGGTCGCGCTGGCGGACGGCGACGGGCGCTACCTGCTGACGCTGTCGGAGACGCTGTTCAACATCGCCTCGGCCAAGCCCCTGACGACGAAGGAGCTGGGGCAGATCCTGCAGAAGCGCAGCCCCGCCTACGACAAGGACCGCGAGGAGCACTACAACCTCATCTCGGCGCTGCATAAGTCGATCCGCGGCTCGGATCCGGACGCGGCGCTCTATTGGCTGGCCCGCATGCTGCACGGCGGCGAGGACCCGCTGTTCATCGCCAGGCGCCTGATCCGCGC
>NZ_JAPSKZ010000339.1 GCF_031181185.1 Phenylobacterium sp. | reverse complement strand
TCGTTCTCGTGCCGAACTCCAGCTGCCCGCGCCCGGGCGGGCCGCCGTGACAACAGGTTCATGGGCGCGGCGCTTGCTCCCGCGCTATGCAGCGTCTAACCCACACTCCGCTCCGGTTCGCCGGGGGGCCTCCAGGGACGGTTTATGAGCGAGAACGTGCAGAGCGCGCAGATCCCCGAGAAATCCGGCGCCGCGAACGAATTCTTCGAGATCATCAAGACGGTGGTCTACGCGTTGCTGATCGCGCTGTTCCTGCGCGTGATCTTCTTCCAGCCCTTCACCATCCCGTCGGCCTCGATGGAGCCGAACCTGTACGAAGGCGACTACATCATCGTCTCGAAGTTCAGCTACGGCTACTCGAAGCACTCGATCCCGTTCAGCCCGCCGCTGTTCGAGGGCCGCATCATGGGCAAGTCGCCGCAGCGTGGCGACGTGGTGGTCTTCAAGCTGCCCAGCGACAACCGCACGGACTATGTGAAGCGGGTGATCGGCCTGCCGGGCGATCGCATCCAGATGAAGGACGGCCTGCTCTACCTCAACGACGCGCCGGTGCCGCGCGAGCAGATGCCGATCGGCAAGACCGATGTGGGCGGCTTCATCCGCGAGGTGGCGCAGTACCGCGAGCGCATCAACGGACACGCCTTCCTGACCCAGGACTTCGGGACCGACGGCGACCTGGACAACACCGACGTCTTCGTGGTGCCCGAGGGCTACTACTTCATGATGGGCGACAACCGGGACAATTCCTCGGACAGCCGCGTGCCCCCCGGCGCGGGCGGCGTCGGCTTCGTCCCGGCCGAGAACCTGGTCGGCAAGGCGCAGATCATCCTGCTGTCCTGGGACCCCGAGGCCTCCATCTTCAAGCCCTGGACCTGGGTGTTGGATGCCCGTCCTAGCCGGTTCTTCAAGGTCCTGCATTGAGCGCGCGCGCTGCGGCCGTCGCGGAGCTCGAACGGCGGATTGGCTACGTCTTCGCCGATCGTGACCTGCTGGAGCGCGCCCTGACCCACGCCAGCGTGGGCGACGGGGCCCGCGAGGTGCGCCACAACGAGCGGCTGGAGTTCCTGGGCGACCGGGTGCTGAACCTGTGCGCGGCCGAGCGGCTGATGGCGCTCGACCCCGACGCACGGGAAGGGGAGATGAGCCGGCTCCTGGCCAGCCTCGTCAACTATCACGCCTGCGCGCGAGCGGCGAAGCGGGCCGGCCTGCCGGCTGCGCTGCGCATGTCGGCCTCGGCCACCAAGGTCGGGGCGCGCAAGTCCGACGCCGTGCTGGGCGACGCCTGCGAAGCTCTGATCGCCGGTCTCTACATCGACGGGGGCCTGGAGACGGCTCGCGCGTTCTTTCTGAAGTTCTGGGAGGAGGAGTTCGCCAGGCTCGACGAGCCCCGAGCCAAGGACCCCAAGACCCAACTGCAGGAGTGGGTGCAGGGCATGGGCCTGCCGTTGCCGAGCTATGAGATCATCTCTCAGGAGGGCCCGAGCCACGCGCCTTGCTTCACCGTCGAGGTGCAGGTCGAAGGCTTCGGATCGGAACGCGGCGAAGGGCGCTCGCGCCAGGCCGCCGAAAAGGCCG
>NZ_JAPSKZ010000107.1 GCF_031181185.1 Phenylobacterium sp. | reverse complement strand
CTCCACCACCCGCTCTGCGGCGGGTGGTCCCCCTCCCCCGTGAACGGGGGAGGTAGGGGCGGTTACGTCGTGTCGTGGGGCGGTGGCTCGCCGGCCCGCTGGTGCGGGTAGGGCTCGGGCTTGAGGTCGAGGCGTTTGATGATGCGCTCGGCCTGCTGTTCGAGGGTGAGGGTCGCAAAGACCGGGTCGAGGTCTTCGTACTCGAGGGCGCGGTCGAACTCGGCTGAGAGCTCGTCGTCGTCCTCCCAGTCGGCCTCGCGCCAGGTGAGGGTCTCCACCCGGTGTCGGATGCGGTCGTCGCGCTCGCGGGCGCGGCGCTCGGCCTGGGCCTCGGCGATGCGCTCCTCGTCGCGGGCCAGCGCCCGGACGTCCTTCCGCAGCTTCACGCGCAGGGCATAGGTCAGGCGGATGGAGCGGGCGGAACGGTCGAGGGGCTCGGCCACGGCTGTCAGCGTCTCGACGTCGGCGGCGGCTTCGATCTGTTCGCGGTAGCGCTGGATCAGGATGAACTGGGTGTCGGCGACCGCAGCGAGCCGGGCGTCGATCTCCTCCATCATGTCCGTGTCGCTGACCATGAACAAAAGGAGAACATAGATCGACCCGGGAGTCAAGGAAAATGCGTCCGGCCCTTAGGGGACGATCCGCTGGCCGGTCTCGCGCTCTACCTGGCGGACGAACCGCCACTCGCTGCGCACGCGCTCGATCTCGAACCAGGCGACCCGGCCCTCGAATGCGGGCACCTCGTGCGGGCGGAAGAACTTCCACGGCCCGCGCCGCCGGCCCGGCCGGATGAAGAACGAGAGCGTCTCGTCGCCGTTGTGCGGCCCCGAGGTGAGGCGTTCGACCTTGTAGATGCTGGTGGGCATGTCCTGGCTCCTGACGAGCCAGAACAAACGCGGAACTTACGCCGGAGTCACGCCCTCCGGCTTGCGAATCCACAGTTCGATTCGGCCGCTTAGGGGCCGGTTGTCCAGGTCTTGTATTCCGGCGGCCGGTCGGAGGGTTCGGCCTCGTCGCGGCCCAGGCCCTTCAGCGAGCGCGCCGCCTGGCCCATGTCGCCGCCGCAGGTGTCGAGCACGCGGCAGATGTCCTCGTGCGTGACGCCGAACTCGTCGACGATGGCCTGGGCGTGGATGAAGGCGGTGTTGTTCTTCAGGTCGTGGCCCAGGCGGTCGCGGTATTCGGCGATGTCGATCTGCTGGACCAGGGCGCCCAGGGCTTCGGCGAGCTTCTGCTCGTGGCCGAGGCGGTCGTGCTCGGCGTGTTCGGCCTTCATGGGGAACTCCTTCCGGATAGGCCGACTCAGAGTCCGGCCGCTTTCCGGAGGTTCCGATCTTGCCCGCACGATCCCGAGAGAACCTACCGCCCAGCAAGCGGCAGTACGTGGCCCAGCCGATGCCACGCTTCGTGGAGTTCCAGCACGCCAAGCTGGTGGCCGAGCCGCCGACGGGCCAGGCCTGGCTGCACGAGATCAAGTTCGACGGCTATCGGATGCAGGTCCGCGTCGAGCGCGGCGAGGCGACGATCTTCACCCGCAACGGCCACGACTGGACCGACAAGCTGCCCGAGCTGGCCGAGGACGCCGCCGAGCTCTCGGCCGACTGCATCCTGGACGGCGAGCTGTGCTTCCTGGACGCGGCCGGCAAGCCGACGTTCTCGGGGCTGCGCCGCGCCATCGGCCAGGGCAAGACCGCGCCGCTGGTGTTCTTCGCCTTCGACATCCTGTGGCGCGGCGACACCGACCTTCGGACCTTCGCCCTGAAGGACCGCAAGGCGATCCTGGCCGAGGTGCTGGCCGACGCGCCGGGCGAGCGCATCCGCCTGGTCGAGCCCCTGCCGCAGTCGGGCCCGGCCCTGCTGGCGGCGGCCTGCCGGATGGACCTGGAGGGCATCGTCTCCAAGCGCCGAGATAGCCGCTATTCGGCCGGACGCGGCGAGACCTGGGTGAAGTCGAAGTGCCGGCTGGCCCAGGAGTTCGTGATCGGCGGCTGGACCCAGGAGCCCGGCCGCCACTTCAAGGGCGTGCTGGTGGGCGTCTATGAGGGCGGAAAGCTGCGCTACGTCGGCTCGCTGGAGCGCGGCTTCGCCGGCACGCCGGGGCTGCTGAAGCGATTGGAGCCGCTGGCGGCGGCCAAGAGCCCGTTCGCGCTGGAGAGCCCCCGCAAGACGCGGGAGGTGCATTGGGTCGAGCCGGTGCTGGTCGCCCAGGCCGAGTTCCAGGAGTGGACGGCGAGCGGGATGATCCGGCACGCGAGCTTTGTGGGATTGCGGGACGACAAGGACCCGCGGGAGGTGGTGCGGGAACGGGCCGGGGAGGCGCCGTTGTAGGGGGGCTACGATGCTCGTGTGAACCGCCGGCCGCGGGGGCAGTTTTGCTCAAAAGCAAGCTTACCTTCGGCCGCAAAAACTGAGCCGGGGCTTCCAGAAGGCCAGTGTTTCAAGCGGGATACATAGGGATTAGCAAGCTGTCCCAAGAACACGCGGAGTCGTCCGCCACAATTGCGGCAGGTTGTATATCGATCTAACGGGACCCCCCGCCAAGGCCGAAGATCATGCCCACCTGCCGCGAGCTCGCGTCCAAACTGCTGCCGCATCCGCAGATGTAGTCGCTCCATCCTCGACCTCACCCAAATATGCAGTTCCGGATCATTGCACTTTGATTTGCCTGAAGGTTAGATTGATCCGCGCGCCACATGGCCTGCTCTCCTTCGCGATGCCGTGCTTCCAGTTAAGCTGCGTTTCGCCTGCCATCATGAGAAGGCTGCCGGATGGAAGCAAAAACCTCCGGGTGAGGGGCGGGTCATGTCTCTTCGATTTGAACACAAGAGTTCTCCGCTCTCCTAAGCTCAGAGATGCGATGATCGGCCGAGAACCGAGCTCCGGCTCGTCATCACTATGCATCCCCATACTGTCTCGGTGATCCCGGTAGTAATTCAGCAAAACAGAGTTGAACTCCGCACCGCACAAGTCCTGGATGATAGCGCGGATCTCCAGAAGCCGCTGCGTCCAAGGTTCCGGCTTCAGTGAGATGCCAGAGTAGGAGTAGGCGCGACCCGGATCGCCAAACCAAGCAACGAGTCTAGGTTGGAGGTGGCGTTTTCCCCAGACAAGTACCTCCTCTTGGCGCCAGGCGGTGCCCTCGCGCAGTTCCTCGAACAGCGCTCGTGGTGAGGTCCCGAGTTCCACCGAAGGCGCATATCGAACGTCGGCATCAGGCATGTCGATCGGTTCGAGTTTGCTGGCGAACAGGTCGGGCATTCTACGCCTTTTCAAAGACTCGGAAGCTCAGTTGTGCCTGTAGCTTCGGATTTTGACCGAACTTCTTCCTGTAGGCAGATAGCTCCGACGCCTGTTCGGTGAAGCTAGGGGTGAAGCGGCGATTATTCTTCGACATGAGCGTCTTCAATCCCCCCTTCGAGGCGAGGGTGTCGATGTACTCGTTGAACAAATCCGCCCCGTTGTCGATGTACAAGAAGAGTGCACCTGGCTTCGCTTCCTCGAACAACTTCAGCCAGAACGCAGAGACATCACCCCCGCCATCTTGAGACATTACTTCGGACACGAAGTAGCTCATGGTGAAGAGATCCGCCTGCAAGAATTTCTTTTGGGACTGCCATGAATCGAAATTTGAGACGTCCAGTTTCTGGAAGATCGGGCTGAGGTTGACGTCACTTTCAAGTGACTCGTCAAACTCCGTCCACGCATCGGCCCATCCCTGCTCGCCGTCTAGCAGGTAGCAGATGAGCTTCTCGACCTTCTCGTGTTTACCCATGTCACTCAAGTATTTGAGGATCGCGATCACGTCGCTGCCAGGCCCTCCTCCGATGCAGGAAACCCTTGCTGTTGGGCCAGGTAGAACTGCTCCATGCTCGGCGCGGAAATACTTCAACACCTGGACGATGTAGTCGCCGTGAGCGGCAACGTAGCGGAACACATACGCAAACCGCACCGCAGGATCGCCGTAGTCGATCGGCGGCCGCTTCGGATCAGAGAGGCCTTTGTAGGACTGGCTAAGATAGTCCAGTTGATCAATAATCTTCTGATCCGTTTCTGCGCCATATTCTTTCGCTGCATCCTTGTATAGTTCGTCTAGCGCAATCTTCACGAGCTCGAAGATGGTCATGGGCCCGCGCTTCCCCTGCTCTTGATAGTGGTGATCTGGCGGAGCTGTAGCACAGATTGTGCTGATTTCACCACCTAGTTCCCCTTCCGTTCGCCGGCGCGCTCACGTAACCTCCGCGGGTGACTCTCCCGCCCGCCGCCCTCGATCTCGCGCCTGCGCTCGTCGTCCTGCCCGGACCTCGGGCGGCGGTGGCGGACGCCTCGCGCACCCAGGCCCTGCGGGCGCCGGATGCGCGGGACCTGTTCGAGGGCGCGCCGGTGCTGCTGGCGCATGCGGCGATGACGGGGCGGCGACTGGGGCTGAACGCGCCGCCGCGCAGTTCGCGCATCTTCGACGCCCTGGAGCTGTTCGCCTTCGTGCGGCCGGCGAGGTTCTGCGCGCCGTCCGCCGCGGGGCTGGCGATCGCCGTGGGGCTGCCCGAGCCGCGCGGGGCGGAGGCGCAGGCGTCCGCCTTGCGCGAGGCGTGCCGGCTGCTGCTGGCCGAGCTGGCGCTGACGCCGGAGCCTTCCCGAGAGGAGGCGCTGGCGGTGGCCGAGACCCTGGCGCGGGCCGGCTGGCCGTGGGGCTCGGCGGTGATCGGGGCGCTGCGGTCGGCGCCGGCGGGCAACCAGTTCCGCAGCTCCGGGCTGGACGTCTGGTCGCGGCTGACCGAGTGGGAGGCCGAGGCGCCGCCCGGCGAGGCGGGCAGTAAGCCCATCGATCCCGCCGCGACGGCCGAGCGGCTGAAGACGCTGTTGTTGCGATCGGGCCTGGACGAGGCGCGGCCGGCGCAGGCGGAGCTGGCGACCGAGGCCTCTTACGTGTTCCAGCCGCGCGAGCGCGAGGGCGAGCCCCGGATGATGCTCGCCGAGGCCGGCACGGGGATCGGCAAGACGCTGGCCTATCTGGCGCCGGCCTCGCTGTGGGCCGAGGCGAACGGGCCGGCGGTGTGGGTCTCGACCTATACGCGGGCGCTGCAGCGGCAGATCGAGCGCGAAAGTCGGTCGATCTTCGAGGACGAGAAGACGCGGGCCAGGAAGGCCGTCGTGCGCAAGGGGCGCGAGAACTACCTGTGCCTGCTGAACTTCCAGGAGCAGGTGAACGCGGCCCAGCTGGGCGGCGGCGACCTGGTGGGCATGGCGCTGGCGGCGCGGTGGGCGAGGGCCAGCCGCGACGGGGACATGACCGGGGGCGACTTCCCCGCGTGGCTGCCGACGCTGTTCGCGGTGGCGCCGGCGGCGCAGGCGAGCGCCGCCAACCTGGTGGACCGCCGCGGCGAGTGCATCCACGCCGGCTGCCAACACTATCGCGCCTGTTTCGTCGAGAAGGCGATCCGGGGGAGCCGGCGGGCGGACATCGTCATCGCCAACCACGCCCTGGTGCTGACGCAAGCCGCGTTCGACGGGGCGCGGGCGGCCAGGGGCAGTAAGGCCGACGCCGAGACCACCCAGCTGAAGCGCATCGTCTTCGACGAGGGCCACCACCTGTTCGAGGCGGCGGATAGCGCGTTCTCGGCGGCGCTGTCGGGGGCCGAGGCCGCCGAGATGCGGCGCTGGATACGGGGGCCGGAGGGTCGCGGGCGGCGCGGGCGGGGCCTGGAAGCGCGGCTCTCCGACATCCTGGGCGACCGGGACGATGCGCGGGCCACGCTGCAGGACGCCATCCAGGCGGCCAGCGCCCTGCCGGGCGAGGGCTGGAGCGGGCGGATCGCGCCGCCGAACGGCGAGGTCAATCCGATCGGCCCGATCGAGGCCTTCCTGGTGGCGGTGCTGGAGCAGCTGCGGGCGCGGGCGCAGGGCTCGGAGATCGGCATGGAGTGCGCGGCCAGGCCGGCGCTGGACCTGGTGCGGGCCAATGCGCGCGAGGCGGCCGCGGCCCTGGGGCGGATCGAGGCGCCCCTGCTGGCGCTGGCGCGGTCCCTGGAGGACCTGCTGGACGAGGAGGCCGCGACCCTGGGCGGCTCGGAGCGGGCGCGGATCGAGGGGGCGCTGCGCGGGCTGGACCGGCGCGCGCGGATGACCCTGCCGGCCTGGCGCTCGATGCTGCGCGCCATCGACGAGGACGCCGAGGACGACCCGGACTTCGTCGACTGGTTCGACGCGACGTTCCTGTACGGCCGGGTGGTGGACGCCGCCTGCCGCCGGCACTGGGTGGATCCGACCGAGCCCCTGACCAACGCCGTGATCGCGCCGGCCCACGGGGTGCTGGTGACCAGCGCGACGCTGGCCGATCCGACGCTGGACGACCCGTTCGCCCTGGCCGAGATGCGCACGGGGGCGGCGAGGCTGCCCGACCGGCCGAAGACGCTGAAGCTCGCCTCGCCGTTCGACTACGCGGCCAACGCCCGGGCTCTGGTGGTGACGGACGTGAGCCGCGACGACGCCCGGCAGGTGGCCGCGGCCATGCGCGAGCTGTTCCTGGCCGCCGGCGGCGGGGGCTTGGGGCTGTTCACCGCCATTCGCCGGCTGAAGGCGGTGCACGAGAAGATCGCGGGGCCCTTGGCCGACAAGGGCCTGGCGCTCTACGCCCAGCACGTCGACCCGCTGGAGGTGGGCGCGCTGGTCGACATCTTCCGCGCCGAGCAGGACGCCTGCCTGCTGGGCACCGACGCGGTGCGGGATGGCGTGGACGTGCCGGGCCGCAGCTTGCGCCTGCTGGTGTTCGACCGGGTGCCGTGGCCAAGGCCCGACATCCTGCACAAGGCGAGGCGCGCCCGGTTCGGGAACAAGGGCTATGACGACGCCATCGCGCGGGGCCGCATCGCCCAGGCGTTCGGGCGGCTGATCCGGCGAGCCGACGACAAGGGCGTGTTCGTGATGCTGGACGCCGCCGCGCCCACGCGCCTGTTCTCGGGCCTGCCCGAAGGGGTCGAGCTGCAGCGGGTGACGCTGGTCGAGGCCATCGAGCAGGTGGCGGGGTTCCTGGGCGCTCCTGAAGCGTCTTAGTTCGGGATTTGTTCTTGGCGCCTCACCCGTTCCGCGGTTAAGCTTGGCCCGGACAACCACGGAGAGCGAGGATGCTGCGGATGTGCTTGGCGGTCGCGCTGTTGGCGACGGCTGCCCCGTTCTGGGCCGGCGCCCAAGCGGCCGAGGATGCGGCGGGGGCGGCGCCCGACGCGGTGCTGCACCCGGCGGGCGTCTGGTGGATGTATCCGGACAAGGGCATCTGCGTCGTCCAGGCGGAGCTGGAGGACGGACGGGTGCTTCAGCTGCTGCACCAGGACGGGTTTGCGGTGGCCGTCGGCGAGTCCGGCGACCGCAAGCTTCCGCGCGGCCGGCGCGGCGACATCATCACCGACCAAGGCAGCTTCCTCTTCACGCCGCTGTACGAGAATCCCGGCTACGTCATCTCCCAGTACATGTTCACCGACGCCCAGATGGGCCTCCTGCGCAGCACCCGCACGCTGCAGGTCCGCGTCGACGGCGAGGTGCTTGCCGACGCAGCCTTCGCCGAGGGGGATGGCTTTCCGGGCGTGATCGACGACGTGGCGGCCTGTGCGGCGGGCCGCCCGGGCTGGTGGACCAAGGCGGCGGCGCCCTAGCCCAGCTCGCGCGCGAGCGAACCCAGGATCATCGTCCAGCCGCCGCGGTTGGGCTCGGTCCACTCGGCCGGCACGTCGTCGTTGGTGAGCGTCAGCCGGCAGCCGTTCCCGTCGGGGGCGATCTCGACCGTCACGCGGGTGAAGCCGGGCTGGAACTGCGGCACGCCGAAGGTGAAGACCAGCCGGCGCGGGCGGTCGATCTCGAGGTATTCGCCGACGTGCTCGATGTCGCCGCCGTCGGGCAGGTACTCGTCGTTCGGCGGCCGGCGGTCGACGATGGTGTAGCGGCCGCCGACGCGGGGGTCGATGTCGCAGCGCACGACCTCGCCGGTCTCGGTCGTGAACAGGAAGCGCCGGGCCAGGTCGGGGTTCAGCCAGGCGTCGAACACCTTCTCCGGCGGGTGGGCGTAGCGGTGGGTGACGGTGACGCTAGGCATCGTTCAGCACCTTCTCCAGTTCGGTCAGCGTCCGGGTCCAGAGGCGGCGTTGCTGCTCGATCCACTGGGCGGCCTCGTCGAGGGGCCGGGGGTCGAGCGCCAGGAAGTGTTCGCGGCCTTCCACCCGGCGGCGCACGAGGCCGGCGCGCTCCAGCATGCGGATGTGCTTGGAGACCGAGTTCAGGCTGATCTCGAACGGACGGGCCACGTCGGTGACGCGCGCCTCGCCGGCAGCGAGCCTGGCCAGGATCGCGCGGCGCGTGGGGTCGGCCAGGGCCGTGAGGGTCTGATCCAACATATTCACCTCTAAGGGTGAATCTCTGCGCCGAAAAGAGGCGGCGTCAAGCGCCGCCTCCTGGAATCAGCCGCCTTGGCGCTGCTGCTGCATCGCCTTGAAGGTCGCCTCGAGCTCGGCGGCGGTGACCTTGCCGTCCTTGTCGGCGTCGACCAGGTCGAAGCGTTCGGCCGGGCGGCCGGCGGCGACCCACTCTTCCTTCGAGACCGAGCCGTCCTTGTTGGTGTCCCAGCGGGCGACGATGTCGGCCGGGGCGGGCATCTGGGCCTGGGCGGCGCCGGCGGCCAGGGCGAGGCCGGCGGCGAGAAGAGCGATGCGCATCGGGATCTCCATGTTCTGCGGCCGGCAGTTCGTCCCGTCCGTGTTGCACAGGTATTGCGCGATTGCGTCCGGTTTGCGGTCCCGGGTAATCGAGCCGTCATGAAGAGCTTGGGTCTCATCGGCTTCGGCCAGTTCGGCAAGCTGGCCGCGGGCGTGCTGAAGGCCCATTTCGACGTGCTGGTCGCCGACCCGGCGCCGAACGCGGCCGAGCAGGCCGAGGCCATGGGCGTGGGTTTCGGCGACATGGCCGAGGCGGCGAGCCGCGAGGTCGTCGTGGTGGCCGTGCCGGTGCCGGCCATGCGCCAGGTGTTCGCCGAGATGGCGCCGCACCTGAAGCCGGGGACGCTGGTGGCGGACGTGGGCTCGGTGAAGATGCTGCCGGCCAAGTGGATGACCGAGCTCCTGCCGCCGACGGTGGAGATCGTCGCCACCCACCCGCTGTTCGGGCCGCAGTCGGTGGCCCGCGATGGGCTGCCGGGCCTGAGGTTCGTGGTCTGCCCGGTGCGCGGCGACCGCTACGAGAAGGTGGCGGCGTTCGGACGCGAGCTGGGCCTGGCGGTGACGGTGACCAGCCCCGAGGAGCACGACGAGGAGATGGCCTATGTCCAGGCGCTGACGCACCTGATCGGGCGCAGCCTCGTGAACCTGGGCATCCCGGACGAGCGGCTGGCGACCCAGTCGTACCAGCACCTGCTGGAGCTGTGCGGCCTGATCGGGGCCGACACTTTCGAGCTGTTCACGGCGATCCAGACCCAGAACCCGTTCGCGCCGCAGGTGGTCCGCGCCTTCGTCGAGGAGGCGCGGGGTCTTCTGGACCGGGTCGAGGCGGAACGCCGCGACTAGGCGGCCATGAACTCGGCGAGCGCGTCGGCCAGGGCGCGGTTGTGCTCTTCGAGGCCGATGGTGATGCGGACGTGGTCGGGCAGGCCGTAGTTCCCGACGCCGCGGACCAGCAGGCCCTTGGAGGCCAGGAAGGCCTCGGCCTCCTTGGCGGTCTTGCCCGGGGTCTTCGGGAAGCCCACCAGCAGGAAGTTGGCCGCCGACGGCAGCACGACCTCGAGACCCATGCCGCCCAGCTGCTGGGCGAGCCAGGGGCGCCACTGCTCGACATGGGCGATGGAGCGGCGCTGGAAGTCTGCGTCGTGCAGGGCCGCGATGGCCGCGAGCTGGCCGGGGATCGAGATGTTGAACGGCAGCCGGATGCGGTCGACCGCGGCGGCGATCTCGCTCGGCGCGTAGCCCCAGCCGACGCGCAACGCCGCCAGGCCATGCAGCTTGGAGAAGGTGCGGGTGACCACGACGTTGGCCCGCGACCGCGCATAGTCCAGGCCGTCGGAGAACGTCGGGTCCGAGCAGAACTCGGAATAGGCGCCGTCGAGGACCAGAACGACCGAGGGCGGCAGGGCCTGGTGCAGGCGCACGATCTCGTCGAACGGGATCCAGGTGCCGGTGGGATTGGCCGGGTTGGCGATGAAGACGAGACGGGTGCGCTCGTCGACCACCTTCAGCACCTCGTCGACGTCGATGCGGTAGTCCGGCTCCTTGGCGCGGCGGACCTCGGCCTGGCAGGCGTAGGCGCCGATCGCGTAGGCGGCGAAGCCGTACTCGCCCTGGACGATGTTGTCCCCGGGCTCGAGGAAGACCTGGTTGAGGAGCTGGAACACCTCGTCCGAGCCCTGGCCGAAGATCAGCCGCTCGGGCTCGAGGCCGAACTCTTCGGCGACCGCCGTCCGCAGCAGGGTGGTGCGGCTGTCGGGGTACATGTGCAGCTGGTCCACGGCGCCGGCGTAGGCCTCGCGCGCCTTGGGGCTGGAGCCCAGGATGTTCTCGTTGGCGGAGAGCTTGATCGGATGCTCGACGCCCTCGGCCTTGGCTTTGCCGGGCACATAGGCGTGGATGTCCATGATGCCGGGCTTTGGCATCGGCCGGGCGGCGTTGAAGCGGTTCACGGGTTCGGAGGAGTCAGCCATTTCGGCCGCCTCTTACACGTCCAGCGGCCCCGGCGCAGCCCCGATCACGCCCGAGAGGCGGCCCGGCGCGCGGGCGAGGCGCTCGTCGTGGGCCTGATAGTAGCCGGCCAGCGCGAAGAGCTTGAGGCCGCCGCTCTCCACCAGCAGGTCGCCGGCGACGCCGTCGCGGCCCAGGGCGTCCTCGATGGCGGCCGCGGGACCGGGCGCGTCGGTGACCCAGAAGGTGACGTCGTTCCCGGTGGGCTCCACCTCGACCTCGGCGACGGCCAGGGCGCCCATCGGACCCCAGGCCGAAAGGCAGGGCAGGGCGGCGAACACCTTCAGCCTGGGCTCGGCCAGGAGGCGGCCCCACCAGGCGCTGTCGCGGGAGAGCGCCAGCACGGCCACGCCGCCGGTGACCTTGGCATCGGCGAGCGCGTCTTCGGCCTTGGCGACCTGGCGCAGCGGCGGGGCGGCGCCGAACCGCAGGCGGGCGAGCTCGGACGTGCGGCCCGGATCCTTGCCGCCCCAGACGGAAAGGCGGAAGGGGCCCTGCAGCGCCAGGCTCTCGGCCATCAGCTCGCGCCAGACGCGGACCACCAGGCTGGCGGTGGCGGCGCTGCGCGGGGAGGCCAGCAGCTTGCGGACGATCTGCGCCTCGCGGCCCGGGCGCAGGCCGAATTTGCCGGCGTCGCCGGCGGCGGCCTTGGCGGCGGCCACGGCGTGGGCGAGCTGAGCCCGCTCGTCCAGCAGGCGCAGGAGGTCGGCGTCGATGGCGTCGATGCGCGCGCGCACCGCGTCCAGCGACGGGGCGGCGGCTCCTGCGGTCGGCGCGGGCTTCGCGGCCATAATCTCCCCCGAAAACGAGGCTTGCCGGTTAGGGGATTGCGAGGCGGGGCGCAATAGGGCCGAGCGCCGCAATAAAGTTGCAGGTGTAACCTGCGTGGCGCCGTCACCAGCGGGTCTTCAGGCCGAACATGTAGCCCCGGCCGCCGCGGAGGTGGGGGGCGAGCCGGTCGCGATCGTCGCCTGCAGAGCCGCCCGGGCGCTTGTCCTTGCGAACATCCATGAAGATGGTCGTGGAGTCTGAGACGGCGTAGCTGACCGTAGCCGCCCGCCTGAGGCGCGGGGCCAGCTCGGGGGGCTTTGGGGCCCATGCCGCCGCCGGCTCGTCGAGACGCGAGCGGAGGGTGAGGGTCAGGGCCGCCGGCGCGTCCCCAGGCCGTGGGGCCGGCGCGGGGCCGGCGGCCTCGGCCCGGGTCCAGCCCACCGCCGCCATGCCGCAGGCCACGGCCACCCGACAGAGCCGCATTCGAATATCCCCCTTGCGCCCCGGCGGCATTCTGATCGCAGGGTGCGTCATGGCGTTCACGGCTCTGCGTCGGATCGATGAACCGGCGCCGCGGCGGCGAGAGTGATCGGCCAGGCCAGAGCAGCGGTCTGCGTGGCCAGCCGATAGCGGACAAGATAGCCGTCATGATCCGAGAGGCGCGGACCCTCGACCCCATCGAACGCCGTTGCGGTGGCCAGCGGCTGGACGCGCACCCGGGCGGTCGAGATGAAGGCCTGGAGATCCTGTGATCTGAGCCAGGGCTCCGGCCCGACCTCCACGGGGCGGCAGCCCCGGTCGGGCCGGCAGACCTCGCTGACCACGGTGTAGGGGCGGCTTGCCGCGCGATAGCCGTAGCGCGCCGGCGCGTTCTTGACGTTGAAGTCGCCGCCCAGGACCACCGCGGCGTCGTTGGGCCGGTGGCGATCGAGGAAGGCCCGCAGTTCGTCCTGCTGACGCAGATGGGCGCGGTGCGCCTGCTCCGGCGGCGCGCCGCTCCTGCGCCGCGCGTTCAGGTGGGTGTTGAC
>NZ_JAPSKZ010000338.1 GCF_031181185.1 Phenylobacterium sp. | reverse complement strand
GCAGGTCCGTCTCCTGGTGCCACACCATCTCGACGGCTTCGCCGGTCGAGCGTTCGATGGCGACCTTGCAGTCGCGGTCGCAGTTGGATCCGGGGAAGACGATGACGGCGGCGCTCATGGCGCGGCCTCCTAGCAGGCTTCGTGCGAAATGTCAGTCGGCTCCGGCGACGGCCGCGCGTCCAGCCAGGCCCAGACCCAGATGGCGAGGCCGCCGAGGGTCAGGCCGACCGCCACCCAGGCCGTCGAGGCCCAGCCGAAGCCGGCGGCCACGGCCGCGCCTGCGAGCAGCGGCCCAAGCGCATTGGCGGTGTTGAAGGCCGAGTGATTCAGCGCGGCCGCGAGGGTCTGCGCCTCTCCCGCGACATCCATCAGCCGCGTCTGCAGGATGGATCCCAGACCGCCGCCGGCGCCGATGCACAGCACGATCCCCAGCATCGACCACAGCTGGTGCGAGGCCAGCGGGTACAGCGCCAGCGAGGCGGCGCTCCAGACCAGCAGCCCGGCCGCGGCGGGAAAGCCGAACCGGTCCGCCGCCCAGGCGCCCAGCAGGTTGCCGCTGAACATGCCGATCCCGAAGACGGCGAACACCCACGGCATCACCTCGGGCCCGACGCCGGTCACCTCGCGCAGGGTGGACGCGAGGAAGGCGTAGACCGCGAACATCCCGCCGAAGCCGATGGCGCTGACGCCCAGCGTCAGCCAGACCTGCCGGTTCCGGAGGGCGCCCAGCTCGCGGAAGGGGCTCGCGTCCGGATGGGCGGGGTCGCGCGGCGCGAACAGGGCGACGAGCGCCATGGTCAGCATCGCCAGCGCCCCGACGATCACGAAGGTCCAGCGCCAGCCGTAGGCGTGACTGACCAGGTTGATCACGGGCACGCCGACGACCGTCGCAACGGTCAGGCCCATCAGGATGGTCGAGACCGCCCGGGTGCGGAACCGCAGCGGCACGGTCGAAGCGGCGACGAGGGCCGCGACTCCGAAGTAGGCGCCGTGCGGCAGGCCGCTGAGAAAGCGGAAGACCAGCATCCAGCCGAACGTCGGCGACAGGGCGCTCAGGGTGTTCGCGGCGGCGAACAGCCCCATCAGCCCCACCAGCATCAGCCAGCGGGGCAGTCGCGCCCCGAGCACGGCGAGCAGGGGGGCTCCGACCACGACGCCGGCGGCGTAGGCGCTGATCGCATGTCCGGCCGTCGGCTCGTCGACGCCCAGGCCCGCGGCGAAGTCCGGCAGGATGCTCATGGCCGCGAACTCGGTGACCCCGATCGCGAAGCCGCCCATCGCCAACGCCAGCAGGACCAGGGCTATGGCGCCTGCGCTTCGCGGCGTGTGTTCGAGGGCAGGCTCCGCCTGGCCGGCGGCGGGGTCGTTGGACGACATGGGATTTCCGGAGAGCTGATGTTGCGGCGCAACATGGGCCTCCGGGGCCGGCGATCAACCGGTCGGGCCGATCACGCCTTGTTTTCGTAGGTCGCCGTGATCGAGGCTTTCGCCAGCGTGTGGAAATGCAGGTTGAACCCGAAGACGGCGCCGGAATTGTCCGGCGTCACATCCAGCTTCTCCACGTCCACCGCTACATCTTCAC
>NZ_JAPSKZ010000106.1 GCF_031181185.1 Phenylobacterium sp. | reverse complement strand
CATCTTCCGCCGGCACCCGACGGTTCCATTCGGCATCGGTGCGCCGACCGGTGACCCGATCGGCGGCTTCATCCAGGGCTCCATCAACTACGCCAAGCGGACGACCCGGGGTCTCGACTTCACCGGACGTTATCGGATGGATCTCGAGGAGATGTTCGGCCGCAACTGGGGCCGTCTCGACTACTCGGTCCGGGGGCTGTGGCTCATCGAACAGAAGCAGTTCAACAACGCCAATGACCCGAACGACTACACGGGCCTGGACAGCACCCTGACCTATCCCCGCGTTCGCCTGACCTCCTCGCTCACCTACTCTCCGAACGAGGTGTGGAGCGTGAACTGGACGATGGACTGGCAGACGGCCCAGGATATCACCGACCCGATGACCTATGCCGAATCCGGCAACGTCGATGCGCGTTTGTTGAGCGACACCAACACGGGCAACTTCGCCCGTCACGACTTCACCGTACGGTGGAACGCGCGGGATGATCTGTCCGTGCGGGCCGGGGTGGTCAACGCCTTCGACGCCGAACAGTCACGTGTGCTCGGTTCGACGGTCTATTCGAACTTCGACCCCTATGGCACCCGCTTCTTCATCGGCCTGAACTACCGGCCCTACTGAGGCGCGTGACCGGACAGTACGCAGGGGGCGGCTCCGACGGAGCCGCCCCTTCGCTCGTGGGGGGCGGCGACAGGTCGGTGACGGCGTAATCAGTCCAACCACAACCTGTCTCCGGCCTTGGGCCCTTTGCGTGCGAGAAGCAGCAGGCCCAAACGGGAAGGGAAGGTCCGCCCAGAGTCAGAAGCAGGCGTCGGCCGCGGCGTGGTCCGCTAGATCCGCTCCTGACTCTTGGCTGCCCCTTGGAGCGCCTGCTCCAGCGCCAAGTCAGCCGGCTGCGCCAGCTCAGCTACGGCCGCTCTGGCCAGCGGCTGGAGAGGGGCGCTTCCCAAGGCCGTGGATCGTCGCGGATCGTCGGCCGGTGCGACCGCGGCGAGAGGACGTGAGCGGGCCAGCAAGGACCGGCACGACGGGAGATCGCACCAGTCTGCGCCCGGCAAACGGCGGAGCTCCGCGGTACGCGCCGGTTCCGATGAGTGAGTGATACGTCTGCGAGAAGACGGTGGCGGTGCGGGCGGGTCCGAAGACAACGCGTCTCCGTCCGTGAGCTCTTGGCGGGCGAGAAGCAGCACGCCAGGTTGGCTGGTGGCGGAGCGGACAGTCCTCCGACGAATGTCCCCACCTGCCGGAAGCTTATGGAACGTCTCCCAGTCCGGCCAGCACAAACACGTCGATGCTCGAGCGGACGTAGACCCATTTCCTGTGATCGGAGTTCCGCAAAGCCCGATTAGACGGGGCTGCGAGAGCGGACCACATTTTGTCCGGCCCGGAGTCCGCCGCTACTTTGCTCTGCAAGGTCGACGAGGATCGGGCAGTCTGGCCGATCATCACCCGCGCAGCCCTTCGCCAATTTCCGTAGAGCATCCGCCATCGCCTGCATCTCGGAGATGCGGGCGTCGAGGTCAGCCACATGCTTAAGGGCGATCGCCTTGACCTCCCGGCTCGGTCGGTCTCGATCGCGCCAGAGTGACAGCAGATGGCCGATCTCCTCGACCGAGAAGCCCAGATCGCGGGCGCGGCGGATGAACTGCAGTTCCCGCACATCGCGCTCGCCAAAGTCGCGGTAGTTGCTGTCCGTCCGGTCCGCCGGCCGGATAAGGCCGACGGACTCATAATAGCGGATCATCTTGGTCGACACGCCGGTCGCTTTCGAGGCCTGGCCGATGTTCATGTCTGGACTCCTTCGAAGCGGGTCTTGAAGCCGCGCAAACGCAGCGCGTTGGTCAGAACACTGACGCTGGACAGGGCCATGGCGCCGGCGGCCAGCATGGGCGACAGCACCCAGCCGAACACCGGGAACAGCATGCCCGCCGCGACCGGGATCAGCACGACGTTGTAGCCGAACGCCCAGACCAGGTTCTGGCGGATGTTGCGCATCGTGGCGCGCGACAGAGCGATGGCATTCACCCCCCCGCGCAGGTCGCCGCCGGTTAGGACTACGTCCGCGCTCTCGATGGCGACGTCCGTGCCGCCGCCGACCGCGAGCCCCACGTCGGCCGCCGCGAGCGCCGGAGCGTCGTTGACGCCGTCGCCGACGAAGGCCACTCGGCGCCCTCCGGCCTGAAGGGCGCGGACGGCCTCGACCTTGCCGTCCGGCAGAACCTCGGCGCGCACCTCGTCGATGCCCAGATGTCGGGCCACGGCTTCGGCGGTCCGGCGGTTGTCGCCGGTGATCATCGCCACCTTGAGCCCAAGCCCGTGGATCGCGGCGATGGCGGCGGGCGTCGTCGTCTTAATCGGGTCGGCGACCGCAATGATGGCGGCCAACCGGCCGTCGATCGCGGCATAGAGGGGGCTCTTGCCCTCCTCGCCCAGCTGCTCAGCCTGATCGGCGAAGGCGGAAAGGTCGTGGCCGAGTCTGCGCATCAGGCGGTCGGCGCCAACCTGGACGGACCGGCCGGCGACCCGACCTTCAGCCCCATAGCCGGGGCGGGACGAGAAGGTCTCGGGATCAGGCACCGGAACGCCCCGCGCCTCGGCGGCCTGGATGATGGCGCGTGCGATGGGGTGCTCCGAGTGCGTCTCCAGCGCGGCGACCAGGCTCAGCACCTCGTCCTCGGTGAAGCCCGCGGCTACGGTGAGGTCGGTCAGAGTCGGCCGCCCTTCAGTCAGGGTGCCTGTCTTGTCGAAGGCGACGACCTCGACGCCCTGAAGCGCTTGGAGCGCCTCGCCCTTGCGGAACAGGACACCGAGTTCGGCGGCGCGGCCCGTTCCGACCATGATCGAGGTCGGGGTCGCCAAGCCCATGGCGCAAGGACAAGCGATGATGAGCACCGCGACGGCGTTGACGAGGGCGAAGCCCAGCGCCGGTTGCGGGCCGAGCGCCAGCCAGACACCGAAGGTCAGGACGGCGATGGCGATGACGGCGGGAACGAACCAGCCGGTCACCTTATCGACAAGCGCCTGGATCGGCAGCTTGGCCCCTTGAGCCGCCTCGACCATCCGAACGATCTGGGCCAGCACGGTCTCGGAGCCCACCTTCTCGGCGCGAAACCGGAAGGCGCCGGTGGTGTTGATCGTGCCGCCGACGACCTTCGCGCCTTCGATCTTCTCTACCGGGACTGGCTCGCCGGTCAGCATGGACTCATCGACGAACGAACTTCCGGACAGCACCGAGCCATCGACCGGCACGCGTTCGCCGGGCCGGACCACGATTACGTCGCCAGGCGTGACATGGTCGATCGGCAGCTCGACCTCTGACCCGTCCCGTTCCACGCGAGCCGTCCTGGCCTGAAGCGTCATCAGGCGACGAATGGCCTGGCTGGTCTGCCCCTTGGCGCGGGCCTCGAACCAGCGGCCGACCAGGATCAGGGTGACGATCACCGCCGCCGCCTCGAAGTAGACGTTGGCGGTCCCGGCCGGCAGCCACTGTGGGACGAAGGTCGCGACGGTGGAGAAGGCCCAGGCGGCGGTGGCGCCCAGCACCACCAGAGAGTTCATATCCGGCGTCAGCCTGACGAGGTTCGGCACGCCCTTCTGGTAGAAGCGCAGACCCGGAACGAAGAGCACGAAAGTCGCCAGGACGAAGCTGATGATCCGCCAAGGCGTCATGCCGACGGACTCCACCAGCCAGCCATGGGCGCCAGGGATGAAGTGCAGCCCCATCTCGATGACGAACAGGGGAAGGGTAGCCGCGCTGGCGACAGCGACCGCGCGGCCCAGGGCGCGGATGTCAGCGGCGCGCGAAGCCTGCTCGCGGTCCTCGCTGGTCGCGTCCGGCGCGGACACCGCTTCGGCCGTGTATCCTGCCTTGGCGACGGCGTCTGTCAGGGCGCGGGCATCTGCGGCGCCTTCCAGCACCCGGATGGTGGCGCGCTCCGTCGCCAGGTTCACGCTGGCGTCCAGAACGCCGGGCGCGGTTTTCAGGGCGCGCTCGACCCGGGCGACACAACTGGCGCAGGTCATGCCCGCGATCTTGAGTTCGATGATGTGCTCGATAGGCTCGTAGCCGGCGGAGCGGATCGCCAGGGTCACCGCCGCCGCTGAGCCGGCATTGTCCATTTCCACCCGAGCGCGTTCGGCGGCGAGGTTCACGGTGGCGCTCTTCACGCCGGGCGCGGCGCGGATTGCCTTCTCGACTCGCCCGACGCAACTGGCGCAGGTCATGCCGAGCACGGGAATGTCGAGGGTTCGCAGGGTAGTGGCGGTCATCGGGACGGTCTCCAGAATGAGGTCCCGCCCCTCATGAACCTTCCAGTCATGGGAAGGTCAAGCGTCCATTTTCCCCGGCTCGCTAGCGCACCGCCTCGCGTACTTCAGGCTGCATATCTGGGATCAGAACCGCCGGACGCGGCGGGAGCGGTCGGTCGCCGCGTTCTCCGTTTCGCTCGATGTCCGCGATCAGCAACTTCATTTCCGCGATCTCGCGGACCTGGCTGGCGATTATCTCGTCGGCCAGTTCCCTGACACGGGGGTCGCTGATCTGCGATTTGCTGGCGTTGTTGATGGCGATGGAGTGGTGCGGGATCATGGCGCGCATGAAGGTGGTGTCGTCCACCAGGGACTGCGCACGGTTCATATAGAGCATCAGGGCGCCGAGCGCTGCGGCGGACACGACGACAGCCACCTTCGTGCGCCGGCCTTCATACATGCTCCACATGAAGCCGAGCATGATTATCGCCATAACGCAGCCCATGATGAGCGACGCGATCAGGCGGTTCAGACTGAACAGTGCGTGGTCGAAGCTGTAGACCAGCTGATACATCAAGAAGAACATCACCACCGTTGAGGTCGCGATCATCGCCGCGAAGCGGCCCCAGCTCATATTCATCGTCCGACGCTCCCGGAAAGCGGTCGGCCGGGCAACGCCAACAAACGTGACCTGTTCCAGCAGGCCGGCGCCTAGAGGGCTGGCTCAGTGCGCATGACGCCCGTGCACCACCGCGTGTCCCTTGCCTCGCGAAATAAGCCAGCGATTGACGGGGAAGGCGGCGGCGCCCGCAATCACGAGCGCGGCTCCGAGGCTGGCCCAGAACAGGAACGAGTCCAGATGCGCGTCCATCGCGCCGGGAATGACCAGCATGATGGCGTTGTCGACGATCTCCATGATGGCGATTGAGACGGTGTCCGCCGCCAGAGCCAGCTTCAGAACCGCCCCGAACGCCAGTCCGGCCCGCAGCAACGGGACCATCGTGAAGGCATAGCCGAAGAGGAAGGCCAGCCCCACGGCAAGGCCGATTGTCGACAGGTCGCTCCATCCGAGCGCCGTTCCTATAACCATCCCCAGCACCTCTCCCACGGCGCAGCCTGAAAGGCAGTGCAGCGTCGCGGTCAAAGCGAGACGGTTCAGCGAGGCGCCGTGGGCCTGGGCCTGCCCGGCGGGCGTCATCGGATGGCTGCGGTGTTCATGATACATGATCTTGCTCCTCCGCGCCTCTGCTGCACCTTCCCATCATGGCAAGGTCAAGACGGTGGTTGACCCCCTTGACCCTCCCACGCTGGGAAACCCCACCTGCCTCGTCGTCGATCAACAAGGGAGATGACGATGATCGAGTTGAAGGTACAACGGATGACCTGCGGCGGCTGCGCTGCGACGGTGAGAGCCGCCGTGGCCGAGGTGGCGCCGAAGGCCCGGATGGAGATCGAGATCGCGACCGGGACGCTTCGGGTGGAAGGCGAGGCCGACGAAGCCCGCGTCCGGGCTGCGATCGAGCAAGCCGGCTACGGCATCGCATAGGGGTGTCGCGGCCGGTCCCTGGATCGGCCGCGATCCTCCTTCATGAGGAAGCGCCCGTATCCCGCGTAGTGAAGCACAGGGCCGGAATCGGCCGAATTCCTGGAGACTGAGTATGCGAACCTTCAATCCCGCACCCTTCATCGCCCTTGCGGCGGCTGTGGCCTTCGCTGCCGGGCCGGCGGCGGCCCACGCCCGGCTGGTCAGTGCGACGCCGGCCCCCAACTCGACCGTGGCCGCGACGCGGACGATCAGCCTGACCTTCAGCGAGCGCACGGTCGCCGCCTTTTCCGGCTTCGATGTCGTCAACGCGGCGGGGGAGAAAGTCGCGATCCGGACTTCCGTCGCCGAGGACGGCAAGACCCTGACGGGAACCCTGGCGCGCCCGCTCGCCCCCGGCGCCTACCGCGTCGATTGGCGTATTGCGTCGAGCGACGGCCATCGCATGACGGGCTCCTACACCTTCTCGGTGCGCTGACGCCGTGCTCGAAGTCGTGGTCATCGCGCTCCGCTGGCTTCAATACAGCGGCGCTGTCGTCCTCCTCGGCACGCCGCTGTTCCTGCTCTATAGTTTCAGGGGCGCCGATGGCCCCAACCTCGGTTGGGCGCGCCCCACGCTGATCGTCGCGGCGATCGTCGTCGCGCTCGGCTCTATCGCCGCCATCGTGGCCCAGACCGCCGTGATGGCGGGCTCGCTGGGCGAAGCCGTCAAACCCGCGTCGCTTTCCTTCATGGTGACCGGCACAGCCCTGGGCATGGCCATGGTCGTCCGAGCCGTCATCGCCGTCCTCGGCCTGGTCGTGTTGGTCGCCCTGAAGCCGGCGCGCGCGCTTTGGGGCCTGATGATTGTGACGGGCCTGATCGTCGCCGCCAGCTTCGCCTGGACGGGGCATGGCGCGGCCACGGAAGGCCCCGGTGGTCTCCTCCATCTCGTCGCGGACATCTTTCACGCGATCGCTGCGGCCCTGTGGCTGGGGGCCTTGACGGCCTTGACGATCCTGCTGCTGCGCAGGGCCGCGCCGGACGATCTCGCGATCCATCGCGCCCTGCACGGGTTCGCCGGCCTGGGGACGCTCGCCGTCGCTCTGCTGGTGCTGACCGGCCTTGTGAACAGCTGGTTCCTGATCGGCCTCGCCCGGGTCGGCGACATGGGAACCAGTCTTTACGGCCAGCTCCTGATCGCCAAACTCGTCCTGTTCGCCTTCATGCTCGCCTTCGCGGCCGGCAACCGCTTCCGCTTGACGCCGGTGTTCGGCTCGGTGCTGGAGGGTGGGCAAGATCCTCGACAGGCGCTTCAGCGACTCCGACGCAGCGTCGTGGCGGAGACGCTGGTCGGCGCCGTGCTGCTGGCCGTTGTAGCGGTGATCGGCACGCTTGCTCCGCCCTCTGCGCTCTAACAGTTGCTGGGCGAAGCGGTAGCGATCCGTTGTTCGGATCAGCGCAGCCACGCTGCGCCCGCTTCCGCTATGCGATCGCGAGCGTCCAAGGCCTGCAATGCGGCCGTTCAGACGATCCGTCAGGCCGGGCTCCAGGTGCGTTCTGCCGAATGGCTAACGGGGCGCGCGTGACGACCAGTGAATGTGCTGGATGCGCCAGCCGTCGGCCTGCCGCTTCAGCACCATCGTCTCGGTTGTCAGGCGATCCACCGCGCGGCCGTTGAACTGGCCCGTGGTGCGGCCTTCGCTGGTGATCCAGGCGATGTCGCCGTGGGCCCAGCCCGATCTCCGTGACACGGTCGCTTGCGAGGCGGCGGCGAATGCGGCGTCCGAACCCAGGTGATGGGACGCATATTCGTCGCGCGACCGCTCCGCGCCGCCTTCTTCGAAGATCATCACGTCCGCGGCCAGAAGTGTCAGCGCCCCTGCCGTGTCGCCGGCCTTGAGCGCGGCGTGAAACGCGTCGACGGTGGTCGCCGCCTCCGCTGCTTCCGCCGCGACCGAGCCTGCGGCGTGGCCGTGGCCGCGGGCGTGATCCTGGGCGAAGGCGGGGGTCGCCGAGAGCGCGGCGAACGACAGGACGAGGGCAAGAGATGTGCGGGCCATTATAACTCCGGATTTCGGGCCATCTGGACTGACGAACATCAGGCCGGTTGGTCGTGGCGAGCGAACACGATCTCACTCCGGGACCGTGGCGAGGAGCCGCGGCGCCCTTGGTCGGCGGGCCTCACGACCAAGGCGGCGGGAGTCCGCATCGCCGAGCTCGCACCAGGTCGGCGGAGGTCGCGGACGGTCCCGCCGCGAAGGCTCTTGACCTTGCCATGGTGGGAAGGTGCACAAGGCGGAAATCCCGGCCTGTGGCGACCTGCCGCAACGGCGCCACCACGGGAATGGGTATTTGAACGAACGGCCGCGTAGCGGACAAGGGAATTTCTCGCCGATGCCGACCTCCCGCCTTGACCGCCGGATGCTTCTCCGTGGCGCCGCCGCCGGCGGCGGGCTGCTGGGACTGCAAGGCCTGTTACCCGCATGGGCGCAGACGGGATCGGCGGGGCTGCGGCCCGACCTGCCGACCCTCACCGGACCGAATATCGATCTGACGGTCGGTCACTCGCCTTTCACCGTGGGCGGGCGCACTGGCCACGCCGTCACGGTCAACGGGGTCCTGCCGGCCCCGTTGCTGCGCCTGCGGGAGGGCCAGAACGTCCGGCTGTCCGTCTCCAATACCCTGGACGAGGACACCTCGATCCACTGGCACGGTCTGCTGCTCCCGTTCCAGATGGACGGCGTGCCCGGCATCAGCTTCCCGGGGATCAGGCCCGGCGAGACCTTCGTTTACGAGTTCCCGATCAAGCAGTCGGGCACCTTCTGGTATCACAGCCACTCCAACCTTCAGGAGGCGATGGGCCATTACGGGCCGATCGTCATCGACCCCGCGGGCGCCGATCCGGTCGCCTATGACCGGGAGCATGTGCTGGTCCTGTCGGACTGGAGTTTCATGCACCCCCACGAAATCCTCGACAAACTGAAGAAGAGCCCCGGCTACTTCAACCAGCAGCGCACCACCCTCGCGGGGCTCCTGGACGGCAGCGACCGGATGAGCCTGGAGGAGCGGCGCATGTGGGGGTCCATGCGGATGGACCCCCGCGACATCCTCGACGTCAACGGCTCGACCTACACCTATCTGATCAACGGCCACGGACCGCAGGAGAACTGGACCGGCCTGTTCCGGCCCGGCGAGCGGGTGCGGCTGCGCATCATCAACGCCTCGGCCATGTCGATCTTCAACGTCCGCATTCCCGGCCTGCCTATGACGGTGGTCCAGGCTGACGGCGAGAACATCCGCCCGGTCGAGACCGATGAGTTCCAGATTTCCGTGGCCGAGACCTATGACGTCATCGTCCGACCGACCATGGATCGCGCCTACACGATCGTGTCAGAGGCCATCGACCGCTCCGGCATGGGACGGGCGACCCTCGCGCCGCGCCTGGGCATGACCGCCGAGGTCCCGCCGCTGCGGGAAGTTCCGAACCTGACCATGCGCGACATGGGAATGGGTGGGCATGGCTCGATGGGCGGCATGGATCACGGAGCCATGGCCGGCATGGATCACGCAGCGTCCGCCGACGCGGCGCCGACCCATGACATGGCCGGCATGAACATGCGCGCTCCGGACAACGCCCCGCCGGACATGGCGGTGGGCATCGGCGTCGACGGGATCGCCATGGACCCGGCCAACCGGCTCGGCGAGCGACCGATCGGTCTCACGAATGTCGATCACCGCGTCCTGGTCTACACCGACCTCGTCTCTCTCGCGCCCAACAAGGACCAGCGTCCCCCCTCAAGGACCATGGAAATCCACCTGACCGGCAATATGGAGCGGTTCATGTGGGGCTTCGACGGCCGCAAGTTCAGCGAGCTGGTCGAGCCGATCCGCTTCGAGCGCAACGAGCGGGTGCGCGTGACCCTGGTCAACGACACCATGATGGCCCATCCGATCCACCTGCACGGCCACTTCTTCGAACTGGTGACGGGCGGCCCGGCCGGGCATCAGCCGCTGAAGCACACGGTCAATGTCGCGCCCGGCGGCAAGGTGACCTTCGACCTGACCGCTGACGCGCCGGGCGACTGGGCCTTCCACTGCCATATGCTGATGCACATGCACGCCGGCATGTTCAACGTCGTGACGGTGCGGCCCATGGACGGAGCCGCATCATGAACCGCTTCGCCGTCGCCCTCGCTCCCCTGATCCTCGCCGCGACCGCCTTCAGCGCCCAGGCCCAGGACCCGCACACGGGTCACACCATGCCGGCGCCGACGCGACCCGCGCCCGCTCCATCCGCCACGCCTCAGTCGCCTGGCCCGCCTGCGACGCAGGACCCGCACGCGGGTCATGTCATGCCGCCGGCTCGGACACCGCCAGCAGCGGATCCTCACGCCGGCCACCGGATGCCTGGCCAGCCCGCGACCGCCGATCCCCACGCGGGGCATGACATGTCGATGAGCGCGGGGCCGCCCGACGTGCCGACCAGCGCCGACAATCCCGGCCGTCCTCCAGAGGACCCGCTCCCGGCCGCCGCCCTGAGCGGCCCCGCACACGCCGCCGATCTGGTCTTCGGGGCCGAGGCGATGGCCGCTGCCCGACGAGTCCTGGTTCGCGAGAATGGCGACGTCCGCGCCACGGCGGTGATCATCGATCGCCTCGAAGCCGGCCTCGGAGACGACGACGAGACCTGGCTATGGGACGTCCAGGGCTGGACCGGCGGCGACGTCAATCGCTTCTGGTGGAAATCCGAGGGCGAAGGCGACTTCGGCGGCGATCTGGAGGAAGCCGAACTCCAGGCGCTCTACAGTCGCGCCGTCACGCCCTTCTGGGACGTGCAGGCTGGCGTGCGCCAGGACTTCCGCCCTGACGGCGAGAACACCACGCATCTGGTCCTGGGCGTCCAGGGACTGGCGCCTTATTGGTGGGAAGTCGACGCCGCCGCCTTCCTGTCCACCGAGGGCGACCTGACCGCCCGCATCGAGGCTGAATATGACCAGCGCATCACCCAGCGCCTGATCCTTCAACCCCGCCTCGAAATAGACGCCTCCGCCAGCGATATTCCCGAGCTGGAGATCGGCTCGGGCCTGTCTTCGGTGGAGGCAGGCCTGCGGTTGCGCTACGAAATCCGCAAGGAGTTCGCCCCTTATGTGGGCGTCGAGTGGAGCCGAGCGATCGGGGACACCGCCGACTACATCAAGGCGCGAGGCGGCGAGGTTGACGTCACGAGCGTCGTCGTCGGCGTCAAGGCCTGGTTCTAATCGAAGGAGACCACCCCATGATCCGCACCCTCGTCGTCATCGCCGCCCTGGCGTTCGCCGGCGCCGCCGCCGCTCAGGATCCGCACGCCGGCCACAACATGCAGGCCGCGGCCGCAGCGCCTCGGTCGGGCATAACGACCGTTCCCGCCGACGGCGCGATGACGCACGGATCGCCCGAACGGTTCAGCGCGACCTTTCCGCACCCGATGATCCTGAAGACGGTGACGCTGACTGCGGAGGGGCAGGCCCCAGTCGTCGTGGCCGTTCCCGCCGCGCCGGCTGCCGCGACCGTCAGCGTGGCCCTGCCGCCTCTCACTCCGAACACCTACACCGCCGCCTGGACCGCCGAGGGCCCCGACGGGCACAGGATGTCCGGCTCCATCAGCTTCATGGTTCACTAGGAGAACGATGATGAAAGTCTCCAATCTGTTGGCGGCCGCCGGCGCGGTCCTGGCGCTCAGCGCCGGCGCGGCGCTTGCTGCTGAAGGCTGCAAATGCTGCAAGGACATGGCGGCTGACGCCGGGATGTCCTGCTGCGACAAGAGCAAGTCTGATCCGGTCCCGACTGAACCGGCGCCGCCCGCGCCGGCCCCGTCAGATCCGTCAGCTCCGCAGAGTCCCGCAGAGCAGTGATCTCTTGCTGTGGTGTGGTGTTTGCCGTCTGCAATGCGCCGCACACCCGGGCTCGCGGCACAAAAGCGGACCGCTTAAGGGGCTCCGATGAGCAAGGAATGGACTCGCAGGCGCTGGCGGTCTGCCGGTCCGCTTCTGACTCATTGCGGATGTTTGAGAGTCCCTGTTGTGAGCGTGAGGTTCGAATGCCCCCGCTCAACCGCCGCGCCAGCTCAAATCGCTTGCGGCGGACGCCGGGCAGAGAGAGCCCTCGCGAACGGCGGCCATTCGCGCCAAATGGGCGCTGGTCTGGAAGGAGGAACAGCGGAAGCGCGGCGAAACTGCCGCTGGCTGCGGCCTCTTCCGACTTCCCTGCGGTCGCAGAGGTGTAGGCCGGGGAGTGGCGGTGTAGTCAGTCCAACGACAAATCGTCTCCGTGAGCCCTTGGCGTACGAGAAGCAGCAGGCCCAGGCGGGAAGGGAAGGGCAGCCAGGCGCCAGAAGCGGACATCATCACGCGGCCGAAGAGCGGACGTTCGGCTGAGCCGACCCGACACGGGCTGGGTCCAAGACGCGCGGGATTGAAGTCGGCGCTGAGGCTCCCGCATTCCTGACGATCGAACGGAGGAACCGCCGTCCCTCACAGCGATTGCATCGAGCCAACCAGTTCGAGGTGATGTTTGTCAGACGCAGCTTTTCGCGACGCACCTCTTCCCGACCAGTCCGCCACGAGCGAGGCGCGGCCGTTCAGGCAAAGCCAGCCGCCCACGGGCTGGATCGCGGCGCAGCTTGCACAGTTCCAGGAAACTCAGATTGTTTTCGTGGCGTCGAGCGAACGTCGCGCAGACGAAATCGGTCGCGCCCTCCGGCAGTTCGCGCCCTCAGCGGAGGTTCTTGTACTGCCGCCCTGGGACTGCCTGCCCTACGATCGGTCGTCCCCAT
>NZ_JAPSKZ010000337.1 GCF_031181185.1 Phenylobacterium sp. | reverse complement strand
TGACCCACCGCCCGTGGCAGTTCCACTACCGCCCGTGGGAGCTGAAGAAGACCGACTCCATCGATGTGATGGACGCCGTCGGCTCGAACATCCGCGTCGACGCGCGGGGACCCGAGGTGATGCGCGTGCTGCCCCGGACCAATGACGCGGTGAACGAGGAGTGGCTGTCGGACGTCAGCCGCTATGCCGTGGACGGCCTGCAGCGCCAGCGCCTGGACCGTCCCTATGTGCGCGACAACGGCAAGCTGCGCGCCGCCTCGTGGGAAGAGGCGCTGGAGGTCGTGGCCGCGAAGCTGAAGGCGGCGAAGCCGGAGAAGATCGGCGTGATCGCCGGCGACCTGCAGGACGCGGAATCGATGAAGGCGGCGCTGGACCTGTTCCGCGCCCTCGGCTCGCCGAACACCGACTGCCGCCAGGACGGGGCCGCCCTGGGCCATGGTCCGCGCGAGGGCTGGCTGTTCAACACCGGCCTGCAAGGCATCGAGAAGGCGGATGCGATCCTGATCGTCGGGGCCAATCCGCGCACCGAGGCGCCGCTGCTGAACGCCCGCCTGCGCAAGGCCTGGCTGACCGGCAAGACCACCATCGGCCTGATCGGCGAGCAGGCGGCCCTGACCGTCGAGTACAGCTGGCTGGGGGCCGGTTCGAAGACGCTGGCCAAGCTGCCCAAGGCGGCGATGGAATTCCTGTCGAAGGCCGAGCGGCCGGCGATCATTGTCGGGGCAGGGGCCCTGGTCGGCGAGACCGGCCCGGCGACGCTGAGCGCGCTGGGCGCGCTGGCGAAGAAGGTCGGCGTGGTCAAGGACGGCTGGAACGGCTTCAACGTGCTGCACACCGCGGCGGCGCGGGTCGGCGGCCTCGACATGGGCTTCACGCCCGGCGAGGGCGGCCTGTCGGCCGTCGACATGGTGAAGAAGGGCGCGCTGGACGTGCTGTTCCTGCTGGGCGCCGACGAGATCGACGCCTCGGCGAGCAAGGCCTTCAAGATCTACCTGGGCAGCCACGGCGACCGGGGCGCGCACGGCGCCGACGTCATCCTGCCGGGCGCCGCCTACACCGAGAAGCCGGGCATCTACGTCAACACCGAGGGCCGGGTGCAGATGGCCGAACGCGCCGTCTTCCCGAAGGGACAGGCCAAGGAGGACTGGGCCATCCTGCGCGCCCTGTCGGCCCTGGTCGGCCAGACGCTGCCGTATGACAGGATCGACCAGCTGCGCGCGAAGCTGATGGCGGACCACCCGACTTTCGGCCGCATCGACTACCTGCCGGCGCCGGCGCCGTTCGACGTGGCCTCGCTTGGCAAGAAGGGCGAGCTGGGGGACGTCGCCTTCCACTCGACCGTTCGCGACCCCTACCTCAACAACCCGATCGCGCGCGCCAGCGTGACCATGGCCGAGCTGTCCGCCCTGCGGACCGCCCCGGCCGCCATGGCGGCGGAGTAAGGCCTGATGGACTTCTGGAGCACCCCTCTCGGCTGGACCCTGATGACCGCGGGCGGCATCCTGCTGGTCACCGTCGGCATCCTGATCTCGCTGGCCTTCCTGCTGCTGGCCGACCGGAAGATCTGGGCCGGCGTGCAGATGCGGAAAGGCCCCAACGTGGTCG
>NZ_JAPSKZ010000336.1 GCF_031181185.1 Phenylobacterium sp. | reverse complement strand
GGGTCGGACGGCCCGACTTGGCGTAGTTGGCCGCCTGGGTGACCACCTGGCGGGCCTCGGCCGTCAGGTCGGAGCGATCCCAGTCGAAGTAGACCACGAACTCACGCGCGACCGGAGCCGGCGGCGGCGGCGGCGGCGGCGGCGGCGGGGGAGGCGGCGGCGGGGGCGGCGGCGGCGGCGGCGGCGGCGCATAGGTCACCGGCTCGATCGCGCCGAACGCATAGCGCAGGCCCAGGCTCACCGACGAATCCTCATAGCGTCCCTGGAACGGGCCGACGTCGAAGCCCGGCGCCGAGTCGAAGGTTTCGAACTCCATGTTCGAAAGGAGGTA
The DNA here is from genome assembly GCF_031181185.1 of Phenylobacterium sp. Taxonomy (GTDB): domain Bacteria; phylum Pseudomonadota; class Alphaproteobacteria; order Caulobacterales; family Caulobacteraceae; genus Phenylobacterium. Next base: position 1,278 of record NZ_JAPSKZ010000336.1, on the reverse strand, counting down.
GCGGTAGGTCAGGTCCAGCGAAGCCCGCTCGCTCAACGCCCAGTTCAGGCCGACGAGGAACTGCGCCGCCAGCTTGGCCGAGCTGTCGTCGGCGCCGACCGCGATGGCGCGGTTGCTCGCCAGGGTGCCCAGGAACTCCGTGTTGACCCGGTTGATGCCCGCGCCCAGGCCGACGAACGGACGCAGGGGCGACTCGGCCGCGCCGAAATCGTACAGCACGTTGACCATCAAGGAGGTCGAGTGGATCTCCCCTTCGGGGATCTCGCAGGGTCCCGCGGCCGGCACGGCATTGCAAAGATAGGCCGGCGTCGCGCCAACGTTCACTTCACCGAGATCGCCGGGGCGGTAGCCGCCCTCGAGCTCCACGCGCCAGTTCGGCGTGAACCGGTAACCCAGACGGGCGAACCCGGCCCAGTCCGACTCGACGTCGAAGGCGACGCCTTGAGCGGTGTCGACGCCGGCCGCATGCCAGCCGGCGTCGATCGCGCCGTACCAGCCGTTCGGATCGGCAGAAGCGGCGCCGGCCGACAGGGCCAGCGCCCCCGCGGCGCTGGTCGCCAGAATGAGTGTCTTAACGCGCATGGGTGGATGCCCTCCGCAGCCCAGGTGAATCGTCTCGGCGGCGCACGAGCCGCCGCTTGCATCCTCATAACAGCCTCGCTGGCCAAGGTCGAGATGACGCGGCCGCGAACGAGTAAAAGCGTGGCCATTCAGCTACAGCGCGATCGAACGCGCAGATTCGCACCGTAATCAGCGGCTGCCGCCTGTCAGGCGGCTTCAGCCTCCGCCGGTTCGATAGGTCGCGCGGCCGGTTCCCTCGCACACGGGACAGGTCTCGCCCGACGACACCACGCCGGCGCCCGCGCATTCGGGACAGTGGGTCGGGTCCGGGTGCTGCAGCGACGCCGGATCGGCCGGATCGGAGGGCGCCAGGTCCCGGTCATCGATGTCGTGCGCCTTCATCGGGGCGGAACGGTCAGGCAGGCCTCCGGTTTCATGATGACAGGGGCCGACCTTGGCATTACGGACCCGCGGGTGATGGACGAGACAGAACCGCAGACCGGCGGCTACGCCGCAGACGCCCAGGGCTGGGAGACGGCCAAGACCTTGGCCGAGGCCCTGCCGTACATCCAGATCTACGATCGCAAGACGGTGGTCATCAAATACGGCGGCCACGCCATGGGCGAGAGCGCCGTGGCGAAGCAGTTCGCCGCGGACGTGGTGCTGCTGAAGCTGATGGGGGTGAATCCGGTCGTGGTTCACGGCGGCGGACCCCAG
>NZ_JAPSKZ010000105.1 GCF_031181185.1 Phenylobacterium sp. | reverse complement strand
AACCCGGCGGCCCTTTTGCTTGTCCGTGTGACAACGAGGTCATGACCTCGATTTAAGCTGATCGCAGGCCCCAGCCCGACTAGCTTCGATGAAGGAAATTCACGGGGAGACGGCGATGCGTCGTTCTATGGGTCTACTGGCCGCCGCGGCCGCAGCGACCATCACCTGGGCGGCCGCCGGCGTGGCGAAGGCCGCCGAGGTCGAGATCCGCGACGCGGTGGCTCGGGTGACGGTGATCCCGGAGAACCGCAGCGACATCAAGGTCGAGATCATCGCCCCCAACGCCCGCCTGCCGCTGGACGTGCGCACGCGCGGCGACCGCACGATCATCGACGGCGGCCTGGACCGGAAGATCCGCAACTGCCGCGGCTCGGGCGAAAGCCGCAGCGTCGAGGTCCGGGGCGTGGGCGACGTCGCCTGGCGCGAGATGCCGCAGATCGTCATCCGAACGCCGCGCGACGCCCGGGTGGACGCCGGCGGGGCGGTGTTCGGCTCGGTGGGCCGCTCGACCAGCCTCACGCTGTCCAACGCCGGCTGCGGCGACTGGACCGTGGCCAATGTGGAAGGCGCCCTCAAGATCCGCCAGGCCGGCTCGGGCGACACCCGAACGGGCTCGGCGGGCTCGGCCTCGATCCGGGTGGCCGGCTCGGGCGACGTGGCCACCGCCGACATCCGCGGCGGCCTGGACATCGACATCGCCGGCTCGGGCGCGGTGGCCGCGAGGTCCGTGCAGGGCGCCCTGAGCGTGAGCATCGCGGGTTCGGGGGACGTGGTGGTGGCCGGCGGCCGCGCCACGAGCATGACCGCCTCGATCGCAGGCTCGGGCGACGTGGACTTCCGCGGCGTCGCCGACAGCCTCAAGGCCCGCATCGCCGGCTCGGGCGACGTGCGCGCCCGAGAGGTGAAGGGCGAGGTCTCGAAGTCCATCATGGGCTCGGGCGCCGTCACGGTCGGGTAGCCCGATGCGCAGCGCCCTCTTCGCCGCCGTCCTGCTCGCCGCCGCGCCTGCAGCGGCCGCGGACTGGACGCCCGTCTGGACCCTCGAGGGCCTGGCCGATCCCGAGAGCGTGGCCCTCGCGCCGGATGGTCGCAGCTTCTTCGTCGCCAACGTGGCCGGCGAGGGCGACGTCAAGGACGGCCAGGGCTTCATCAGCCGCGTCTCGCGCGACGGCAAGCTCCTGGAGCGGGAGTGGGTGAGGGGTCTGGACGCGCCGAAGCGCGCGATCGTGAAGGGCCAGCGGCTGTTCGTGTCGGACATCACCCGTTTGGGCGAGATCGACATCCCGACGGCGAAGGTCGTCGGGGCCTATGAGGCCCCGGACGCCAAGTTCCTCAACGACGTGGCGGTGGCGCCCGACGGGACCGTGCTGGTGGCCGATTCCGCCACCGCCCGCATCCTGGCGCTGCAGGACGGACGCATCGTCCCCTGGTCGGCCGACCCGCAGCTGCGCGCCGTCAACGGCCTCCTGCCCGAGCGCCACCGACTGCTGGTCACCACCACGGCCGGCAAGCTGCTGGCCTTCGACTGGAAGAGCCGCGCGGCGACCGTGCTGGCCGAGGGCCTGGGGGACGGCGACGGCGTCGCGCCGGCCGGCGACGGGGCCTATTTCGTCAGCGAATGGCCCGGCCGCCTCTTCCGCGTGAGCCCCGACGGCAAGGCCGAGACCCTGATCGACAGCCGCAAGGCCGGGACCTACATCAACGACTTCATCCGGGTCGGCGACCTGCTGGTGGTTCCCAGCTGGAAGCCCGGGCGGCTGGCCGCCTATCGCGTTGCGCCCTGAACGCCGCAGGGGGCTCTCGCCCCTTGACGGAGGCGAGTCGGATGGGTAATACCGCGCCTCCTGTTGGACCGGCTGTGTGCTTCGAAGGGATTTGAAGCGCAGACGCGGTTCGCGGAACGACCTGGGACAGTGCTACAAGCTAGCGTTTCGGGATAGGGCCCTCGCCTCCGCGTGGGCCTAAGTCGTTTGTGCGGACTTTCGCGTACGAGCTCTCATCTGAGGGCTCGGGCTGGTCTTTGAAATGGTCGAGATCACGCGGGCGGGCCGCCGTCTGTAGGGAATGATAAGAGCGATATGGATCGTCAGAACATCCGCATTCGGCTCAAAGCCTTCGATCACCGCGTGCTGGATCATTCCACCCGCGAGATCGTGAACACCGCGAAGCGGACCGGCGCCACTGTGCGCGGCCCGATTCCGCTGCCGACGCGCATTGAGAAATTCACCGTCAACCGCTCGCCGCACATCGACAAGAAGTCGCGCGAGCAGTTCGAAATCCGCACGCACAAGCGCGTGCTCGACATCGTCGACCCCACCCCGCAGACCGTGGACGCGCTGATGAAGCTCGACCTGTCCGCCGGCGTGGACGTCGAGATCAAGCTCTAAGGGGATCGGTCCGATGCGTACCGGCGTGATCGCCAAGAAGCTGGGCATGACGCGCTTCTTCGACGAAGCGGGCGTCCATGTTCCCGTGACGGTCCTGAGCCTTGAAGGCTGCCAGGTCGTCGGCCAGCGCACCGCTGACAAGGACGGCTATGTCGCCCTTCAGCTCGGCGCGGGCTCCAAGAAGCCGAAGAACACCTCCAAGGCGCTGCGCGGCCACTTCGCGAAGGGCCAGGTGGAGCCGAAGGCCAAGGTTGTCGAGTTCCGGGTGTCGGAAGACAACCTGATCGACGTGGGCGCGGAAATCACCGCCGACCACTTCATCCCGGGCCAGAAGATCGACGTCACCGCGACGACGGTCGGTAAGGGCTTCGCCGGCGCCATGAAGCGCTGGAACTTCGGCGGCCTCCGGGCCACCCACGGTGTGTCCGTCTCCCACCGCTCGCACGGTTCGACCGGCCAGCGTCAGGATCCGGGCCGCACCTTCAAGGGTAAGAAGATGGCCGGTCACTACGGCCATGAGACTGTCACCACCCTCAACCTCACCGTCTGGCGCGTCGACGCCGAGCGCGGCCTCATCCTGGTCAAGGGCGCCGTCCCGGGCACGGAAGGCACGTTCGTGAAGATCCGCGACGCGGTGAAGGCCCCGCTGCCGGCCGACGCGCCGAAGCCGGGCGCGTTCCGCGGCGCTGGCGCTCCGACCCCGGTCGAAGCCGCCGCCGAAGACGCGCCGGCCGAAGCTCAGACCGAAGCGCCGGCCGCTGAGGCGACTGAAGCTGGGGATCAAGCCTAATGAAACTCGACGTCATCAAGCTCGACGGCGGGAAGGGCGGCTCGATCGAGCTGGCCGACGATATCTTCGGCATCGAAGAGATCCGCGGCGACATCCTGCAGCGCGTCGTCACCTGGCAGCTGGCCAAGCGCCGCGCCGGGACCCACAAGATCCAGGTCCGCAACGAGGTCTCTCGTACGGGCAAGAAGATGTACAAGCAGAAGGGCACCGGCGGCGCCCGTCACGGCTCGCGCCGTGCGGCCCAGTTCGTCGGCGGCGCGAAGGCCCACGGTCCCGTGGTCCGCAGCCACGCCTTCGACCTGCCCAAGAAGGTCCGCGCGCTGGCTCTGAAGCACGCGCTGTCCTCGAAGGCCAAGGAAGGCTCGCTGATCGTCCTGGACTCGGCCACGCTGCCGGACGCCAAGACCGCCGCGCTGCGCGAGCAGCTGGGCAAGATCGGCGTGACGAACGCGCTGGTCATCGCCGGCGCCCAGGTCGACAACAACCTGAAGCTCGCCGCCCGGAACATCCCGAACGTGGACGTGCTGCCGAATGCCGGCCTGAACGTCTACGACGTGCTGCGTCGCCGCACCCTCGTCCTGACGAAGGACGCGGTCGAGGCGATCCAGGCGCGCTTCCAGCCTGAGGAGGCCGCGTGATGGCCGTCGAGCCCACCGTCCGCCACTACGACACGATCCTGTCGCCGATCATCACGGAAAAGGCCACGCTGCTCTCCGAGCAGAACAAGGTCGTCTTCCGCGTCGCCGGCGATGCGACGAAGGACGAGATCGCCGCTGCGGTCGAGGCGCTGTTCAAGGTCAACGTGACCAAGGTCAACACCCTCAACGTGAAGGGCAAGACCAAGCGCTTCCGCGGCATCGTCGGGCGTCGTTCCGACGTCAAGAAAGCGATCGTGACCCTGGCCGAAGGCCAGTCGATCGACATCACCACGGGGCTCTGATCCGATGGCTCTGAAGCAATTCAATCCGACGTCGCCGGGTCGCCGCCAGCTGGTGCTGGTCGACAAGTCCGAGCTCCACAAGGGCCGGCCGGAAAAGTCGCTCGTGGAAGGCCTGACGAAGTCGGGCGGCCGCGGCGGCAACGGCCGCATCGCCGTCCGCTTCCGCGGCGGCGGCGCCAAGCGCCTGTACCGCGTGGTCGACTTCAAGCGCCGCAAGTTCGACGTGCCCGCCACGGTCGAGCGCCTGGAATACGACCCGAACCGTTCGGCCTTCATCGCCCTGGTGAAGTACGAAGACGGCGAGCTGGCGTACATCCTGGCCCCGCAGCGGCTGAAGGCCGGCGACCAAGTCGTCGCGTCGGAAAAGGCTGACGTGAAGCCGGGCAACGCCATGCCGCTGCGCGGCATGCCGATCGGCACGATCATCCACAACGTCGAGCTGAAGCCGATGAAGGGCGGGCAGATCGCCCGTTCGGCCGGCGCCTACGCCCAGCTGGTCGGCCGCGACGCCGGCTACGCCCAGATCCGCCTGAACTCGGGCGAGCTGCGCATGGTGCAGGACAGCTGCATGGCCACCGTTGGCGCCGTGTCGAACCCGGACCACATGAACGAGAGCCTCGGCAAGGCCGGCCGCTCGCGTCACAAGGGCCGTCGTCCGCACGTCCGCGGCGTCGCCATGAACCCGATCGACCACCCGCACGGCGGCGGCGAAGGCCGCACCTCGGGCGGCCGTCACCCGGTCACCCCGTGGGGCCAACCCACGAAGGGCCGGAAGACCCGCAAGAACAAGGCGACGGACAAGTTCATCATCCGCTCGCGCCACGCTCGGAAGGCTCGCTAACCGATGACCCGCTCCGTCTGGAAAGGCCCGTTCGTCGACGGGTACCTGCTCAAGAAGGCCGAGGCCGCGCAGTCCTCGGGCCGGAAGGACGTGATCAAGACCTGGTCGCGCCGCTCGACCATCATGCCCCAGTTCGTGGGCCTGACGTTCGGCGTCCACAACGGCCAGAAGCACGTGCCGGTGCTGATCTCGGAAGACATGGTCGGCATGAAGCTGGGCGAGTTCGCTCCGACCCGCTTCTTCCCCGGCCACGCGGCCGACAAGAAGGCCAAGAGGAAGTAAGATGGCTAAGCAAGCGAAAGCCCGCCGTCTTACCGGCGCCGAAGCGATGGCCAAGGTGCGGACCCTCCGCACCAGCCCGCGCAAGCTCAACCTGGTGGCCCAGTCGATCCGCGGCCTGAAGGTTCAGCGCGCGCTCAACGAGCTGGAGTTCAGCCCCAAGCGCATCGCCAAGGATGTGCGCAAGGCGCTCTACTCGGCCATCTCGAACGCCGAGAACAACCACAACCTCGACATCGACAATCTCGTCGTGGCCGAGGCGTTCGTCGGCAAGAACCTGATCATGAAGCGCTTCCACGCCCGCGCCCGCGGTCGCGCGTCGCGCATCGAGAAGCCGTTCAGCGAGATCACCATCGTGGTCCGCGAGCAAGGTGAGGCCGCCTAATGGGTCAGAAGATCAATCCCGTCGGGCTGCGTCTCGGCATCAACCGCACCTGGGACAGCCGCTGGTTCGCCGACGGCCCCGAGTACGGCCGCCTGCTGCACGAAGACATCAAGGTCCGCCGCGCGCTGAAGAAGCGCCTGTACCAGGCCGGCGTGTCGCGGATCATCATCGAGCGTCCGCACAAGAAGTGCCGCATCACCATCTATGCCGCGCGCCCCGGCGTGATCATCGGCAAGAAGGGCGCGGACATCGACAAGCTGCGCAAGGACATCGCGGCGATGACGGACGGCGAGGTTCACCTGAACATCGTCGAGATCCGGAAGCCCGAGACCGACGCCCAACTGGTGGCCGAGAACATCGCCCAGCAACTCGAGCGCCGCGTGGCCTTCCGCCGCGCCATGAAGCGTTCGATGCAGTCGGCCATGCGCCTGGGCGCCAAGGGCGTCCGGATCAACGTTTCGGGCCGCCTGGGCGGCGCGGAAATCGCCCGCATGGAGTGGTACCGCGAAGGCCGCGTGCCGCTGCACACCCTGCGCGCCGACGTGGACTACGGCTTCACCGAAGCCAAGACCACCTACGGCGTCATCGGCGTGAAGGTGTGGGTGTTCAAGGGCGAAGTGCTCGAGCACGACCCGATGGCTCTCGACAAGCGCCTGGCCGGCGAAAGCGGCCCGGCCGGCGAGGGCGGCGGCCGTGAACGTGGCGACCGTCCGGATCGTGGCCCCCGTCGCGATCGCCGTGAATCGGCGAACGCCTAAGGACCTGAACCATGCTGTCTCCGAAGAAGACCAAGTACCGTAAGCAGTTCAAGGGCCGCATCCACGGCACGGCCAAGGGCGGGTTCACGCTGAACTTCGGCTCGTACGGCCTGAAGTCGATGGAGCCCGAGCGCGTCACCGCGCGGCAGATCGAGGCGGCCCGCCGCGCGATCACCCGCCAGATGAAGCGCCAGGGCCGGGTGTGGATCCGGGTGTTCCCCGACGTGCCGGTCACCGGCAAGCCGGCGGAAGTCCGGATGGGCTCGGGCAAGGGTTCGGTCGAGTACTGGGCCGCCCGCGTCCACCCTGGCCGCATCATGTTTGAAATCGACGGCGTGCCGGATGATGTCGCCCGCGAAGCCCTGCGCCTCGGCGCGGCCAAGCTTCCGGTGAAGACCCGCATCGTCACCCGCATCGACGCCGCCGTGGAGCACGCGTGATGAAGATCGACGAAGTCCGGGGCATGACGCCCGACCAGCTGGCCGAACAGCTCGTCTCCCTGAAGAAGGAGCAGTTCAACCTGCGCTTCCAGAAGGCGACCGGTCAGATCGAGAAGACCCACCGCGTGAACGAGGTGCGCAAGGATATCGCGCGCATCAAGACCGTTCTGCGGACCAAGCAGGCCCAGGCCTGAGGAGACTGACGTAAATGCCGAAACGAATTCTCGAAGGCGTCGTCGTCTCGGACAAGGGCGACAAGACGGTCGTGGTGAAGGTCGAGCGGACCTTCCTGCACCCGGTGCTGAAGAAGACCGTCCGCCGGTCGAAGAAGTACCACGCCCATGACGAGGGCAACACCTACAAGGTCGGCGAGGTCGCCCGCATCATCGAATGCGCGCCCAAGTCGAAACTGAAAACCTGGGAAGTGCTGCCTAAGGGCGGCGCGGCCCAAGCGTAAGGATCCGGATCCATGATCCAGATGCAAACTAACCTGGACGTCGCCGACAATTCCGGCGCCCGCCGGGTCATGTGCATCAAGGTGCTGGGCGGCGCGAAACGGCGCTACGCCGGCGTCGGCGACAAGATCGTCGTCTCCGTCAAGGAGGCGATCCCGCGCGGTCGCGTGAAGAAGGGCGACGTGCTGCAGGCGATCGTGGTGCGCACGAGCCAAGGCATCAAGCGCAAGGACGGCTCGGTGATCCGCTTCGACAAGAACGCGGCCGTGATCGTCAACAAGCAATCCGAGCCGATCGGCACGCGGATCTTTGGCCCGGTTCCCCGCGAACTGCGCGCGAAGAACCACATGAAGATCATCTCGCTCGCGCCCGAGGTGCTGTAATGGCTGCGAAGATCAAGAAGGGGGACCGCGTCGTGGTCCTCACCGGCAAGGACAAGGGCCGCCAAGGCGCGGTCACCAAGGTGTTCCCGCAGGAGCAGCGCGTCCTGGTCGAGGGCATCAACATCGTCCAGCGGCATACGCGCCCCACGCAGCTCGATCCGCAAGGCGGGATCAAGAACAAGGAAGCGCCGATCCACCTGTCGAACGTGGCTCTGGTCGATTCCAAGGGCAAGCCGACCCGCGTCGGCTTCCGCGTGGAAGGCGACAAGAAGGTGCGGATCGCCAAGACGACCGGCGAGGTGATCAATGGCTGATCAAGCTTACGAACCGCGGCTGAAGACCGAGTACCGCGAGCGCATCCGCAAGTCGCTCAAGGAGCGCTTCGGCTACAGCAACGAGATGCAGATCCCGAAGCTGGAAAAGATCGTGATCAACATGGGTGTGGGCGAAGCCGTCGCCGACTCCAAGAAGATCAACTCGGCCATGGCCGACCTGGCGAAGATCGCGGGTCAGAAGCCGGTGCCGACGAAGGCGCGGACCTCGATCGCCGGCTTCAAGCTGCGCGAAGGCATGACGGTCGGCTGCAAGGTCACCCTGCGCAGCGACCGGATGTACGAGTTCCTCGACCGGCTGATCACCATCGCGCTGCCGCGCGTGAAGGACTTCCGGGGTCTGAAGCCCACGTCCTTCGACGGCCGCGGCAACTACGCCATGGGTCTGAAGGAGCACATCGTGTTCCCGGAGATCAACTATGACCAGATCGACCAGATCTGGGGCATGGACATCATCGTCACCACGACTGCGAAGACCGACGACGAAGCTCGCGAGCTTCTCAAGGAATTCCAGTTCCCGTTCGTTCAGCAGCAGCAGTAGCGGCGGGAAGGAAAGCACACCATGGCCAAGAAAAGCGCCGTCAACCGCAACGAACGGGTCAAGAAGCTCGTCAAGCAACATGCCGCGAAGCGCCAAGCGCTGAAGGACATTGCGAACAACGAGAGCCTCCCGCTCGAAGAACGTTTCGAAGCCCGCCTGAAGCTTGCCGAACTGCCGCGCAACTCGGCCGCCGTCCGCATCCGCAACCGGTGCGAAGTGACCGGCCGCCCGCGCGCTTATTATCGCAAGCTCAAGATGAGCCGGATCTCGCTGCGGGAGCTCGGCTCCCACGGTCTGATCCCCGGCCTCGTCAAGTCGAGCTGGTAGGAGGGTCTTTCAGATGGTCAACGACCCCATCGGCGATCTGATCGCCCGCATCAAGAACGCCGCTTCCCGCGGCCGCTCGAAGGTCACGACGCCCGCGTCGAAGATGCGCGCCCGCGTGCTCGACGTGCTGACGGACGAAGGCTACATCCGCGGCTACCACCTGGTGGAAAAGCCCGGCGCCTTCCCCGAGTTCGAGATCGAGCTGAAGTACTTCGACGGCCAGCCGGTCATCGTGGAGATCAGCCGCGTCTCGAAGCCGGGCCGCCGCGTCTACTCGTCGATCAAGGACCTGAAGCCGGTGAAGAACGGCCTCGGGATCTCGATCCTCTCCACGCCCAAGGGCGTCATGTCCGACAACGCGGCCCGCGAGGCCAATGTTGGCGGCGAAGTCCTCTGCCGGGTCTACTAAGATGTCTCGTATCGGTAAGAAGGCGGTCGCTGTCCCCAACGGGGTGACGGTGACCATCGACGGCCAGACGGTGACGGTGAGGGGTCCGAAGGGCCAGCTCGCCTGGACCGTGGCGGAAGAGATCGAGGTCCGCCAGGAAGGCGCCGAGATCCTGCTGGCCAAGCGTCAGGAGACCACCCGCGCCCAGGCGATGTGGGGCCTGTCCCGCACGCTGGTCGCCAACATGGTCCAGGGCGTGACCCAAGGCTATGAGCAGACGCTCGAGCTGGTCGGCGTCGGCTACCGCGCCGCGATGAAGGGCCAGGCGCTCTCGATGCAGCTCGGCTTCTCGCACGACGTGGACATCAAGCCGCCCGAAGGCATCACGTTCGCGACGCCGAAGCAGACCGAGATCAAGATCTCGGGCATCGACAAGCAGCTGGTCGGCGAAACCGCCGCCCGGATCCGCCGCATCCGTCCGCCGGAGCCCTACAAGGGCAAGGGCGTGCGCTATGCCGGCGAGTCGGTCCGGCGCAAGGAAGGCAAGAAGAAGTAAGCCATGGCGCTCTCTCCCCGCGACACCACCAAGCGCCGCGCGCAGCGCGTCCGCACCCACCTCAAGAAGGTGGCGAACGGCCGTCCGCGTCTGTCGGTCTTCCGCTCGGCCAAGAACATCTACGCCCAGATCATCGACGATGCGAACGGCGTGACGCTGGCCGCCGCCTCGACGCTGGAAGGCGAGAAGAAGGACAAGGGCTCCGACAAGGACGCCGCCGCCCGCGTCGGCGCCCTCGTGGCCCAGCGCGCGATCGAGAAGGGCGTCAAGGACGTCGTCTTCGACCGGGGCGGCTACCTTTACCATGGCCGGGTGAAGGCCCTGGCCGACGCCGCGCGCGAAGCCGGCCTGAATTTCTAAGGAACGATCATGGCTCGCAGAGACGAACAGCGCGGCGATCGTCGCAATCGCGAAGAAGAACGCGACAGCGAACTCGTCGAGAAGCTGGTCCACATCAACCGCGTCGCCGCCACCGTGAAGGGCGGCCGCCGGTTCTCGTTCGCCGCGCTGATGGTGGTGGGCGATCAGAAGGGCCGCGTGGGCTTCGGTCATGGCAAGGCGCGCGAAGTGCCGGAAGCCATCCGCAAGGCGACCGAAGAAGCCAAGAAGTCGATGATCCGCGTGCCGCTGCGCGAGAGCCGCACCCTGCACCACGACGGCGACGGCCGTTGGGGCGCTGGCAAGGTGATGGTGCGCGCGGCGCCTCCCGGCACCGGCGTCATCGCCGGCGGTCCGATGCGAGCGGTTCTCGAAACCCTGGGCGTCCAGGACGTCGTGGGCAAGTCCACCGGCTCGTCCAACCCCTACAACATGGTTCGCGCGACCTTCGAGGCGCTGAAGGCCCAGTCTTCGCCGCGTCAGGTCGCCGCCAAGCGCGGCAAGAAGGTCTCCGACGTGATCGGCCGTCGCGCCGACGGCGCCTCGGCGGCCCAGCCCGCCGCGGATGCGGAAGGTTAAGCTCATGGCCAAGATCACCGTTCGTCAGACCGGCAGCCCGATCCGCCGGACCAAGGACCAGCGCGCCACGCTCATCGGCCTCGGGCTGAACCGCGTGGGCCGCGTCTCCACCCTGGAAGACACCCCGGCCGTCCGCGGCATGGTGGCCAAGGTGGCCCACCTCATCGAGGTGGTGGAATAGCCATCGCTTTCGTGCCATAGGCACGGCGCTTTAGGGCGGGGCGGAAGCCTCGCCCATCGGCGTTTCTACGCCAACGATTTCATCGCCGAGTCGGGGCAGGGCCCCGGCGCCAGATCTCCAAGGAGAGGCCACATGACCAAGCTGAACGAACTCGCCCCGCGCGAAGGCTCCACCAAGAACCGCATGCGCGTCGGCCGCGGCCCGGGCTCGGGCAAGGGCAAGACCGCCGGCCGCGGCGTGAAGGGCCAGAAGGCCCGCACCGGCGTCTCGATCGCGGGCTTCGAAGGCGGCCAGATGCCGCTGCACATGCGCATGCCCAAGCGCGGCTTCAACAGCCTCAACCGCAAGGAGTTCGCCGAGGTGAACCTGTGGCGGATCGAGCAGGCGATCGCCGCCGGCAAGCTCGACGCCAAGGCCGCCATCGACGCCGAAGCCCTCGTGAAGGCCGGCGTGATCCGCCGCGTGAAGGACGGCGTGAAGCTGCTGGGCAAGGGCGAGCTGAAGTCGAAGCTGAACCTCACCGTCTATTCGGCCACGGCCTCGGCCCGCGCCGCGGTGGAGAAGGCCGGCGGCCAGCTGACCACGACCAAGGCGGAAGCCGCCGAAGCTCCGGCGGAAGCCTGATCCGCATCTGCGGCGTCGCTGGCCTCGCTTCCGGGGCCGGCGCGTCCTATGTGATCCGGGTCACGAGTCAGGGGATACGCTGAATGGCTTCGGCCGCAGAACAGCTCGCCGCGAACATGAACTTCCAGGCCTTCGCGAAGGCCACGGAGCTTCACAAGCGCATCTGGTTCACCCTCTGGGCGATGATCGTCTACCGGGCCGGGTGCTACATCCCGATCCCCGGCATCGACGCCGCGGCCCTGCAGCAGGCGTTCCAGGGCCAGGCCCAGGGCATCCTGGGCATGTTCAACATGTTCTCGGGCGGCGCCGTGGAGCGCATGGCGCTCTTCGCCCTGAACGTGATGCCGTACATCTCGGCCTCGATCATCGTGCAGCTGCTGGGCACGGTCTATCCGCCGTGGGAGAAGCTGCGGAAGGAAGGCGGCGAGGCGGGCCGCAAGCAGCTCAACCAGTACACCCGCTACCTGACCGTGGTGCTGGCGCTGTTCCAGTCGTTCGGCATCGCGATGGGCCTCTCGCAGAGCCCGGGCCTGGTCGAAAACCCCGGCATGTTCTTCGTGATCTCGACGGTCGTCACCCTGACCGGCGGCACCATGTTCCTGATGTGGCTGGGCGAGCAGATCACCAGCCGCGGCGTCGGCAACGGCATCAGCCTGATCATCTTCGCCGGTATCGTGGCGGTCCTGCCGCGCTACGTGGCCCAGGCCTTCGAGATGGCCCGGACCGGCGCCATGAGCGGCGGGGCGCTGTTCATGATCGCGGCGCTGGTCATCGGCGTCACGGTGGCCATCGTGTTCATGGAGCGGTCGCAGCGTCGCCTGTTGGTGCAATATCCGAAGCGCCAGATGGGCAACCGCATGTTCGGGGGCGACACCTCGTTCCTGCCGCTGAAGATCAACACCGCGGGCGTCATCCCGCCGATCTTCGCCTCGTCGCTGCTGCTGCTGCCGACGACCGTCATGGGCTTTGCCGCCAACGCGAACCTGCCGGAGTACATGCAGTGGCTGCCGGGCCTGACCGGCCAGCTGCAGCACGGCCAGCCGCTGTTCATGCTGCTGTACGGCGCGCTGATCGTCTTCTTCTGCTTCTTCTACACGTCGATCGTCTTCAACCCGGACGACACGGCGGAGAACCTGCGGAAGTACGGCGGCTTCCTGCCCGGCATCCGGCCTGGCAAGCGCACGGCCGAGTATCTGGAC
>NZ_JAPSKZ010000104.1 GCF_031181185.1 Phenylobacterium sp. | reverse complement strand
GAAGGCCACGGCGAACGCGGCCATAGCGGCCAACGCCCAGAACCGGCTGCGGATCAGGAGGCTGGCCGAGAGCCCCGCGCCCAGGAAGATCAGCGAGGTCTGGAACACGAACAGCCCGCCGACGCCCACCCCCGCCTTGCGGCTCAGCCAGAAGAGGTAGCTGTGCGTCGGCGGCCACGTCATGTGCTCGATGCCGAGGAACGAGCGTCCGTAGGCATAGAGGCCGTCGTAGTTCATGTGCCCCGGCCACGCCGGGAAGCAGATCAGGAAGGTGGCTACGGCCGCATAGGCCAGGATCGCCAGCCACATCGGCCGGCCCGGGACGACGGGCGACGGAGCTGAGGGTTTCAAAGCTTGAGCCGTCCCAGCTTGCAGACCCGCGCCCCGTCGCTCAGCACCCCGTAGACCGTGACCCGCCCCTTGCGGAGCGGAGCCAGCGCCGCCCAGCCGGTGGTGGGCGAGGTGATGTCCGCCCGCGCTTCGTTGACGTCCGGCCGGGGGCGGCCGGTGGCGCCAGCGCCGGCGATGCGGCCGTCAGGCCCGACCACGAGGATACGGGCCGGAGCCACCTTGCCGTCGGCGTCCCAGGCCCAGCCGGTGATGCGCACGCCGGGGCGCGGCGCGCCCTCGTAGCGGTGCTCCACCTGTTCGACGTTGCCGATGCACGCGCGCTCCGGCGCAAGCCTGAAAGCCTGGCCGATCGGACGGCCCATGAGAGGTTCGGACCAGGTCGGCAGGGCGGGCAGAGGGTCGCGGTCTGTCAGCCAGGCCGGCTGCTCGCAGCCCACCAGCAGCGCGGCCACGGCCACGGCTCCGGTCGACCGTCCGGCGCAAACCCATGCACGCATTCGTTCGGACCTCTCCTCCCCGGCGCCACTTAACCGGGAAGCCTGGCCACATTCAACGCAACGGGACGCCCGCCTGCGACGAACGTCCCGTTCCGCTGCGACCTACCAGATCCGGACGCGCTCTTCCGGCGCGACGTACAGCTTGTCGCCGGCCTTCACATCCCAGGCCTCATACCAGCCAGGGATGTTCCGGATGGTGCCGTTCACGCGGTAATAGGCAGGCGAGTGCGGATCCGTGACGACCTGCTGGCGCAGAGCCTCGTCCCGGATCTTCTCGCGCCACACCTGCGCCCAGCCGAGGAAGACGCGCTGGTCGCCCGTCAGGCCGTCGATCACAGGCGCGGGGCCGCCCTTCAGCGAAGCGTGGTAGGCGTCGAGGCCGAGCGACAGCCCGCCCAGGTCGCCGATGTTCTCGCCCATGGTCAGTCCGCCCTGGACCTTGGCGCCCGGCAGCGGTTCGAAGGCGGAGTACTGGGCGCCCAGCTTGTCGGCCTGGGCCTTGAACTTGGCGTTGTCCTCGGCGGTCCACCAGTCTCGCAGCACCCCGTTGCCGTCCGACTTGCGGCCCTGGTCGTCGAAGCCGTGGCTGATCTCATGCCCGATCACCCCGCCGATGCCGCCGTAGTTGATGGCGGGGTCCGCATCGGGATCGAAGAACGGCGGCTGCAGGATCGCGGCCGGGAAAACGATCTCGTTGTTGGCGAAGTTATAGTAGGCGTTCACCGTCTGCGGGGTCATGCCCCACTCGCGCTTGTCCACCGGCTGGTGCAGGCGCGCCACGTTGCGGCGCCACTGGAAGGCGCCGGCGCGGATGGCGTTGCCGTACAGGTCGTCCTTCTTCAGCTCGAGCTTGGAATAGTCGCGCCAGAAGACGGGGTAGCCGATCTTGACGGTGAACTTGGCCAGCTTGTCCTGGGCCTGGGCCTTGGTCTCGGGGCCCATCCACTCCAGCTTCTCGATCCGGTTGCGCATGGCGGTCCGGATGTTGGCCACGAGGTCGTCCATCTTGGCCTTCGCCTCGGGCGTGAAGTAGCGGGCCACATAGACCCGGCCGATGGACTCGCCGACGGCGCCGTCCATGAACTGGGCGGCGCGCTTCCAGCGGGCCTGCAGTTCGGGCTGGCCCTGAAGTTCCTTGTTCCGGAACTCGTAGTTGGCCTGGACGAAGCGCTTCGACAGGTAGGGCGCCGCGCCGTCGGCCACGTGGAAGGCCTGCCACGCCTTCAAGGTCTCGAGCGGCGTGTCGGAATAGATCTTCGCGAACTTCGGGAAGGCGGTGTTCGTGGTCACCACGATCCGGTCCACCTTGGGCAGCTCGGACGCGGCGAGATAGCGGTTCCAGTCGAAGCCCGGCGTGTAGGCGGCGAGCTCGGTCGGCGTCATCGGGTTGTAGGTCTTGTCGCGGTCGCGACGCTCGACCCGGCTCCAGGATGCCTCGGCCAGCTTGGTCTCGAAGTCGACGATCGCCTTGGCGTTCTCCGCCGGCTTCTCCCAGCCGATCATGGTGAGCAGCTGCTCGACGTACGCCTGATACTTGGCCTTCTTGGCCGCAAAGCCCGGCTGCAGATAGTAGTCGCGGTCCGGGAGGCCGAGACCGCCGGTGCTGCTCATCACCGCGTACTTGGTAGGCGCCTTGGCGTCGATCGAGATGCCGACCGGCAGGATGGAGGAGAAGCCCGTGGTGTTCGCCTTGCCCATCAGAGCGGTGAACTCGTCCTTGGTCTTGACCTTCCGGACCTCGGCCAGTTCGGGCGCGATCGGCTTGGCGTCCAGCTTCTCGGCCAGCGCCTCATCCATGAAGGCCGCGTAGCCGGCGGCGATCTTCGCGGCGTCGGGATCCTGCAGCTTGCCCGCCTTCGCCTCTTCCAAGATGGCGTGCAGGCGCGCGTCGGACAGCTCGCGCAGCTTATTGAAGTTGCCCCAGCGGACGCGGTCTGACGGAATGGCGGTCGTCTTGTCCCACGTGCCGTTGGCGAACTTGAAGAAGTCGTCGCCCGGCTTCACCGAACGATCCATTCCGCTCAGGTCGAAACCCCAGGTCCCGTACTTGGGGGTCTCCAGCGAGGTCACAGCGCCGGTCGAGGCCGGCGCGTCGGCGAACAGCAGCGCGGTCTCGCAGGCTGCGTCAGCGCAGTCGTGGACCTCGTGGGCGGTTGCGTTGGCCGCCAGCGCGAGGGCGGCGGAAGCCGTCGCAGACAGCAGGATTTTGCGCGTGAAGCGGGTCATTTTGCCTTCTCTCGAAACCGATACGCCGGGTTCCTGGCCGGAACCTCCCCGAGCTTCGAAAGAAAGAAGGAAAAACAGCCCGGCGCAATCGATTCCGGGCGACCGGCGTTCGCTACCGGGGCAGCAGGCGTTTGTAGGTCCGCCGGATCGCGCCGTAGCACTCGCAGGCCTGGGCCTCGAGGCCGCTGCGGTCGATGATGTCCACCACGCCGCGGCGATAGCGGATCAGGCCCTTCTCCTGCATCGACCGGGCGACCGCGGTCACCGTCGTCCGCTGCACACCCAGCATGTCGGCCAGGAACTCCTGGGTGAGCGCGATGGTGTCGGACGAGATGCGGTCGTGGCACGTCAGCAGCCAGCGGCAGAACCGGGCCTCCACCGAGTGCAGCGCGTTGCAGGCCACCGACTGGATGGCGTGGCCGAACAGCGCCTCGGAGTGGCGGTCCACCAAGTCGCGCAGGCGCGGGCTCTTCTCCCAGGCCTCGTGCAGGCGTTCGGCGCTGATCTTGGCCGCGCGGAGCGGCGTCTGGACGATGGCCCGCGAAAGCGACTGGCGCGGAGCCACCGCGGCCATCAGACCCAGGGCGCCTTCTGGGCCGATGGTGGCGCTCTCGATCGCCGCGCCGTTCTCCATCAGGGTCATCAGCGAGATGACCCCGTCATGCGGGAAGTAGATGGTGTCGATCAGGTCGCCCGGATCATACAGAAGCCGCCCGCGCTCGAGGTCAACCTGAGCGAGATGGGGACTGATGGTCGCGTAGTCGGAAGCCGGAAGCGCTTCGAGCAGGCTGTTCTGCAACGCGGGGACGGGCCTCTGCATCGGGGACTTGAAACGCCGCCGTGCGGCTTGGGTTTCAAGTTATCCGGGTGCTCAGGCAAACACCGTCGTGAACTCGACACTCCTCGGAAGTGAAACGAGAAAATATAGGAAAATCTTTAGTGCGAACGGCAAGGGCTGGACGTTCACAGAGCTTTTAGGAACGTCGGATAGCCGACTTATCTATAGCTCGCTGGGCTAACTCCGCACGAATCAGGACGAATCAACATTTGATGGCCGGACGGTGCGGGACGTCTGTTCCGCACCGTCTTCACGCACGCAACCTAACCTTGCGAGGGCCTAGTGCAGGTTGAGGTCCTGCCGCTCGCCGACGTCGGGCGTACGCTTGTTCGCATTGGCCCGCGCGATCTCCCAGGCGTAGCGCACGGGCCCCACCTCGGTGATCCAGACGGCCGCATCGGTGCAGTCCAGCCGCAGCATCGTCAGGCGCGGGTCGTCCTTGCCCTCGGGGTACCAGGCGGCCACGTGGGCGTTCCAGTAGCGGTCGATCCGGGCCTGGTCCTGGACGAGCTCGATCCGTCCGTCCACGCAGGCCTGGACTTCGCGCGTCTGGAAGATGAACGCAGCCGTCGCTCCGCCCTGCACCGCCTGTGCGAGGTCGGTGTCGTTGTAGGTGAAGAACCAGATCTCGTTTCCCTCCCGCTCGAGGAAGGCGGTCATCGGCTGGAAGTGGTGGCTGTCGCCGAGCACGCCCAGCATGCCGATCTGGTGCTTCTCGATCGCGTTCCAGAGGCGATCTTGGACTTCCGCTTCAGTCAGGTCGTTGGCCATCGGGGCGCTCCAGTTTTGAACCGTCGCGCCCTCAATCCCCCGCCGCGGGGCCGGTTCCGGCTCAGCGCACGACGGCCATCTGCTGGAGGAAGTCCACGTACGACATCACGGCCCCGTCGTACCCCGCCACCTTCGGGTTGGCGCTCTCTATGACCATGTATTCGTCCGGGGCGTGCGCGCCCGAACCATGCCCCAGGCCGAAATGGCCCGCGGGCAGGCTGAGCGGCGGACTGGTGAACAGATAACCGGGCCAGGATCCGGCGAGGCGGGGGTTCAGCGTGGGTTCGATCCCCGCCTTGCGGTAGGTGGCCTGGGTGGCGCGGATCAGGCCCGAGTTCTCGTCGGTTTGCGTCGGGTCGTAGCCGCCGCTGACATTCACCTCGACGTCTGCGAAGCCCCGCTTGGCCAGGTGGGCCTTCAGCTTCCGCACCGCCTCGTCGAAGGTCATGTCCGGCACCAGCCGCAGATCGAGCTTGGCCACCGCCTTGCCGGGGAGGATCGTCTTGCCGCCGGGCCCGGTGTAGCCAGAGACCAGTCCTTCGATGTTGACGGTGGGCTGGCTGACCAGCCGCTCCATGGCCTCGCGGTAGGAGAGGCCGCGCACCCATTGTTTGGCGCCCAGGTTTTTGAGCGCCGCGGCCTCCGGCGTACGCTGGACGATGATGTCCACCAGCTCCTTCTGCCGCGCCGTCAGCGGCTTCACGTTCTCGAACCAGCCATCGATGGCCGGGTCGTTGCCGTCGGCGCTGACCAGGCTCTGCAGCGCCTGGACCAAGCGCCAGGCCGGACTGTCCAGAGCCGCCTTCTGACTGGAGTGGACGTCCTGCACCGGCCCACGGCCCCATTTTTCGCCCGAGACCACCAGCTCCAGCTCGACGATCCCCTTGGCGCCCAGGTTGACGCTCACCCCGCCGGCCGGGTTCTGGCAGTTCATCGGTAACATGACGCCTGAGCAGCGCTTGAACGCCGCCAGCACCTCCGGCCGTTCGACCGCGTCGCGGAAGTTGGGCGAGCCGATCTCCTCCTCACCCTCGCAGATCAGCACGAGGTTGACCGGCGGCTTGCGGCCCACGGCCTTCAGCGCGCGCAGGGCCGCCAGGAAGGCGCTCTCGGGACCCTTCTGGTTCGTGGCGCCGCGGCCCATCACGACCTTGCCGAAGCCCGGCTTGTCCACCAGGGCGGCTTCGAAGGGGGGCGAACTCCACTCTGCCGGGTCGGCCTGCTTCACGTCGTACATGAAATAGACGCCCAGGGTCTGCTTGGCGCCCACGTCCATCGTGCCGAAGACGCAAGGGTGGCCCTTGGTCTCCACGCGTCGAGCGTCGGCGAAGCCTGCCTCCCGAGCCAGCTCCACCATCTGGGCGCAGGCCTCGTTCATGTTGCGGTTTTCGGCGGCGATGCCCGGCAGGCGGATCCAATCCTGCAGGCGCTTCACGTTCGCGTCGTGGTTCTTCTCGACGAACGCCCGCACCGGGTCGGCGCTCTTCGCCTGGGCCGCCGCCGCTCGAGGCAACGCCAGGGCCGCGCCACTGGCGGCGATCAACTGCAGCATGGCCCGACGGCCGCGGACTTCTTCACTCATGGAGGTCCCCCTTACGAACTCAGCGCTTCTCGAACACGACCTGCCCGTCCACGACGGTCAGCACCGCGTGTCCCTTCGGAATCTCCGCCTCCGGCGCGGTCATCAGGTCGACCGAGAACGCCGAAAGGTCGGCGCGCTTGCCGACCTCGATGGTCCCGAGCTCGTCCTCGGCGAAGCGGGCGAAGGCGGCGTTGCTGGTGAACAGCTTCAGGGCCTCGATCCGGCTCAGCGCTTCCCGCGGCCGCCAGGCCGGGGTCGAGAAGCCCGTCAGGTCCTTGCGCGCCACGGCGGCATAGAATTCGATCAGCGGATCGCCCCGCTCGACCGGCGCGTCCGAGCCGCCGACGACCACCGCGCCGCCGTCGGCCAGGCTCTTCCAGGCGTACGCGCCGTCCAGGCGCTTGTCCCCGAGCCGGGCCGGGGCGAAGTGCAGGTCGCCGATGGCGTGGCTGGGCTGCATCGAGGCGATCACTGCGTTCCTTGCGAACCGCGGGATGTCGGCCGGCCGGACGATCTGGGCATGTTCGATGCGCCAGCGCGGCGCCATGCGGCGCACGTTCGGCGGCGTTTCGGCGAACACCTGCTCATAGAGGTCCAGCACCACGGCGTTGCCACGGTCGCCGATGGCATGGGTCGCCACCTGGATTCCCGCCGCGTAGGCCTTGGACATCTGCGCCTTCATCGCTTCGGGCGGCGTGCGGATCAGGCCCCTGGTCGAATGCGCATCGGCGTAGGGCTCGAAAAGCGCCGCGCCGCGCGAGCCGAGCGCGCCGTCCGAATAGATCTTCACCGCACGCGTGGTGATCCGCCCGTCCGGGCTTTGCCGCGGCCCGCTCGCGAACAGCGGGCCGGCGTCGCCCACGTCCACGGCGTTGTAGACGCGCAGCGGCGCTTGACCCTTAGCGGCGAGATCCTCGAGCAGGGCCACGTCTGTCCAATCGACGCTCATGTTGTGGACGCCGGTCCAGCCGTAGGCGGTCTCGACCTTGAACGCCGCCGCATAGGCCTCGCGCCTGTCGGCCTCGGTGATCTTGGGCTGCAGACCGGCGACCAGCGCCATGGCGTTGTCCACCAGCATGCCGGTGAGCCGGCCGTCCTTGTCCTTCAGGATCTCGCCGCCCGCGGGCGCCTTCGTGGTCTCGTCGACGCCCGCGGCCTTCAACGCCGCGCTGTTGGCCACCAGCGCGTGCCCGTCAGCGCGCACCAGCAGCACCGGTTGGTCGGGGGCCACGGCGTCGATATCCCGCCGCTCCAGGAAGCGGCCCTCCGGCCAGCCGGTCTCGATCCAGCCGCGACCCCAGACGGGACCGCTCGGCCTGCGCGCCGCCAGATAGTCCTTAACCCGGGCGACCGCCTCGGCCGCGGATCTGGAGCCCTCGAGGTTCAGCGACAGCTCGCGCTCGCCGATCCCGCGCAGGTGGGCGTGGCTGTCGGTGAAGCCCGGGAACAGCGCCGCGCCCTTCAGGTCGATGACCCGCGTCTTTGGCCCAACCCGCTCCCGGACGCCGCCACGGTCCCCGACGTAGGAGATGCGGCCGCCGCTGACCGCCACCGCCTGGGCCTGCGGCGCATTGTCCACGCCGGTGTGGATCGCTCCGCCCCAGATGACCAGATCGGCGGGCTGGGCCGCAGCCGGGGCGGCAAGGGTGAGAGCGCAGGCGAGGGCCGAAATCAAAGTCCGCATACCGCCAAGCTAGCGGCAAACGGAGCGACCGCGCCACTGCGTAGCACGCCTCAAAACGGGTAGGCGCCGGATTGGCCCACAATGGCCGGTCGTGGCAATGGGCCGTCGAGCCTCTCCATGTCGAAGTTCCCCCGCGATCCGCTGATCAGCCGCTACCCCGAGCCGATGACCGCGGCCGAGGCGCGCCGCGAGGTGCGCCGGGCGATGCAGCTCCGGCGGCGGGTGCCGCTGGGCCATCCTTATGGCGTGGCGCCTCTCTGGACGCCCTATCGCGTGGCGCTGCTGGTCTCGGCTATCGCGCGGCTGCTCGCCCGGCGCGACGCGCTCAGTGGACCTCGTCCTCGCCGCCGTTCAGGCAGTGCTCGTAGATCACGCGGGCGGTCCCGCTGAGCGACTCGGACGCGCTGACCAGTGCGGCGTTGCCGACATAGGTCTCGGCGGCCTCGGCGAGCTGGGCCAACTCCTTCGCCACGGCGGCGAGCTTCAGGTAGACGTCCCTGTCGGACACGGCTCGGTCGGTCATGCCGCCTTGATGGGCTGCGTCGCACTCGCGCGCCAGACCGCCGAGCCGCGGCCTTTGCGCAACAGTTCAGAATTCACTGATCGACGAACCTAGCTCGGCGGATTCCACCTGCGGTAATCATCCCGTCACAAAGCGTGACCTTTCGAGTCGCGCACGAGAGGGAGGAGACCAGATCATGCACACCGGGAAGACCCGGCTGGCCGCGCGCGCCAGCCTTTTGGCCCTCGTCCTGGCAGTCCCGCCGGGCGTCGCCGCCGCGCAGACCGCCGGCCCTGCGGAGGTCGAGGAGTTGGTCGTCACGGCCCGGAAACGTGACGAGGCCCTGATCGACGTTCCGTTCTCTGTCGCCGCCCAGAGCGAGGCGGTGATGCGGGCTCGCGGCGTCACCAACATCGAGGACCTGTCGCGCACAGTCGCGGGCTTCTCGGTCCAGAACCTCGGCCCCGGTCAGAGCCAGGTGGCGATCCGCGGCATCTCGGCCGGCCAGATCGTCCGCGACCAGCCGGGCGTGAAGGAACAGGTGGGCGTCTATCTCGACGAAAGCGTGATCTCGCTTTCGCTATTCACGCCGGACCTCGACCTGTTCGACCTCAACCGCGTCGAGGTGCTGCGCGGGCCGCAAGGCACGTTGTTCGGGTCGGGCTCCCTTTCGGGCACCCTGCGCTACATCACCAACCAGCCGGTGGTCGGCGCATTCTCGTCGACCGTCGAAGCCACGGCCTCCAAGGTCCAGGGCGGCGACCTGGGCGGTGAGTTGAAGGGCGCCGTGAACATCCCGCTGGGCGAGTCCGCCGCCCTGCGTGTCGTCGGCTATGCGACCAGCTTCGCCGGCTTCATCGACGCGGTGCAACCGGACGGCTCGGTGGACGACGACGTCAACGACGGGACCCGCTGGGGCATCCGCGCCGCGCTGCGCTTCGAACCCAGCGACAACCTCGCGATCACCCCGCGGGTGGTCTACCAGTCCATCGACGTCGACGGGTTCAACCGGGTGGACGTCTACAACGTCCTAGCCAACGAGTTCACGACGACCCGGCCGCGCGTGCAGCTGGGCGGCACGAAGCAGTTCACCCAGTTCCAGGAGAAGTTCGAGGACGACTTCTTCCTCGCCGATCTGAACCTGGAATACGACCTGGGCGACGTCGAGTTCACCTCGATCTCGACGTTCACGGATCGCGAGGTTCTCGTCTATCGCGACGCGACCGCGCTCACCGGCTCGATCACCGGCGGTTCGCTGGGCCTGCCGCCGGCCGTCTATCTTCTGGACGCGCCGCTGATCGACACGACGGACGTGAAGTCCTTCACCCAGGAAGTGCGGCTGTCGTCGGACACCGAAGGACCGCTCGCCTGGGTGCTCGGCGCCTTCTACAGCGACATCGACCGCGACTACGCCCAGGACCTGCAGGTGACGGGCTTCGAGGCGCTGACCGGCATCCCGACGGCCGGCCCCTACGCGCCGCGGGACAGCCTCTACTACTCGGAGGTGCCCTATAAGCAGAAGCAGTTCGCGCTGTTCGGCGAGGCCACCTATTCGGTCACCGAGCGGCTGGACGTCACGGCGGGTCTGCGCTGGAGCGACTACAAGGAAACGCGGACGCTCACCTTCGACGGCATCTTCGCCGAACATACCCCTGCCGTCCCCGGCAAGACCAAGGCCGACGCCTGGGCGCCGCGCGTGATCATCGCGTACGAAGCCACCGACGACGTCACCTTCAACGCCCAGGCTTCGAAGGGCTTCCGGCTGGGCGGGATCAACGACCCGCTGAACCGGCCGCTCTGCACGCCGGCAGACTTCGCCACCTTCGACGCCCTGTCCGAGCCGACCTTCGGCAACGAGACGGTCTGGAACTACGAAGCCGGCATGAAGGCGCGCCTGGGCGGCGGCGCCGGCTCGCTGACGATCGCGGGCTTCTACGCCGACATCAAGAACCTGCAGGCGACCATCGACGCCGGAACCTGCTCGTCGCGGGTGATCGTCAACGTGCCCAAGGCGAAATCAGTCGGCTTCGACGCGGAGATCGCTTGGCGCCTCAGCGAGAACTTCGACGTCGCCGCGTCGGCTTCGTACAACGACGCCAAGCTGACCTCGAGCGTGCTCGACGCCGCGGGCCTCCCGATCCAGGGGCTGCGCGACGGCAACCGCCTGCCCACCGTGCCGAAGTTCCAGGCCTCGTTCAGCGTCGGCTACCAGCGTGAGATCTCGCCCGGCCTCGACGCCTTCGCGAACCTGACGGCGCAGCACGTCGGCAAGCGCTACACGCAGATCTCGGACCAGGAAGACAACCCGCGCACGGTGGCCCTCTTCCCGAACATCGGGGCAGGCACGGCCGCGAACCTCGTGTTCCCCCTGGAGCTGCCCAGCTACGAGATCGTCAATCTGCGGATGGGCGTGCGGGGCGAGGACTGGGAAGCCGCGGCCTTCGTCAACAACCTGGGCGACGAACGCGCCTGGCTGTCGATCGACCGCGAGCGGGGGCTGCGGGCCCGCTACGGCTTCCTGACCAACCCACCGCGCACCTACGGGATCACCCTGCGCAAGTCGTACTGACGGATGCGAGCGCCCCTCCGGCGAGGCCGGAGGGGCGTCTCGGCGCCGGAACCGACCTCGGCCATTGCGGATTCCCCCGGGGACATGAACCTCGAGAGGAGACCGCCATGCCCAGCCAGCGCGAGCTGATCGACACCGGGACCGACAAGCGCTACGTGCGCCGCGACGAGAAGGGCCGCTTCAAGGAAAGCGACGATGTCGGCCGCTCCCTCGCCGCCGACCGCCGTCAGACCGCCAAGACCGCCGCCAAGAAGGGGCAGGGCGACCGCGGCGACCGCAAGAACTAGGCGCTAGGTGAGCGGCTCGGGGAACTTGGGCAGGCTGGTGAAGTCCTCCGGCACGTGCTGGCGCACGACGCGCGCCTTCTCCTTGGCCGCCAGCGCCTCGACCTTGTCGTAGCTCTTGAGGGTCAGGGCGCGGTCGACGTTGAAGCGCGGCACGCGCTTGGCCGCGCGGCTCTCGGCCACATGCCACAGGTCGCCGGTCAGCAGGACAGGACCCGCCTTCGGCAACCTGACCAGCAGCACCGTATGGCCCGGCGTGTGTCCCGGCGCCGGGATCACCTGCACAGAACCGTCGCCGAACACGTCGTGGGGGCCCTCGCCCGCGACCTCGATCGTCTTGGCGTTCTCCAGCGCCGAATAACGGGCGAACTGGGCGGCGTTCGTCCGCGCCTGCGGCCGGAAGGCGTACGCCTTCTCATCCGGATCGACGATCCAGGCCGAGCCCGTGAATTGGCCGGCGTTGCCGATGTGGTCGAAGTGGCTGTGCGAGACCGAGACGTACTCGACGTCTTTCGGCGTGAGCCCCAGCGCCTTCAGTTGGCCAAGCAGCTTCTCCTGGCTCTCCGGCACGCCGGTGTCCCACACCAGGTCGCCCTTGGGGTGGCGCACCAGATAGCAGGGGACCACCATCTCAACCTTCCGGCCCTTGTAGGCGCCGTCGTCGGCGAACATGTCGGCGTCCGGGACCGCGAACGTGCCGCAGTCCAGGGCGTACAGCTTCACGTCGGCGGCGGTGGCCGGGGCGGCGGCGGCCAGGCCGACCGCGGCCGCGGCCGCCATCATCAGGGTGCGCAGGATCATCTCTTGGCTCTCCGGGGGGCGTCATCCTCTGACGGCAACCTGCGCCGGAGGGCGGCGAATGCCAAGCACGGTCGGCTACTTCTGCATGGCCTTGGCCTCTTCCGCGCGTGCGCCGGCCAGAATGTTGCCTAGCGAGTAGTTCCCTTCGTGGCAGGCGTACTCGTAGATCGGTCCCTTGGCCGCGCGCCACGGCATCTCGGCCCGCCACGGCCTGGCGAAGGTCTCCGGGTCCTCGACCGTGAACTCGTAGAGGATCGCGTCCTTGCCCGTGCGGGTCAGCCGTTCGCGCACCACGGCGTTCTGCGTATAGGTCATGCCGCCCGTCATGCTGCCGGCGTAGGCGCCCTGCGGATTGTGGTTGGTGGTCTCGACCACCAGGCTGTCGCCCTCGAACCAGCCGACGCTTTCGCCCATCCAGCGCGGCGCCTTCGGGTCCGGCCTCGCCCGCGGCGCCTTGGGGTCGACGAGGCGGACGATCCGCACGTCGTGGTTCATCTCGATGTGGATCGCCACGTGATCTTTCGTCTGCAGGATCTGGTAGTGGCCGTTGAAGCCGGTGTTCATCATCGGCGGACCCTCGGGCGAGCCGATAGCGGTGAGGCAGCGCTCGTCCGTTGGGCGCAGCTCGTAGCTGTCGTAGCCCTTGTTCCGCGCCCGTTCGCGGGTCCGCGCCCGCCCGGCGTCTGTGAACGGCAGCCGCCCGTCGGCCGGCTCGACGATCCAGGACGAGCGCCACTGGCCGTTCACACGGGCC
>NZ_JAPSKZ010000335.1 GCF_031181185.1 Phenylobacterium sp. | reverse complement strand
GTCTGGAACTTCGCCTCGGTGTCGCGCCTCGCCTGGGGCGTCGGAGGGTCCGTCGGTCCGCAGCTCAGGGATATGGAGGGGCCGCTGATCGGCAGGGACGCCGGCCCCCTCGTCCTGGACGCGCCGGGAAGGCCATAGCCCGACCGCTCGCGCGCAGGCTCCCACCTCGCCGACGCCGACGCAGACACGAACGGCCTTCCGAAAGCGGCGAGGTCGAGGGGCCTGCACTCGGCCAGGGCGGCCGGAGTGCGTAGCGCAGCGATTTCGCATCGCAGATGGCGGCCGGCCGACAGCCAGCCGGCTAGCGTATCGCCGCCGCGCCGCGGCCTTCAACGTACGCCTCCACTTCGGCGAGGGTGATCATGGCGTTGTCGCCGGGGGTGGTCATCGCCAAGGCCCCGTGCGCCGTCCCGTAGTCGACCGCGGCCTGGGGGCCCATCCCCGCGAGGAAGGCCCAGGCCAGCCCCGAGACGAAGCCGTCGCCGCCGCCGACGCGGTCCAGCACTGCGATCTCGCGCACCGGCGCCGCGTAGCGTCTCCCCTCGCTCCACAGCACCCCGCCCCAGCGGTTGAGAGAGGCCGAGACCGGATCCCGCAGGGTGGCGGCGAAGACCTGCACGTTCGGCAACTCTCCGGCCAACCGGCCGACGAGCCGGTCGAACGGCGCGCTGTCGCAGGGATGGTCGCGCCGCTCCGGCGTCTCGATGCCGAGACAGGCGGCGAAGGCGTATTCGTCGCCGACCAGCACGTCGACGAGGCCGGCGATCTCGCGATTGATCCGCCGGGCGGCGTCCGGGTCGGGATGGCTGGACCACAGGCTGGCCCGGTGGTTGAGATCGTAGCTGACCAGCGTCCCGTGCCGCTTCGCCGCCCGTATGGCCGCCAGGGCGGCCTCGGCCGTGCTCTCCGACAGGGCGGCGAAGATGCCTCCGGTATGGAGCCAACGTACGCCCTCTCCGCCGAACAGGGCGTTCCAGTCGACCTCGTCCGCGCGCAGCTGCGAGGCCGCGGACCGCGCCCGGTCCGAGACGCCGAGGGCCGGGCGAGGTCCGAACCCCCGCTCGGTGAAGTTCAGCCCCACCCGGGTGTTGCGGCCCACGCCGTCGGCCTCGCGCCAGAGGATATGGGATGCGTCCACGCCGCCCTGCAGGATCAGGTCCTCGACGAGAGCTCCGGTTTCAGTCCGGGGCAGGGCCGTGACCACCGAGGTGCGCAGGCCGAAGGTCTTCCGCAGCCCGCGTGCGACGTTGTATTCGCCGCCGCCCTCCCAGACGGCGAAGGACCGCGCGGTGCGGATGCGGCCCTCGCCCGGGTCGAGCCGCAGCATCACCTCGCCGAGGGCGACGCAGTCCCAGCGGGCCTCTCCCGCCGCCTTCAGCCCCTTCAGTCCGGTCATTTCATCAGCGAGGGAAGCCACAGCGACAGCGCCGGAACGAAGGTGACCAGCATCAGCACCGCGGCGCAAGCCAGCCAGAACGGCCAGATGGTCTTCAGCGCCCGCGTCATCGGAATTCCGCCGATGGCGCTGCCGACGAACAGGACCGAGCCGACCGGCGGCGTGATCAGGCCGATGCCGCAGTTGAGCAGGAGGATGACGCCGAACTGCACCGGGTCGACGCCGAAGGCCTTGGCGAC
>NZ_JAPSKZ010000103.1 GCF_031181185.1 Phenylobacterium sp. | reverse complement strand
CGGAGAAGCTCTCCCGAGGCGATGAACACCTGTCGTCCAGTGTCCTCAGCAAGACACATCGGCGGCTCTTCGTGCCGCTGCCCCCAAGGCTCTAGTGCGATCGGCGTAAGGTCCGAGAGGCGGAAGTTGCGGATGGACGCAGGGGAGGCGGCCCGATCCGAGACTCCTAATGCTTCCAGCGTAGCCGTACCTTCGGCGACGAGCTTCTGCGTTGTCAGACGTTTCGGTGAAGGGGTGAGGCCAACAAATTCACCGCGGTCGAAGACAGCCCCGCTGGCTAGCTGGCCCAACTGCTCGAAGGGCGCCCAACCGCGCAACGGCCCGCGGTTACTCTCAAAGAGACATTCGATCTCGAAGGCGTCCGAACGGATATCTGATCGCCGTAGCTCGCCCAGCTGCGACACCGTCAACCGACCCTGATCGTTCGGCAGCCACTGCCAGATCAGGCTTTCACCAAGGGTATCGGCAAGAGAGTTCGACGCGTGAATGGGACTCATGAGCCCACAAACTTCGCTGCTTCGCGTGGCTAGGCGAGCCAAAAGTGGATCGCAAACCTCCGCTAGCGGTGTAGGTCAGCACAAAATAAATGACACCCACTACCTGAGCGAACCCAAGGTCGTTGATTTGGCTATCTTATTGGTCGCTGCAGCCTGCAAATGACATCCACTTCTGTGTGGATGACATCCTCTATTGGTTTTTTACAAAGGGCCTGCGTGAGGACAAGGAGCCCCTCGAGGTTCGTCGGGAGCGGCCGGCATGACCCATCTCGAGGCCTTGCGCGCCATTCAGCTGATCGTGGCGGAAGCCATGCCGCCCGATAGCGACGCGAGCGTGAGCGATCTTCTGGGCAAGCTTTCGGAGCCGCTGGCGGCCGTTGGCCTAGATCCGATCTCGGACATTGAGGACGTCACTGACAAGCCCGCCGGCCAAGTCGTGCCCTTCCCCGGCGGCGATCGCCAAAAAGAAGACGGCCGCCCCTAGTGGGGCGGCCGAGGCTGAGCGGGGTTTGGAGACCGCTGGACTTGAGGTCTGGCGAATGACCTATCGCCGCCAGGCGAGGCCGGGAATCTCGGGCTCGCCTTCGACCAGGACGGCCGCGGCGCCGGTCGTGGCCTCGATCGCTTGCACCGTCTGGCGCAGCATGTTCTCGGTGAAGTCGCGGGGCGTGCCAACGAGACGATTGGCCAAGGCTCGGCCGAAGCGCTCCGATAGGCCGCCTCCGCTCATCGCGGTGTCGCTGGCGAACAGGTTGAGGTGATAGCCCTCGCGTTCAGCGTTCTTGTAGGGAAACAGGCAGAGCTGCACCCGCAGCTGCTGCGAGCCAGACACCGAACGATTCACGTTGGCCGTCCACACCGCGCCGTCGCAGGTGGCCACCATGTACTGCTGGGTGCTCACGCCGCCCAAGGCGGCGAGCCCGGCAAGGCGGCTTTCCGCCAGCGGATTGGTCAGCTGGAATCGGCCCGGCTGTTCGGGTGTCTGCACAGCAATGGGCCGATTGGACTGAAAATCGCTCGCGTAGCCCTCCAGGATCCGCTCGGCCGCGTCGATGACCTGTCCCTTGGGCGCTTCCGTTTGGAAGTCGATGACGGCGTAGGCCTGATAGCTGCGCTGGCGGCTCTGGGCCTCGGCCGGCGCAGCGGTGAGGGCCGCGACTGCGATGAAGGCCGCCGAGGCGGCCAGGGTGGCGATCTTACGCATGGGGGAACTCCCTCTCCCGGGTTTTGAAGGCTTGACCGTCCCATCTTCGGGGACCGGGCAACTAGGTTGACGCTGCAGGATCAGGCGTGTGTCCGCGCGCTGCGCTTGGCATTCGGCGCGAGCTGCGGTTTCATGCAGCTGTGACGACACCCTATCGCTGGAGCGAAATCTGTGGTTGATAGAGAACGCGAACATATGCGGAACACGGAGGCTCCGATGCAACAAGACGCGATTGAACAGCTCGGCCTGTCGCCGGCGGCGTCCCGCGTGCTGAAGGCCCAGCTGGAGTCGAGCCTGGCGGGGCCGGGCTTCATGGTCGGATTGGCTGTGGCCTATGGCGTGACTGCAGTCTTCTGGCTGTTCGGGCTTGGTGTGATCGCCTGGTCGATCAAGGTGGCGCTCGATGAGAGCAGCTTCATGCCCCTGACCGCTGGGCTGTTCGCCCTGCCCTTCATGTTGATCCCGCTGCTCGTTCTCATGAACTTCAGGCGCCTGGACCGCGCGCGTCGCGGCTGACGACCGTCCTGAGCAAACGGGGGGCGCCGGGAAACCGGCGCCCCCTTTTTGTTGACCCCTACTCATTTCGCCGCGCGACCCGCGCTGCGCCGGCTTGGGTCTGGGACCCCTCCCCCGCATCGGCCAGGTCTGCGGCCACGCGACCGCCGCGCCAGCCATCGACTTCGGCGTCAACGCGATCGGTCGCCGCCCGGATTTGTTCGCGCAAAGGCGAGTTGAACTGCGGCCGGACGACCGGCTCGTCGTCATTCACCGCTGGCGGCCGGCTCGCCGGCGCACCAGCCTCCTCTCCGGCTCTCGCCCGGCCGCCGGCGGCGGCATTTCCCGAGTCGTCCGCTCGATCCCGGGCCGCACCCGAGCCGTTCGGCGAACCCGCTCCACCATCGCCGGCCCGCGCAGCGGCGGCCGCGGCCGCTTCTTCGCGTTCCGCCTGCCACGCCGGCGACCCCGCCGCATGTTCGCTGATTGCCTCTCCCGGCCGACCGAGCTCCGAAAGGCCGAAGCCACCCCGCAATTCGGATCCCGAGCTAGGCACATCCAGCACCTGGACCTGGTTCGGCTGGAACTGCTGGACGTTCTGCCCAACGTCTCTGTTCTCCGTGATGAGATCCGGCACCGGAATCCGCTCGGCCTGTTGCGCCTGGAACGCGCGTCCAACCTCCTCGAGACGGCTGAGGTCCTCCGGCGTCCGGCCGGCGAGGATTTCGCGGGCGCGATCCTCGTCGATGACAACGCCATAGCTGTCGCGGGTCCCGACCAGGCGTTCCATCGCAAACGGCACGAAGACGTTGTTGAGGTTGGTGTCGAAGGTCGCGGAGTTGCTCCGGACATAGTCCGCACGCTGTTCATAGGTGCGCGCCTGGCTCTCGGCGGTTTCCGCCGCATTGAGCAGGCTCGACGTCGACGAGAAGGTGTCGGAGATCTTCTCGGCCGACATGTTCTGCGCCGTCGACGTTTGGCTGAAGGACTCGGCAGCGTATGTGGCGGCTGTCCGATCGACGCGATCGCTGAACCCTTGGGAGGAGAGCATCTGCCGCGCCGCGTTCAGGCCCTCGGTTTCGGTCGCCGTATTGGTCAACGACATCGAGGCCGCAAGGCTGCCCCGGGCCCCGACGCCCCCGCCGGTGCCCAGGAAGTCGAGACCAGCCTTGCCTTCGGCATAAGTCTCGAGCGTTGCACGCGCTGCGGTCTCAGCGGCCGTTCGGCGATCGTAGCCATGCGTCCGCTGCAACGTGTCAGCGACCTGGTCCATGGTTTGATACAGGGAGCCGTGCGTTTCCCGCTGCTCACTCCCGATCGTCCGATTGTTGACCCGGGCCTCGAGCCAGCTGTTCACCGCCTCGACCCCTTCGGCCTGGGTCCGCTGCCATCCCTCCGTGTAGGACTGGCGCAGGGCCTGGCTCTCCTCGCGGCGCCGGCCGGCCGCCTCGACGGCCGCCGCACTGACGCCTTCGGACATGCGGAGGTTCGCCGCCGTCTGCGACATCGACGACTGCAGCGTCATCGCGCCGCCAGCACCGATCTCGACCCGATTCAGGTTCTGGTCGACGAAACGGTAGTTGCCCTGGTCGACGTCGAACGACGTGTGTTGCCGGTTGCCAGCGAGGTTGTTGAAGGAGTGATTTTCGAACGCCGTGTTGCCGTACGAGAGGTTCCCCGTCGTCGACATCGACCCGGCCGCCTCAGCCCCACTCCTGAACTGCGAAAGCAGGGCTTCACCCTGACTGCCCACGGCCATGGCGCCTTTGGTGAGGAGCCCGGCCATGACCGGGATCATCATGGTCATCACGCCAGCAACCGCCGCGATGTCTGCGTTCACACTCCCGATCGCCTCCAGATTGGCGATCTTGATCCCGGCCGAGGTGTCCGGGATGTAGGCGGCCGCTGCAGTCTTGGACGCGGCGGCGCCCATCGAGATCTTGTGCACGATCACGTACATCGGACCCCAGAGCTGCAGATACAGGAAGCCCGTCAGATATCCCTGGATCATGCGCGGCCCGAGGCCAGGCAGGAGGAATGCGGGGAACAGGATCGGGAACATGCCGATGAACAGCAGATCGACAACAATCCGCAGGATGACGATCGCCTTCTCCGCGACGCCGCCCAAGAGCGCCTGCGTATTCCGGGTCTGGATCTCCGCCTGGGTTTCGGCGAGCGCTCCCATGGACTCCCCACCCGCCTCGGCCGAGAAGCCCGTCACCCCACGACGGACGGCGTTTGCCATCAGCACCTGCTGAAACGCCGAGGTCGCATCCCGCGACGCGCCGATCATGATCGGGTGGAGCGTTCCCATCTCCGACATCAATGCCGTCTGCAGCTCCGCTTCGGGCAGGTCCGGCCTCGAGCGGCGCTCGAACAGGCGCATCGACGACTGAATCGTCGCGGCCCACTCCGCGTTCATCCGGGCGGCCGCCGTGGGGCAGTTGATGATTTCCCGGACGTTCGTGGGGTTGGTGTACTCGATCGACCGACCCGGGTTCGTTCCCTTCGTGACGGTGACGTACGTCCAGAGGTCGTTCTGGCGGGCCAGCTCGCCTGCGGAATAGTGCCCGTCCAGAATGTCGTAGTAGACGCAGCCGCGGATGAAGCTTCGCAGGTTCCCGTCGAACCGGGGATCGGCGATCTGGGCGGTGCGTAGCCGTTCGAACACCTTCGCGCCGTAGATCATCCCCGTCTTGGAATAGCGGTTGTCCTGCGGGTCGCCGAAGGCGGTCTCGGTCAGCTGTATGACCCGGTGTCCGACCCTGCTGGTCAGGCTCGCCGTCATCCCCACCCCGAGCGGCACGTTTGCGACGTCGGCTCCGGTTAGGGCGGGGTCGAACACATCCGTGACGTGCACCTGCACCTTCGGCACCCACAGGATCCCGTAGGTGATGAAGGCGATCAGGAACCACTTGAGGATCTTCCCGACGTTGAAGTCAAAGACGGCTTTCAGAATGCCCATCATCAGGCCGAGGACGAGGGCCAGCCGCAGGAGCGACGAGATCCCGTCCGAGCCCGAGAGGAGCGCTACCGCCTGAAAGACGTCGCGGTAGTAGGCGCCGCCGCCGTAGGTGATGACCTCAACCGGATCCATCTCGTCGTCCTTAGTTGGGGGTCATGCTGGCGGAGAAGGCGATGGTTTCGCCGATCCTCGTGCCCATCCGGGCGGCCAGCTGCTGCTCGGCGCGCTGCGTCCGCGCGATCATGTCCTCGATCGCCGACGTCTTCGAATTCAGGACCTGCTGACGCTCATTGAGAATGGAGCGGACCTGCTCGATGCTCTCGCGCCACTCAGCGAGCTGGACCTCGTCGACGCCCACCATGTTGCGGGCGCCGTCTTCCACTTGGGAAACCGAGCGGTTGATCCAGGTGTAGACCATGTCCAGCGCGATCACGTCGGCGTACTGCGCCATCGTGCCCGCCGCCGCCGCGCCTTGCTGCGCCGAATACACGCTGGCCATCTTGTAGACCGGCAGCGAGACCATGTTCAGGAAGTCCTGCTCCGCCGGGCTGAGGGTCTGACGCGACTGGATCTTGGTGATGATGCTGCGCAGCATCGCCTCGACCCTGTTCTTCAGGGCCCGGTTGGACGCGAGCGTCTGCGTCCCGCCGAACTTCACGGGGTTGAGGCACCTGTCGGTCGTGTCGCAGCGGTGCACCCGCACCGCGCCGCCATCCAGGAGCTTGGTGATGACGCCGTCTTTGGCGCCCTCAGCCGGCAGCACGTCGATGATGCAGCCGTTGTTGTCCGGGCACTTGTAGATGATCGTCCCGGTCAGCGTCATGAACAACTCCGCCAGCTCGCGGTCGCCGGCCAGGAGCGGATGCTGACGCGTCGCTTCCCAAGCGATGTTCTTGTTGATCGGAATGACCTTCTTGTCGGCCGCAGGCAGGTTGTTGAGGTTCTGCGCCATGCGGTTAGGACAGTCGTGACGTGCCGCGATCCGGTCCGAATAGAAGCCGCGATAGGTCGACAGGTCCGTGCAGATCTGGTTCGAGGCCGTGTCGCTTCGACCCCAAAGCCCGCCCACCAGGGCCTGCGCCTGCTGGCAGCTGTTCATGTTGAACTGGTTGATGTCGCCGGCGACCTTCTGCAGGGACTCGATCTGATCGGCGACGATCGGCGACAGGCTCTTGATGGCCAGCATGAAGGCGTAGCTGATCGCATTCGAGGCGACCGCCTTCATGTGCGCGACCAGCTGGTCGCTGTTGATGAAGCTGAAGCCGCCGCTGAAGATGTCGATCCCGCCGCAACCAGCGCGAACGGCGGGCATCTGGATCGCGCCGATCTGAGTCGTTTCCTGCGGTCCGCGGAAGGCGACGTTGCCCAGCGTGTAATAGCCGGCGCTCTGGCCCTGGAAGGCGGTTGGGCCGGTCACATTCGCCGAGCCGATCGAGCTCGACCAATAGCCATCCATGCTGTCGTTGATGTCGGCCAACGGCGCCGAGGCCGAAAACAGCGTCAGGCTCGTCGTAGTCAACGCGACCAAGGCGAGACGTCGCCGGCGGCGGCCGCGGGCCGCCTTGTCGGCCGGGGTTTTCTGTTGGGCGCCCTTGCGGGCGCGGTCGTTGATCCAGCGCATGTTCTGGGCTCCTAGAAGTCAGTGCCCGGCTCTTTGGAGAGCAGGACGAAAAGGCGTTCAGCGATGTCCTCGAGCGACATGACCCCTGCCCCCGCGTAGGTGAGGCAGCCTTGGGGCTTGGTGCAGGGCAGCAGCTCGATCATCTGCCCGTTGGACCCCCGCACCCGGCGGGGTCGGATTTGGCCGGTCCGCGGATCGACGTCGGAGGCCTGGAAGAACAGCAGCGCCGGCGTCGTCTGCCGGACGCCCCACGCCGCGAGCTGGCCCTGGTCGCGCACCGCATTCGGGAAATGCGAGTTCGGTGCGCCGTCGGCCGACACGGCTCGGACTGTGACGCCGTACCGGTCCGCGAAGGCCCGCACGATCGGGCTGGCGATCGTGCAGGCGCCGCAGCTGCCCCGGTAGACGTAGAAGAGACCCACCTTGTCGGAGATCCCGCGAAGGAAGAGATCGCGGTCCGCAAGGCGATCGTCGGTCCAGCCGTGCTTCGCGACCTCCACGACAGGCCGCTGGACCGTGTAGTCCAGCTCCGGCGTCGTCCAGACCAAGCGGCGGAAGTGGTCGGCGAACAGGCCGCCTTTCTCCAAGGCGATCTGCTGCAGCCGGTAGTATTCCTCGACCGTCTCCGGCGTGGGCCGCCAAACCGCAACCTGGCGCGCCTGCTCGAGACGGCGCTGATACTCCTCCAGCTCCGCGATCTCCGGCGGCACGGCCGCAGGTGTCATCGGCGCCGCAGCAGTCGGCGCAGCTTCCTCGGCGGGCGGTTCGGGGCGCTGGCAGTAGAACCACATCCCCAGGTCCCGGCGGCAGTATTCCTCGGCCGAGGCGTTCTCCGGCCGGACTTGCTGTGCCGCGACCGGAGCGGCGGTCGCCAGCAGGACGGCGAGCGCGGACGCGCCCAGGATGGCGCGCGAAACGGCACCCTTCATGATCGGCATTCCCTTGTTGATGGTCGCGGCGGCGCGAGTCATTCCCCGCCTCCGCCTGCTTCGTTGGTTTCCCCAAACCCGGG
The DNA here is from genome assembly GCF_031181185.1 of Phenylobacterium sp. Lineage (GTDB taxonomy): Bacteria > Pseudomonadota > Alphaproteobacteria > Caulobacterales > Caulobacteraceae > Phenylobacterium. Next base: position 5,172 of record NZ_JAPSKZ010000103.1, on the reverse strand, counting down.
CGAGCCCGCGCCCATGAGGCTTTCGATGCTGGTCTGGATCCGGCCCATGGTGCTGTTCGGATCCGGCGTCGTGAACCGGCTCATCATCTCGTCAGCGAAGTCCGAGAAGTCGACGTTCGTCAGGTCGAGCTGCTGGAACTCCTCGATGGTGAAGCCCGAGCAGTCGGCCTCCTTGGGCGTCCCCCACGACTTGTTCACCTGCGGGCGGCCAGCCTCCTGGACGATGCGCGCGATCGTGCCCTCGAAGGCGCAGTAGCGCATGGCCTTCTCGATGCAGACGCCGAAGAAGCTCTTCTGGGAGCAGTAGGTCCCCACATAGTGGGTCGCCTTGGCCTCCTGGCGCTGCATCAAGGTCTTCTCTTCCTCCGAACACTGCGTCAGCCCGAGCTCGACGCCCCAGCCCGAGTCCTTGCAGCAGTTCCGGAAGCCGAAGATGGCCTTGCGGCACCGCATCGGCTGACCTTTGAAGATCGTCAGGTCCTTCGAATAGTCTTCCCCCGCAAGACGGGCTGCGAGCAGCGCCGCCAAGGCGTCAGGCATCTCATCCGAACCCTCATCTTCCGTCCCGACGCACATGTCGCCGATGCAGACCCGCGTCTGACAGCTGTTCCGGGTCTCCTCCGTCACGACCTCGCGGCTGCACTGGTAGACGTTCTCCCACGCCCGGCATTGATCGGCCGGCACCTCATCAAGGCAGACCTCTTCCTTCAGCTCGCACCCCGAGGGCGGATTGCAGCTCGACTCGGTCGGGCCTAGGCCCTCGCAGGTGTAGGTGTCGGTCTGTTCCCAGCAGTCGGCGGTTGTCGGCACGCCATTGACGTTCCGCGTCCCGCCCGGCTGGGTGCACTCGCTGTTGGTGAGCCGGCAGGCCCCGTCGGTCCGCGCCTCGCAGGCCTGCGGCTCCATCTCCCCACCCACGTGGTCTGTGATCTCGCCCGTCGGGGTTCCGGCCGGGGGCGTCTCTACCTCGCAGCGGTAGACGTTATCGTACACCGAGCAGGATCCATTCGGCGCATAACCGCCGCACACCTGCCCCGTCTGCTGACACCCCGCCAGCGGGGCGCAGGTGTTCACGGCAGACGACCTGTCGCAAGTCCAGGTCTCCCGCCGCCGCCAAGGGTTCCGGGTGACCGACAGCCCGTTGATCGTGCGAGTCTGCTCGCCAATCAGGACCTCATTCGCCGTCATACGGCAGGCCGGGTCGTTTCGATTGGTTGCGCACGGGTCGGTCCAGTATTCACTGACGACCTCGCGCGGCGTCTCCAGCGGCGTGCCCCCGTTGTTGGCCGGGTTCTCGCAGCGGTAGGTCCGATGATAGGCCGTGCAGTTCCCGGCCCGGTCACGACTTGAGCACTCCTCCGCCTGCAGCGTGCAGCCTGCGAACGGCGAACAGCCGTTCACCGTCGACGACGACGAGCAGATGTAGTCCTCTCGGACTTCCCAAGGATTGCGAGTGACCGGCAGGCCATTGATGTCCCGCGTCTCATTCCCGCGGGTCACCGTTTCTCCGACCTTCGTGCAGGCGCCATTCCCGGCCAGGGCCTGGCAGTCATTCTGCCACGTGTCCGAGACGACATCGCGCGGCGTGTCCACTGGCGTCCCCGCACCCGGCACCGCGTTCTCGCACCGATAGACCCGATCCCAAGCCGTACACTGGCCGGATCGGTCCTGACTGGCGCAGACGCTCGACAGCTCCGAACAGCCCGTGAAGGGCGAGCAGCTGTTCACCGTGGATCGAGACGAACAGATGTAGTCCTCGCGCACCGTCCACGGATTACGGGTGACCGGAAGACCGTTGATGGTCCTGGTCTGCTCGCCCTCGAGGACAACTTGGCCCTGCAGGACGCAGGCGCCGTTGCCCTGAAGCGCATTGCAGCCGTTGTCCCACGTGTCCGAGACCACATCCCGCAGGATCTGGTCCGGCGTTCCGGCGCCCGGAACCTGGTCCTCGCAGCGGAAGCCCTGCTCATACCGGGCACAGCCGCCCGACGGGTCGATGTAGGTTCTCTCCGTCGCAGTGCAGCTGCCGCCTGAGCCCGTCGCGATGCACCGCTCGCCGTCGAGCACCATGCCGGTCGGCGGCGCGCATCCCGGGAAATCCGAGCGGGCGCCGCACTGGTAGGTCACCTCATAACGCCAGCACTCGCGATAAACCTGTGCGCCGTTAATCGTACGATAGCCGCCAGGTTCAACACAGACTTGCTGCTGCTGGGAGCAGCTGGCGTCCCCCGCGTACTGCCCGCAGCTGCTGACATTGCCGCCGTGCTCAGTTGCGGTTCCTCGCGGCTGCGCCGTCAGTGTGTAGTTGTAGGCATAGCCGTTCCACTTATCCCGGTACTGCTTATAACCTTCGCCAAGTTCCGGCGCGTCGACAAACTTGGACGGCAGCGGACCGCCATTTCCGCAGTCCACAACAAAGTTCGCGCCCTTCCCGAACGACGACCATTCGCTCTTGTATTCGCTGATAACGCAGCCCGGGAAGTGCATCGACCAATGGGACTGCGGCGCGGTCCCGAAGCCGTCGAGGTCCATCGCCGTGATCGCCCACTTGTGGTACCACGTGACCTGCGTGTTGTCGTAGATCGAGCACCGGTGCTCGGTGTAGCCGCCCTGATAACCCTGCTGACAGACATACGAGGACGGCAGGCCCGAAGGCGCCGTGCAGGTCCGACCGCCCGACGGCGCGCAACCCGGCTGGCCATTGGCCGTGCAGGCCGCGTTCGGCGCATGCGTCGTGCCATTCCACGTCTGCACGCAGCCGTACTGATAGTCCTCATCGACGACGACAACACGGCGGCGTTGGCAGCTCGCCGGCGAATGGGTCCACACGTCCCCCGTCCGGCAAGCGTAGGAATAGTCCTCATCGACGACGACGACCCGTCGCCGCGTGCAGCTCGCCGGGGTGTGGGTCCACACCGTCCCGGTCTCGCAGGCGTAGACATAGTCCTCGTCTACCACCACGACCCGCTCAGGCTCACAGGTGCGGCTCTCGCTTCGCCACTCGGTGCCCTGCCGGCAGGAATAGACGTAGTCCGTGTCGAAAACCGGCACGTAGATCGACCGGCACTCCTGGCTGCTCTCCGTCACCCGCGTGGCCGTTTCGCAGGTGTAGAGGCTGCGCTCTATCCGCGTTCCTTGGGTGGTCTCATTCTGACAGGAACCGCTCTCCTCGCCGACCAGATCGCCGACTTCCCCGCGCGGATCTCCAAGCAGGTCAAACGACCGCCGAAGCCAGTCATCGTTGTTGCTGACGTCGTAGCGCGCCGCGTTGGCCGCGCCGCCGCCGATGACTTGCAAATACTCGTTCCCGGGAGCGTTCGCCTCCCCTGCCGAGATCAGGCCGTTCGGGTCGTTCCCATAGCCCGTCCAGCCTGAAACATCGCCGCCTGCGCCGGGCACAACCGTTCCCGGATCTCCCAGCGGCGGAGGGGGATTGTTCCCGATGAATCCACCCGCCCCTCCGTCACCCGACGTCGTCGTCTGAGCGAGCGAAGGCGCCGCAGAAGCGGCGCCCATAAGCACGACAGCAAGGCCGAGAGCCTTAAGCCCCCGCGCGAGATCCAGTCCGGACTTTTTCACGGCCCATTACCCCTCCAGGCGCGCCAGGGCCGCTTGCGCGACGCCGGGCGCTTGATCGCCACGCTGCGCGATGATGCGAAGCGCTTCCGCGAGGGTGATATTCCCCGCGAGGCGGTCGTGAGGGGTTGCCGCGCTCGTGCAGTCGACGCCCTGGTCACACGGTAGGACCGGAGCCGTAGCTGCGATGAACGCTGGCACTCGATCTACGCCAAAGGCTCTGAATACCTGAGGTTCGATCGCGACACCGCTGACGGCATCTTCACCGAAAACTTCTTTCGCGGCAACTAACGTCTGCTCAAAGCTGCCGTTGACCAGACCGCGAATGACCACCTTCGCACCGGCCTTATGTGAGTCCAACGCCAGCTGGCGGAGCGACTCCTTGGGCATGCCCAGGGACACCGCTACGTACAGGGCGCCTTGCTCCTCGGGCACGGCCTCCGCGATCGCCGCCGCGTCGCCAAAGGTCGGGTCGTTGCGAAGCATCGTCATCCCGCGGGCCAGCGCCCGCTGATTGGCGGCCGCCAGTTCCTGCGCGTCTCGCTGATAACGCTCCGTCACGGCGCTCGTCTGCGCCGCCCACTCCTCGAGCGACTCCTGCGCAGACCGCCCACGAGCCTCGGCCTGGTCGATCAGAGCCCGCGCGGCTGCGCCAAGCGCGTCCTGCGCCATTGCCGGCGTCGAGGCCCAGAAGACCACGCCGCACATCATCAGGGCGGACGCCATCTGCATGACCAGCCACTGGTTTCGCCACGCGAAGATGAACAGGCTGAGCGCGGCGCCCAGGACGGCCACGAAGGCCACCCAGCACATCAGCGAGCCAGAGAACGCGGGGTAGTTGAGACCTTCGAACATGATCGCCCCTATGGAATGATGGTCACGCAGCAGTTGCGCTTGCGCCAGACGAGGAAGCCGTAGTCCTCGCCGCGGATCGGGATGGTCTTGCCGCCCTCGTAGGGCACCGTGGACGCGCCGATCGGCGGGCAGGTGAACGGCCCACGGACGTGACGAACCGGGTTCGTCAGCTGGAAGCGGTACTGCCGCTTGTCCATGATCGGCATCTTGTACTTGGAGCACACCGCCTGCGGACCGCTCGTTCCGTCGGCCAGCAGCTGGCGGTGCATCTTGAAGGCGAAGCGTTCGGCCGCCAGCAACGCACCCTGGATGTCCGAGTATTCGCCCGCGATGTTTCCGTTCATCGGATACATCGTCCCGTGGCAACCGGCGCACCAGAACATCTCGTTGCGCACCCGCCCGGCCGAGGTGGACGCGCAGTCCACCGAACACGCGGCAGTCGCGATCGGATTTGCGAAGATCAGCGCTTCCGGGTGGATCAGCACGGACAGGTGATCGTCCTGCCAGAGCGGATCCAGCTCGGTGATATAGGCAATGTCGAAGCTGGTCCGCTCGACGCACAGAAAGTCCGTCAGCAGCTCCAGCCAGATCATCACCGGGTAGACGTACCAGTGGACGTGGTAGGCGGACCGCTGCGCCAGCAGAATGCTATTACCGCAGGACTTGCCCGGGAAGACGAAACCCCGGTCGAGAAGAAGGCCGCCCAGAGTCACGAACAACAACGCACGCAGCCGCACCTAC
>NZ_JAPSKZ010000334.1 GCF_031181185.1 Phenylobacterium sp. | reverse complement strand
CCCCCTCGATCGGCTACAACATCACCCTGCCGCACGAGCAGGAGCCGAACCCCTGGTCGACCCCCGAGCTGACCTTCCGGTTCCACTACTTCGCCATGCGCAAGATGCATTTCGCCCTGCGCGCCAACGCCCTGGTGGTCTTCCCCGGCGGCTTCGGGACCTTCGACGAGCTGTTCGAGATCCTCACCCTGCGCCAGACCGGCAAGGAGCGGAACATCCCCATCGTTCTGTTCGACGAGGGCTACTGGCGCTCCGTGGTCAACTTCGGGGCGCTGGTCGAGCACGGCATGATCGCGGCGTCCGACCTCGAGCTGATCGGCTTCGCCGAGGACGCCGAGGGGCTCTGGCGCGAGCTGCTGGCCCGCGGCCTGCGCCCCGGCGGCGAGAGCGCCGTCGATCCGCATCAGCCGGCGCTTCAAAGCGAGGGCGTGACGGGGTAGGGGAGGGCCATGACCGCCATGACCTCCGACGACGTCCTGAACGAGTTCCGCGCCGCCGGCGCCCTGCGCGAGGGGCATTTCGTCCTCTCCTCGGGCCTGCACAGCCCGGTCTTCCTGCAGAAGAACCTGGTCTTCATGCACGCCGACCGCTGCGCGCGCCTGTGCAAGGCGCTGGCGGAGAAGGTCACGGCCGCGGTCGGCCCCGTCGACGTCGCCATCTCGCCGGCCGTCGGAGGCATCATCCCCGGCTATGAGACCGCCCGCTGGCTGGGCGTGCCCTCGATGTACGTCGAGCGCGAGGGCGGGACCTTCAGGCTCCGCCGCGGCTTCCACGTCGAGCCCGGGCAGAGGGTGGTCATGGTCGAGGACATCGTCACCACCGGCCTGTCCAGCCGCGAGTGCATCCAGGCCATCCGCGACGCGGGCGGGGAGGTGGTCGCCGCCGCCTGCATCGTCGACCGCTCCGGCGGCCGCGCCGACGTGGGGGTTCCCCTGATCGCCCTCGCCACCCTCGACGTGCCGGCCTGGCCCGCCGACGCCCTGCCGCCCGAGCTCGCCGCCCTGCCGGTCGAGGACCCCGGCAGCCGCCGGCTGGCGAAGTAGGAGAGGCGGCGATGGTCTCGGCGGTTCGCCTCGGCGTCAACATCGACCACGTCGCCACCGTGCGGAACGCCCGGGGCGGCGCCCATCCGGACCCCGTCCGCGCGGCCCGCGAGGCGCTGGCCGCGGGGGCCGACGGCATCACCGCCCACCTGCGCGAGGATCGCCGCCACATCACCGACGCCGACATCGAGGCCCTCAGCGACCTCTGCGCGGTCGCCGGGCGGCCGCTCAACCTCGAGATGGCCGTCACCGACGAGATGCTGGCCATCGCCTTGCGCCACCGCCCCCACGCCGCCTGCCTGGTGCCCGAACGCCGCGAGGAGGTGACCACCGAAGGCGGCCTCGCCGCAGCCGGCCACGAGGACCGCATCGCCCCCGTCGTTCGCGCCCTGGCCGGGGCCGGCGTGCGTGTCTCCCTGTTCATCGAGCCGGCGCTGGAGCAGGTCGAGGCGGCGCGCGCCGTCGGCGCCCACGTCGTCGAATTCCACACCGGCCGCTACTGCCATCTGACCGGCGCCGACCGGGCGGTGGAGTTCGCCCGCCTGCAGGCCGCCGCCGCCCGCGCCGCCGATCTGGGCCTCGAGGTCCACGCCGGCCACGGCCTG
>NZ_JAPSKZ010000102.1 GCF_031181185.1 Phenylobacterium sp. | reverse complement strand
GCCAGCCGCGGCACGTCGGGGAACAGCTCGGCCAGCCGCCCCAGCATCCGGTACTCGGGCCGGAAGTCATGGCCCCACTGGCTCACGCAGTGGGCCTCGTCGATCGCGATCAGCGCCAGCGGCGTGCGGCTCAGCCGGTCCAGCATGGTCGGCTGCATCAGCCCTTCCGGTGAGACGTACAGCAGGTCCAGTTCGCCGCGCTCGATCCGCCGCCAGGTCTCGGTGCGCTCGTGCAGGTCGATGTTGGAGTCCAGCCGCGCGGCGGCCACGCCGGACTGCTGCAGCGCCGCCACCTGATCGGTCATCAGGGCGATCAGCGGCGAGACCACCAGGCCCAGACCGGCTCGCACCAGGCTCGGGATCTGGTAGCACAGGCTCTTGCCGCCGCCGGTCGGCAGCACCGCCATGGCGCTGCGCCCGGCCAGCACCTCGGCGATCACGTCCGCCTGCAGACCCCGGAAGTCCTGGTGCCCGAAGGTGCGCCGCAGGATCTCGCGCGCTTCCTCCATCGGTTCGACCAGGGCGTTGGCGCGGGCGTGCATCGCGCCCTTATGACTCGAATCGCCTGGAGGTCGATGCGACCTTTGCCTGCGCTACTCCGCCGCCATCGCCCGCGGCGCCGCCTGCGCCCCGCGCAGCAGCCGCCCCGGCAGCGCGCCCGTGGGCTCGCCGTCGCGGTAGGTGACCTGGCCCGCCACGACCGTCGCCACATAGCCGTCCGCGCGCTGGATCAGCCTGCGTCCGCCCGCCGGCAGGTCGTAGGCCACCTGCGGCGCGTGCAGCTTCAGGCGGCCGTAGTCGATGACGTTCAGGTCCGCGCGGTAGCCGGGCGCGATCAGGCCACGGTCCAGCAGGCCCACCGTCTCGGCCGTGTCGCGCGTCTGGGCCTTGACCATCCGCTCGAGCGGCAGCTTCGGCCCCCGCGTGCGGTCGCGCGTCCAGTGGGTGAGGTTCGACGTCGGGAAGCTGCCGTCGCAGATCATGCCTACGTGCGCCCCGCCGTCCGAGAGCCCCGGCACGCAGTCGGGATGGGTCAGCATCTCGTAGGCGGGGTCCAGGTTGTGCCAGGCGTAGTTCAGGAACGGCAGATACAACATGCCCCGCCCGCCGTGGCTCAGCATGTGGTCCAGCGCCACCTCGGCCGGGTCGCGGCCGGCGCGGGCGGCGATCGCCTCCACCGTCTGGTCGGACGTGGGCTCGTAGTCGGGCGCCTCGGCCATCAGGAACATGTTGTGCCAGGCCCGCGGCTGGGAGCCGGCGAAGCCGCGCACCGCCGCGCTCTCCTCGGCCAGCAGGCGGGCCCGGAACGCCGGGTCGCGCAGCCGCTCGACCTTGCCGGCCAGCGGCAGGTCGCGGATCTCGCGATAGGCCTCGTGCTGGCTGAAGGGGTTCATGGTCAGCTCGAAGCCGAACAGCACGCCCACCGGCCGTCCCGCCACCTGCGCCCGGATCGGCAGGCCGTCGGCGTTGGCCTGCGAGAGCCAGTCCAGCATCATCGGATAGGTGTCCGGCGCGCGCGGGCTCTGCACCAGGCTGAACGACAGCGGCCGGCCCGAGCGCTGGACGATCCGGCGCAGCATGGCCAGCTCCTCGGCCGGGTCGGCGAAGTCCGACACCACCTGCAGCACGCCCTTCCCGGCGGCCGCCAGCCCCAGGGCGATGCCGGTCAGCTCGTCCTCGCCTGCCGTCAGCGTGGGGGTCGGCTGCCCGTCCGAAGTGCGGTGGTTCAGCGTCCGCGAGGTTGAGAAGCCCAGCGCGCCGGCCTCGGCCGCCCGACGGGCAATCGCGGCCATGGCGTGGATGTCGGCCTCGGTCGCGGGCTCGCGGTTCGCGCCGCGCTCGCCCATGACATAGACCCTGAGCGCCGCGTGCGGCAGCTGGCTGCCGATGTCGATGTCGAAGCGCCGCTGCTCCAGGGCGTCCAGATAGTCGGGATAGCTTTCCCAGTTCCACGGCAGGCCCTGGCTCAGCACCGGGAACGGGATGTCCTCGACCCCTTCCATCAGCCGGATCAGCCGGTCGTGATCCTCGGGCCGGCAAGGCGCGAAGCCCACGCCGCAGTTGCCCATCACCACGGTGGTCACGCCATGCCAGGACGAGGGCTGCATGTGCGTGTCCCAGGTGGCCTGGCCGTCGTAGTGGGTGTGGATGTCCACGAAGCCCGGCGTCACCAGCAGGCCGCGGGCGTCGATCTCCTCGGCCCCGGCGCCGGCCAGCTTGCCGACCGCGGCGACGCGGCCGTCCTTCACGCCGACGTCGGCCTCGTAGGTCGGGGCGCCGGACCCGTCCGCCAGCGTTCCGCCGCGGACCACCAGGTCGAAGGCCTTTTCCATGGCCGATCCTCCCTTGAGGCGTCTGAAGGCGCCGTTGCCGGCATTTAGCCCGCCGGACGCTGGGTCAGGTCAAGCGAATGTGGGGCTGGGCCGTAGGAACCTCAGAGTTCCCAACGGGTTGCTGCTGCCGGACGAGGAAGAATTCCCATGCCGCTCAAAGCGCTCGTGGCCGCCGTCGCGGCCCTGGCCATCGCCGTCGGTTTCACCCTGCCGGGCCGGCTGGGGGACCAGGCCGAGGCCCGGTCGCAGATCCCGATGCTCGAACTGGGCTAGCCCCCGCCCGCGCGCGGTAGCTCGGCCGTCTTGGCCGCGCAGCCCCGGAACGTCTCGGCCCCCAGCTCCACCTCGGCTGTCATCGGGTACTTCAGGTCGCTCATCCCGTCCGAGCACTCGCTGACGTACAGTGTGACCTTCATCACCGCACCGTCCGCCCGCCGGGCCTCCCAGGTGGCGCGGCCGGGGATCACCGTCGCTCCAGGCGCCTCGAACACCGCCTCCGGTTGGTCCGGGCGCTGCAGGGTGAACCTGGTCCCGTCGATCCGCACGGCCCAGAACGGCTCGGTGCCGCGGGCCGTCATCGGCTGGCTGAAGTCGCTGACCGTCGGGCCGGGCGGCATGGCGCTGTTCACCGTGGCGGGCGCCTCCTGCGTCTTGGGCGGCGGCGCTTCGTCGGCATTCGGCTGACAGGCGCAGAGCAGAAGGGCGGCGAGCGGGAGGAGGTGTCTCATCCCGCCACCAAACCCTTCATCCTGGCCGCCCGCAAGCGCGGTTCTATACCTGGCGTCGCAGGGGAGATCGCACGGCGGCAAATCAGGCTAGGCTCGATGCGTGGGCGCGACACCCTTCAGCTTCTACGAATTCTTCGCCGGCGGCGGCATGGCCCGCATCGGCCTGGGCGGACGTTGGGCCTGCGCCTTCGCCAACGACTTCGATCCGGTGAAGGCCGCCACCTACCGCGCCAACTTCCCCGACGCGGCCGAGCATTTCCACGAGGGCGACGTCTGGAAGCTGACGCCCGCCGACCTGCCGGGCCGGGCTGATCTCGCCTGGGCCTCCAGCCCCTGCCAGGATTTCAGCCTCGCCGGCGCCCGTGCGGGGCTGGAGGGCGGCCGATCCTCGGCCTTCTTCGGCTTCTGGCGGCTGATGCAGGACCTAAGCGCCGAAGGCCGTGCGCCACGGCTGGTGGTGATCGAGAACGTCGTGGGCCTGCTCACCTCGCGCGGCGGGGCCGACTTCGCCGCCCTGGGCGAGGCGCTGGCGGCCCAGGGCTATGTGTTCGGCGCGCTCGAGATCGACGCCGCCCACCTCCTGCCGCAGTCGCGGCCCCGCGTCTTCGTCGTGGCCTGCCGCCACCGGCCGCCGCCGGGGCTGGCCGGCGACAGCCCGTTCCACACCCGCGCCGTGCGCGCCGCCCACGCGGCTCTGCCCGAGGCGCTGAAGGCCTCGTGGGTCTGGTGGCGCCTGGCCGCCCCGCCGGCCCGCAACACCGACCTCGCCGCCCTGCTGGAGCCGGACGACGCCGTCGCCTGGCGATCCGAGGCGGAGACCGACCGGCTTCTGTCGCTGATGGCCCCGATCCACCGCGCCCGGCTGGAGGCCCAGCGCGGCCGCGCCGTGGGCGCCGTCTTCCGCCGCACGCGGATCGAGGATGGTCGGCGCGTGCAGCGCGCGGAGGTTCGCTTCGACGGCCTTGCCGGTTGCCTGCGCACCCCGCGCGGCGGCTCGTCCCGCCAGACGCTGGTGGTGGTCGAGGACGGCCGTGTGCGCAGCCGTCTCGTCAGCCCCCGCGAAGCCGCCCGGCTGATGGGCCTGCCCGACAGCTACGTCCTGCCGGGTCCCGCCACCGCGGCCCTGCACGTGACCGGCGACGGGGTGGCCGCGCCCGTGGTCCGCTGGCTGGCCCAGGAGCTGCTGGAGCCGCTGCTCGCGCCGGCGGCCGTGCTCGCCGCCGAGTAAATCTAAAGGCGCTACCAAGCGCGGCGCCTTCCAATATGCCGCAGAAGTCCTAGGTTCTCAGGCCAGCTCCCAAGCTTCCAGACGCCAGAGATCCCCAAATGGACGCCACCCCCGACAAGGTCTACGACGCCGCCCGCTTCCGCCGCGCGGGCCGGGGCAAGATCTACGACTCCATCCTCGACACGGTGGGCGACACGCCCCTGGTTCGCCTGCCGCACCTGACCGAGGCGCTGAAGCCCAAGGCCGAGGTCGTCGCCAAGCTGGAGTTCTTCAATCCCGTCGCCTCGGTGAAGGATCGGATCGGCGTGGCCATGGTCGAGTACCTCGAGGCCAAGGGCGTGCTGAAGCCGGGCGGGACGATCATCGAGCCCACGTCAGGCAACACCGGCATCGCGCTCGCCTTCGTGGCCGCCGCCAAGGGCTACAAGCTCACCCTCGTCATGCCCGAGAGCATGTCGATCGAACGCCGCAAGATGCTGGTCATCCTGGGCGCCAAGCTCGAGCTCACCCCGGCCGAGAAGGGCATGGCGGGCGCCGTGGCCCGCGCCCGCGAGCTCGTCGACGCCACGCCCGGCGCGGTCATGCCCCAGCAGTTCGACAACGTCGCCAACCCGCTGATCCACCGCGTCTCCACGGCCGAGGAGATCTGGAACGACACCGAGGGCCGCGTCGACGTGGTGATCTCGGGCGTCGGCACCGGCGGCACCATCACCGGCGTCGGCCAGGTGCTGAAGGCCCGCAAGCCGTCGGTGAAGATGGTCGCCGTCGAGCCCGAGGCCTCGCCGGTGCTGTCCGGCGGCAGTCCGGGGCCGCACAAGATCCAGGGCATCGGCGCGGGCTTCGTGCCCTCGATCGTCGACCGCAGCGTCATCGACGAGATCGTCCAGGTTTCCAACGACGATAGCTTCGCCATGGCGCGCCGCGCGGCGGCCGAAGAGGGCATCCCGGTCGGCATCTCCTCGGGCGCAGCCCTGACCGCGGCCTTCGAGGTCGCCAAGCGCGACGACATGGCTGGCAAGCTGGTCGTGGCGATCGTGCCCAGCTTCGCCGAGCGCTACATCTCGACGGCGCTGTTCGAGGGGCTTTGACCTCGGACGTCTACGGCCCGGAGAAGCGCTCCGCCGTCATGCGGCGGGTGAAGGGCAAGGACACCAGCCCTGAGATGACGGTGCGCCGGGCGCTGACGCGGCTCGGCGCCCGCTACCGGCTGCATCGCAAGGACCTGCCCGGCAACCCTGACATCGTTATGCCGGGGCGGCGGCTCGCGCTCTTCGTCCACGGCTGCTTCTGGCACGGCCACGACTGCGCCCGCGGCGCCCGGGTGCCCAAGCAGAACCGCGACTACTGGACCGCCAAAGTCGGCCGCAACGTCGTCCGCGACGCCAGGAGCCGCACCGAGCTGGAAGCGCAGGGCTGGCGGGTCGAGACGATCTGGGAATGCGAGCTCAAGGATGCGGTCGCTCTCGACGGCCGTCTTCGCGCGCTGCTTGACGGCTGACGCGGCCGTCCACCATAGTGGACAAATGGAGACTATAGTGATCGACCCGACGCCGCGGCTGTCGGAGAGGATCAGGCTGGAACGCGAGGCGCGGGGGTGGAGCCAGGGCGAACTCGCCCAGCGCTCCGATGTGTCCAAGGCGATGATCAGCAAGATCGAGCGCGGCGAGGCCAGTCCGACGGCGGCGCTGCTCGCCAAGCTCTCCGGCGCCTTCGAGCTCACCTTGGCCGCGCTGCTGACGCGGGCCGAAGCCGATGGCGGACGCAAGGTCGCCGCCGCCGACCAGCCCCGCTGGCGCGACCCCGGTACGGGGTACCTGCGCCGCCAAGTATTCGCGCGCGGCGACCACCCGGTGGAGCTGGTGCAGGTGGAGCTGCCGCCCGGCGCGACGGTCGAACTGCCAGCCGCCTCCTACGCGTTCATCCGACAGGTGGTCTGGCTGATCGGCGGCAAGCTTACGATCCGCGAAGGCGCTCAGGAGACCGCCCTTTCCCCGGGCGATTCCTACGCCTTCGGCCCTCCGGCCGAGTCCGCGTTCGTCAATCCGGGCGCAGAGCCCGCAGTCTATCTCGTAGCGGTGGCGCGCCGATGAAAGCCACGATCCAGCCCCTCGACGGCGCCGCCGTCCCGCGCCTGGCCGAGATTCTCCGCGAGACGGTGTCCGCCGGCGGCTCGGTCCACTTCATGGATCCCGTGCCCCAAGGCGGAGCCGAGGCCTACTGGTCCGCCGCCGTCGCCGATCCCGGGCGGATCGTGCTGGGCGCCTTCGTGGACGGCCGGCTCGAGGGCACCGTCACCCTCTGGCTCGACACGCCTCCCAACCAGCCGTTCCGGGGAGAGGTCTGGAAGCTGATGGTGGCCCCCGCCGCTCGCGGCCAGGGCCTCGCCCGGGCCCTGATGATCGAGGCGGAGCGGCTGGCGAAGGCGCACGGCCGCACGTTGCTCAACCTGGACACCGCGATCGAGGGCGGCGCGTCAGAACTGTACGAGAGCCTCGGCTGGACCCGGGCCGGCGTGATCCCCGACTATGCCTACAAGCCGAAAGGCGGCCTGGTCGGCACGGCGATCTACTACAAGCGGCTGACGGCCTAGGCGGCGGCAGATTCGACCTCTTCCACCACCACCTCGGTCTTCACCGAATTGGCGATGAAGCACTCCTCGTGCGCTTCGTGGTGCAGCGCGTGGGCCTCCTCGCGGGTTGGCCGGCGGCCTTCGTAGGTGATCTCGGGTCGCAGCGTGACGCGGGTGACCGCCATGCGGCCCTCGTCGTTCTTCTCCATCACGCCCACCGCCTCGTCGCGGTAGCGGGTGACCACGAAGCCCTTCAGCCGCGCCATGTGCAGGAAGGTCAGCATGTGGCAGTTCGAGAGCGCGGCGACGAACATCTCCTCCGGGTCCACCGCGCCCGGCGCCGCCCACTTGCTGCCCACCACGTGCGCCGAGGCCGTCGCCGGCACCACATGCTGCGCGAAGCTCACGGTATGGCCGCGGCTGTAGCGGCCCTTCAGGAACTCCTCCGGCCCCGCGCCAGCTTCGAGGGACCATTCGATCGTCGCGCGGTAGCTGGCCATGGGGTCTCCGTCAGAAGGCGTCGGCGGGAAGCTTCATCATCAGATCGGCGCCGGCTTTCAGCTTGGCAAGATGGCCGCCGGTCTCGGGCAGGATGCGCTCGACGTAGTAGCGGCCCACGACCAGCTTGCGCTCGTAGAACGGGTCCGCCTTGCCGGCGGCGATCTTCGCCTGCGCCGCCTTGGCCATCATCGCCCACATGTAGGCCAGCGCCGTCAGACCGAAGAGCTGCAGGTAATCGGTCGAGGCCGCGCCGGCGTTGTCCGGATTGGCCAGGCCGTTCTGCATCAGCCACATGGTGGCCTCCTGCAGCTCGCCCTTGGCCCGCGCCACGCCGTCGATGAACGGCTTCAGTTCGGCGTCGCCTTCGTTCTCGGCGACGAACTGGTCCAGCTCGGCGAAGAAGCTCATCACCGCCCGGCCGCCGTCGGCCGCCAGCTTGCGGCCCACCAGGTCCAGCGCCTGGACCCCGTTCGTGCCCTCGTAGATCAGGGCGATGCGCACGTCGCGCAGGTACTGGCTGACGGGGAAGTGCTCGGTGAAGCCCGAGCCGCCGTGCACCTGCATGGCGTCCGAGCAGACCTTAAAGCCGCGGTCGGTCAGGAACGCCTTCACCACGGGCGTCATCAGGGCCATGTAGTCGCGGCCCTTCTGGCGGACGGCCTCGTCGGGGCTGGCGTGCGCCAGGTCGCCGTGCAGCGCCGTCCAGGCCATGAACGCCCGGCCGCCTTCGACGATGGCGCGGGCGTCCAGCAGCATCCGCCGCACGTCGGGGTGCACGATGATCGGGTCGGCGGGGCCGTCCGGGTTCTTCGGGCCGGTCAGCGAGCGGCCCTGCAGGCGGTCCTTGGCGAACTCGGCGGCGGCCTGGTAGGCGGCCTCGGCCTGGGCGATCCCCTGCAGGCCGACGCCCAGCCGGGCCTCGTTCATCATCACGAACATCAGGGCCAGGCCCCGGTTCTCCTCGCCGATCAGCCAGCCGGTCGCCTCCTCGTGGCTGATCACGCAGGTGGCGTTGCCGTGGATGCCCATCTTCTCTTCGAGCCCCAGGCACTTCACCGAATTGCGCTGGCCCGGGTTGCCGTCGGCGTCGGGGATGAACTTCGGCACGATGAACAGGCTGATGCCGCGGGTGCCCTGCGGCGCGCCCTCGATGCGGGCCAGCACCAGGTGGACGATGTTCTCGGTCAGGTCCTGCTCGCCGCCCGAGATCCAGATCTTCTGGCCCGTGATCTTGTAGGTGCCGTCAGCTTGCGGGACCGCCTTGGTGCGCAGCAGGCCCAAGTCCGTGCCGCAATGCGGCTCGGTCAGGTTCATGGTGCCGGCCCACTGGAACGAGGCCAGCTTCGGCAGGTACAGCGCCTTCTGTTCGTCCGAGCCGCCCACGTGGATCGCCGAATAGGCGCCGTGCGTCAGGCCCGGGTACATCGAGAAGGCCATGTTCGCCGAGGAGCTCATCTCGGAGAACGCCACATTGACCACGTGCGGCAGGCCCTGGCCGCCGTAGGCCGGGTCCGAGCCCAGGGCGGGCCAGCCGGCCTCCACCAGCTGGCGGTAAGCCGCCTTGAAGCCGGTGGGCGTCTTGACCGAGAAGTCCGGGCTCCAGGTGCAGCCCTCCTTGTCGCCCACCGCGTTCAGCGGCGCGAGCACCTCGGAGGTGAACTTGCCGGCCTCCTCGAGGATGGCGTCCACCGTATCCATCGAGGCGTCGGCGAAGGCCGGCAGGTTGGCGTGGCGTTCGAGCTGCAGGACGTCGCGCAGCAGGAACTGATAGTCCCGCACGGGGGCCTGGTAGGGCATGGTCGCTCCGAACTTGGCTGAGGCGGCGGTGATAGCTTCCGCCGCCCGCCGAATCCAGGGTTACGCGTGCTCCAGGTCGTCCAGCCGCCGGCGCAGCACCTGGTCGTAGTCCGCGGCCCGGGGCAGCAGGTCCGGCCGGGTTTCGGCCAGGCGCTTCTCCATGTCGGAGATGCCCTTTTGCAGCTGGGCGATGGCGGCGTCGATGTCCTGCTTCTGCTGTTCCAGGGCGACGATGCGCTCCTTGAACTTGCGCAGGCTCTTGGCCGCCTGGGCGGCGCCGGACTCGTCGGCCTCGTACAGGTCCAGGATCTCGCCGATCTCGGCCAGCGACAGGCCCACGCGCTTCCCCCGCAGGATCAGCTGCAGGCGGGCGCGGTCACGGTAGGAATAGACGCGGTTCATGCCGTCGCGGGCGGGAGTCAGCAGGCCCTTGTCCTCGTAGAAACGCAGCGCGCGCGGCGTGCATTTGAATTCGAGGCAGAGCTGCCGGATCGTGTAGGTCCGGGCCGGGCGGCGCAGGTCGTGGGGCATGGGTCTTCCTCCCTCAAGCGCTCATTTTGCCTGAAGAGCTAAGGCCCGCTTTACGTTTACGTCAAGGACATCTGATCGCCGATAAGTCACGCTGCTGACGCAGGGTGAGCGCGACCCTCGCGCGCGGGATAGGGCTCCGCGCCGCCCTGGACCCGCAAGCGCCTGACGAGGGACTTGCGGCCCTGCGGTGTTATAACATAACAGTACCGTTCGTCAGGAGATGAGGATCGCCGATGACGTTACGCCCCGCGGGCGGACGTCATCGCGGCCGAGCCGGTCTGCTTCACGGAGACACCATCATGAAGTCCGCGGCCCCTCTGCTGGACCTTTCGGCGATCAGCCTGTCCGGCCTCTGCATCCTCCATTGCCTGGCGCTGCCGTTCGCCGCCGTGGCGCTCCCCATCCTGGGCGGCCTGGCCGAAGCGGAGTGGGCGCACGCCGCCTTTGTCGCCGCCGCCGCGCCGATCGCCGCCGCTGCCCTCATCGACTGGCGTGGGGGCTCAACGGCGTGGTCCTTGGTGGCCGCCGCGGCCCTGGGGCTCGGCCTGATGGGCGCCGGCGCGGCGGGGTGGCCGACCGAAGCGGCCGAGACTCCGCTGACGGTGGCGGGCGGCGTGATCCTGGCCTTTGCGCACGCCGCGAACTGGCGCCGCCGTCACCAGGCTCCCCGCTGAAGCGGCTCAGGCCGTCAGCTCGCCCCTGAGCCCGCGTTCGATCAGGTCGATGGTGCGGTCGACGCCGAAGATGGCCACGAACGAGCCGAACCGCGGGCCCTGGCTCTGGCCCAGCAGCACCTCGTACAGGGCGGCGAACCACAGGCGCAGCGGCTCGAAGCCGGCGGCCTTGCCCACCTCGAAGACCTCATTCTGGATCGCCTCGGCGTCGGCGCTCGCCGGAAGCGCCTTCAGCCGCGCGACCAGGTCCTCCATGGCCGCGCGCTCCTGGTCGGTGGGGGCGCGGAATGTCTTCGAGGGCTTCACGAAGTCCTCGTAGTAGTTCAGCGCGTAACCCGCGAGCTTGTCGAGCAGCGGCTCGCTCTCCGGCGTCGCGCCGGGGATGTAGCGCTCCAGGAAGCCCCAGAGGATCTCCTTGGTCGAGGCGTCCGCCGCCGACACCAGGTTCAGGAGCAGGCTGAAGCTGACGGGCGAGCCGCGCTCGGGCGGGCCCCCCCGATGGACGTGCCACGCCGGATTGTCGATCGGCGCGCGGTTCTCGCCCTCGCTGCGCGCGCGGTTCAGCGCGTCGAGGTGACTCAGGTACTCGTCCGTGGCCTTCGGGATCACGTCGAAATACAGGCGCTTGGCCGACTTCGGGCTCTGGAACATGTAGTAGGTCAGGCTCTCGGGCGCGCCATAGCGCAGCCATTCCTCAATGGTCAGGCCGTTGCCCTTGGACTTCGAGATCTTCTGGTTGTTCTCATCCATGAAGAGCTCGAAGTGGAAGGCCTCCGGCGGCTCGCCGCCCAGCGCCTTCACGATCTTGTTCGACACGCGCACACTGTCGACCAGGTCCTTGCCCGAAGCCTCGAAGTCGACCTCCAGCGCGGTCCAGCGGGCCGCCCAGTCTGGGCGCCATTGCAGCTTCACATGGCCGCCGGTCACCGGCGTCTCCACCCGCTCGCCGTCCTCGTCGGCGAAGACGATGGTTCCCTTCTTGACGTTGCGCTCCAGGGTCGGGACCTGCAGCACCCGGCCCGTCTTGGGGCTGATCGGCAGGAACGGCGAATAGGTGGCTCGCCGCTCTTCGCCCAGGGTCGGCAGCATGACGCCCATGACGGTGTCGAAACGCTCGAGGATGCGTAGCAGAACGTCGTCGAACCGGCCGGACCTGTAGGTCTCGGTCGAGCTCATGAAGGTGTAGTCGAAGCCGAAGCCGTCCAGGAAGGCGCGCAGCCGGGCGTTGTTGTGATGCCCGAAGCTCTCGTATTCGCCGAACGGGTCACGCACCGAGGTGACCGGCTTGTCGCGATCCTCCTCCAGCATCTCCCGGTTGGGCACGTTGTCGGGGATCTTCCGCAGGCCGTCCATGTCGTCGGAGAAGACGATCAGCTGCGTCGGGATGGCGTCCTCGGTCAGCGCCCGGAATGCGTTGCGCACGATGGTCGGCCGTGTCGCCTCGCCGAAGGTGCCCAGGTGCGGCAGGCCCGAGGCGCCGTAGCCGCACTGGAAGACCACGGGCTTGCCCAGAGCCGGGAACGTCGCCACGGCGTCGTCGAACTTGCCCTGGGCGAACAGCGCGCGCGCCGCGTCGCGCTCGGCGTCGCTCAGGCGCAGGCGCAGGACGCGGTCCAGCAGGATGCGGGCCTGTTCGAAGGGCCAGCTCTTGGCGTCGCGCGCCTGGTGGGAAAGTCCTTGCAGCATGGCGGGCGGCCTACCGCCCGCGACCGCTGGGCTCAAGCGGTTTCGGCGCTTGAGCCTCGTCGCACGACCGTCGCGGACGCGTCGCCGGCCTGTCATGGGCCGCCCCTATGCACCGCCCCAACCAAGAAGCTGGGGGTCTGCCATGTCATCCAAGTTCCAAGTCCGCCGCAGCCGGCGGGGTGAAGCCCTGCTGTCGGCGTCCGCCGCTGTGCTGGTCCTCGCGCTCGCTGGAACGGCGCACGCCGACGAGGCGGCGCCTGAGGTGGAGGAGATCGTCGTCACCGGCCAGCGCGAGGCCCAGCGCGCCGCCATCGCGGTGAAGCGCGAGAGCTTCGAGGTGGTGGACGCCGTCTCGGCCGACGACATCGGCAAGCTGCCCGACCACAACACCGCCGCCGCGCTTCGCCGCATCCCGGGCGTGTCGGTGATGGAAGACCAGGGCGAGCCGCGCTTCCCAAGCCTTCGGGGCCTGCGCTCCACCTACAACCGCACGACCATCGACGGCGCGGTGGTCGCCTCGGTCGACGAGAGCGGCCGCACCGTTCCCATGGACATCGTGCCCTCGGTGATGGCCGGCCGGCTCGAGGTGGTGAAGACCGTGACGCCCGAGCACGACGCCAACGCCATCGGCGGCATCGTCAACGTCACGACGCGCAGCGCCTTCGACGCCAATCGGCGGTTCTTCAACGGCATCGCCTCGTACGGCCACTACGAGCGCAGCGGCGACGTCCGCAACGACAAGGCCTCGTACCGCCTGGCCTTCGCCGCCGGCGGCCGCTTCGGCGCCGACGAGGAATGGGGCGTCGTCATCGGCGCCTCCCACGAGCAGCTGGACTACGACATCCCGCAAGTGGAGACCCAGGACCCCTCCTGGCGCGAGTACAGCACCGCCGGCGCGCCGGTCCCCTCCGGCTCGGGCAACGGCATCCAGGTGCCGGCCTTCCAGCGCCTGTTCTGGTACAACAACACCAAGCAGCGCAGCGGGGTGAACGCCAAGGTCGAGTACCGGCCGACCG
>NZ_JAPSKZ010000333.1 GCF_031181185.1 Phenylobacterium sp. | reverse complement strand
ATGTCCGCTTCCGACCCATGGCGGACACAGGGGAACATGTCGCGGTGACGCCCAGAGGTGGTTCGATGTTCGGCATGGGTGTCGGATCAACGTTGCAGTTCGACCGCACGGGCGACGGGCGTATCACGGCCGTTCGCCGGGCGGGTGAGCGTGAACTCTGGCGAGCGGAGCGCGTGAGCGACTAGAAAACCCCCACCCTTTCACGGAGCAGCTGCATCTGGTGGCGGATGGAACCTCCGCTACCGACCCATAACTGACGTTCGAAGCGGGCGCTCCGGCACGAGGCGGCTGGCGTGCGTTCGCGGTCGCCATACCGGCGCTACGTACTCCCGAATTGCCAGTCCGGATTCCACGCCTAGAGTGGCCTGAGTTCAGTTTCTGGCGGGGGCTTTCGATGAAGCGGGTTCTTCTGGCGGCGGCGGCCGTGATGATGGTCGGAGGCGCGGCGAGCGCGGAGCCGCTGTCGGCGGCCGACCGGACCTCGATCAAGGCCAGCGTCGACAAGGCCGGGCCGCGGCTGGGCGAAGTGGCCAAGCAGATCTGGGGCTTCGCCGAGGTCGGCTACCAGGAGCACAAGAGCTCGGCGCTTTTGCAGTCCGAGCTGAAGAAGGTGGGCTTCAAAGTGGAGGCCGGCGTCGCCGGCATGCCCACCGCCTTCGTCGCCAGCTTCAAGACCGGCGAGGGGCCGGTGATCGGCATCCTCGCCGAATACGACGCCCTGCCGGGGCTGGCCCAGGCGGCGGCTCCCGAGCGCAAGCCTTTGCCTGGCGTCGCCGGCCACGCCTGCGGGCACCACGTCTTCGGCGCCGCCTCGGTGCAGGCGGCGATTACGCTGGTCCAGTGGATGAAGGCCAACGGCGTCAAGGGCGAGGTGCGGGTCTATGGCAGCCCGGCGGAAGAGGGCGGCTCAGGCAAGGTCTACCTGGTGCGCGCCGGCCTGTTCCAGGACGTGGACGCGACCCTGCACTGGCACGCGGGCGACGCCAATGACGCGAGCCAGGGCGTGAGCCTGGCTAACATCAGCGGGAAGTTCCGGTTCGTGGGCGCATCGTCCCATGCCTCGGCGGCGCCCTGGCGGGGCCGCTCGGCGCTGGATGGCGTGGAGGTGATGAATGCGGCGGTCAACATGCTGCGCGAGCACATCCCCGACGGCACCCGCATCCACTACGTCGTCACCGACGGCGGCAATGCGCCGAACGTCGTGCCTGAGAAGGCGGAGGCCTACTACTACGTCCGGCACCGCGACCCGCAGGTGGTGCGCGACGTGATGGCCCGGGTGCAGAAGGCCGCCGAGGGCGCGGCCATGGCCACCGAGACGAAGGTCAGCTTCGAGCAGACCGGCGGCGTTTACAACATGCTGCCGAACGAGACCCTGGCCCGCGTGATGGACGAGAACCTGCGCGACGTGGGCGGGGTGGTCTGGGACGCCCAGGAGCGCGCCTTCGCCGAGGCCATGGCCAAGCAGCTGCCGGCCAACGACGCCAAGCTGGAAAGCGCCGCCGAAGTGCAGCCGATGCGGATCGGCGGCGACGGCGGCGGCTCGACCGACGTGAGCGACGTGAGCTGGGTGACGCCCACGGTGGGCATGCGGGCCGCCGTCTGGGTGCCCGGCACGCCGGCCCACTCCTGGCAGGCGGTCGCGGCGGGCGGCACGACGATGGCGACCAAGGGCGGA
>NZ_JAPSKZ010000332.1 GCF_031181185.1 Phenylobacterium sp. | reverse complement strand
CCTTGGCATTCCCAACTTCAAGAGCTGGCTCTTCAAGCACGACGTCGTCGAGGTCTGCACCGCGGTGAAAGGCCCCTACATTCACCAGGTCTGCGCCGCCGGCGAAGCCGACGTGGTGATCTACCTGGACCCGGACACGGCGCTGCTGGGCGGGCTCGACCCGCTGATCGACCACCTGCAGTCGGACGACATCGTGCTGACTCCGCACCTGATCGATCCCAACGATGACGTCCAGGCCATCCTGGACAACGACATCGCGACCCTGCGCACCGGCATCTACAACCTGGGCTTCGTCGCCATCCGCACCACCGGCGAGGGCGCGCGTTTCGCAAAGTGGTGGAGCGACCGGTTGCTGTCGTATTGCTACGACGACATCCCTCAGGGCCTGTTCGTGGACCAACGCTGGTGCGACCACGTGCCGGCGCTGTTCGACCGTGTGAAGATCCTGCGCGACCCGGGCTACAACGTCGCCAGCTGGAACCTCAGCCAGCGGAAAGTCGCGGTGGAGAAGGACGGGCGGATCACGGTGAACGGCCACCCGCTGCGCTTCTGGCACTTCACCAAGCTGGGCCCGCTTGGCGACACCATGACCAAGCGGTACGCCGGCTCGAACTTCCCGGTCTACGAAATCTGGGCCTGGTACAAGCGCGAGGTCGCCGCGGCGACCGAGGCGGCCATTCCAGACCGCTGGTGGGCCTATGGCGCCTACGCCGACGGCACGCCGATCGAGAAGGCGCACCGGCTGCTGTACCGCGAGCGCGCCGACCTGCAGGCCGCCTATCCCGACCCGTACGCCGCGGGCGCCGGGAGCTTCCGGCGCTGGCTGGAGACGGAGGCGGCATGAGCGAGTCGCAGGCCGATCGGGTCTTTCGGGTCGTCGAGAAGGCGCGCGCCGTCGCCGGTAAGATCACGGATCTGCGCCGCGTCGTGCAGGATTCCCAGGTGCGCGAGGCGGTCACCCGGACCGAACTCACGGTGGCGCTGCACGAGTCGCTGGCGGCCCGCGAGGCGCTTGCCGCCCGCCTGCGGGTCGCCGCCGCAGCGGCCTACCGGACGAGCCGCGGCGTTCCCGCGCCGGTGCGTCGGCACGGGGGGCTCAGCCGCCGGTTCGACCGGCTCCTGGCCCGGCTGGGGGCTTTTGGCCAGGCGGTCGTCATCGCCCGAAGCGGCGTGTGGCGCGGCTCGGGCCGGCCCCTGCACAACCTTCGTCACATGGCCGCCTATGCCCGCCGCGGACCGGCCCCTGCGGTGACCCCGCTCGCGCCGTTCGATCAGGGCAGATACCTGGCCAGCCACCCGGACGTCGCCGGCGGCCGGACCGCCCCGCTGGTCCATTATCTCCTCGCCGGCAGCTTGGAGGGCCGTGCGCCGCATCCGCTGTTCGACGAAGGGCACTACCGCCGCCAGAACGCCGGCGAACTGGCCGGCTCCGGCGTCAGCGCTCTGGAGCATTATGTACGCCGGGGCGCCGCGCTCGGGTGCAGCCCGCATCCCGCTTTCGACGTGGGGCACTATCTCGCCCAGGGACCGACCCTGGCGGCGGGCGACGACCCCGTCGGGCACTATATGCGCGAAGGCTGGATGCAGGGGCTCTCGCCGCATCCGCTGTTCGATCCCGCCTGGTACGTGCGGCAGGCGGGCCGGGCGGCGCGCGGGATCCCGCCCCTGGTTCACTATCTGACGGAGGGCT
>NZ_JAPSKZ010000331.1 GCF_031181185.1 Phenylobacterium sp. | reverse complement strand
CGTCAAGCGCGTCCACCAGGAGCTGGGCGGCAAGAGCCCCAACATCGTGCTGGACGACGACGCGTTCTCGAAGAGCGTCGCCCGCGGCGTGATGCATGTGATGACCAACTCGGGCCAGAGCTGCAATGCGCCGACCCGGATGCTGGTCCCGTCCAAGCGCATGGACGAGGCGATGGCGGTGGCCAAGGCCACGGCCGAGCAGGTCACCGTCGGCGACCCGAACGGCAACTTCAACATGGGCCCGGTGGTCTCCAAGACCCAATGGGAGAAGATCCAGTCGCTGATCCAGAAGGGCATCGACGAAGGCGCGACCCTGGTGACCGGCGGTACGGGCCGTCCCGAAGGCCTGGAGAAGGGCCACTATGTGAAGCCCACCGTCTTCGGCAACGTGAACAACCAGATGACCATCGCCCGCGAGGAGATCTTCGGGCCGGTGCTGTCGATCCTGGGTTATGAGAGCGTCGAAGAAGCGGTCCGCGTCGGCAACGACACCGAGTACGGCCTCGCCGCCTATGTGAACGGCTCTGACCTCGCGAAGGCCCGCGAGGTGGCGTCGAAGCTGCGCGCCGGGCAGGTCTCGATCAACGGCGCCAGCGACATGACCGCCCCGTTCGGCGGCTACAAGCAGAGCGGCAACGGTCGCGAGTGGGGCGACTTCGCCTTCCACGAGTTCCTGGAGACCAAGGCGATCATGGGCTACGCGCCCAAGGCCGCCGAATAGAAGCAACGGATAACCTTCGCCCCTTGCGGGAGAAGGTGGCCCGCGCATGCGGGTCGGATGAGGGGTCGCACGGTGGTGCGGCCCTTCTTCGTTCCGACTGCGTTGCGGTGAACCCCTCATCCGTCGGCTTCGCCGACACCTTCTCCCGCAAGGGGAGGAGGAGAGTTACTCGGGCGCCCGTCGGCCCCCCGCGAACGCCAGGACGGCCATGCCCCAGAGGGCCGAGATCGCGGAGCCGGCGAGGACGCCGATGCGCACCTTCGCGAGCACGCCCGCGTCTTCGGGGAAGGCGAGCCCACCGATGTAGAGGCTCAGCGTGAAACCCACGCCGCACAGGACGCTGACGCCGTAGAGCTCGAGCCATTTCGCCCCCATGGGCCGCCTCGCCCACTTCAGGGCGATGGCCAGCATGGCCGCGCCGAACACGCCGACCTGCTTGCCGAGCACCAAGGCAAGGCCGAGTCCCAGGGCCACGGGGGCGGTTGGCGTGTCGGCCGGCAGCTCGCGCACCGAGAAGCCCGCGGCCGTCAGGATGAACAGCGGCAAGATCAGGAAGGCCACGTAGGGGTGCAGGGCGGCCATAACCTGGTCCAGCACGCCGGGGCCGCCCGGCCGCTTCGGCTGCAGGGGCATGACGGAGGCGGCGAGCAGTCCCGCCAGGGAGGGGTCCAGGCCGGATTTCACGACGAAGCCCCAGAGCAGGACGAACCCCAGCGTCCAGAAGGCGTACGGCGTCGAGCGCCAGCGGGACATGGCGAGCAGCACGAGGAACGTGGCCGCCGCGCCGCCCAGCATCGCCGGGCGCAGCGCCTCGGTGAAGAGGAGGGCGATCAGGGCGACGCTGATCAGGTCCTGCACGATGGCCACCGTCAGCAGGAAGACCCGCAGCGGCGGCGGCAAGCGGGGCGCGGCGATGGCGACGAGCGCCAGTGCGATGGCCGCATCCGTGGGCGCGGCGGCGGGCCAGGCC